>NZ_JAEINI020000039.1:0-1560 GCF_016343785.1 Alishewanella maricola | reverse complement strand
GCGTTGGTATGACTCCCCACGTCAAGCAGATTGAGTAAAATCCTGCTCATTAAAGAACCTTTTTTTGCTGTTAAAGCGAGTTAATGCATCAGATGAAGCTGGTAATGTTCGTCGGTTGTCATGCTGGTATACGTGGATTATTAGCTTTCGCTAACAGAGCCTACCTTACTTGATCCGCCGTGGCACCTGTCTTCAGTCTATGTACGAGGTTCAACAGCCGTGAGGCTGTTGCCATCCTAACGCCGTCGGTGGTTGTGCCACACCCGCTGCTTGATCCAATGCATTAACTCTAACTCGTTTTTCATGCTGGCACCCTTGCTAACCGCTTAGCAGGGTTAACGGGTGTTAGCACGACTTCTCTGGAGATGGCCCAGATATAGGCAATCATCTCTCTGGCAATGGCGGTAACGACTAAGTTGTAGTGTTTGCCACGCTTCATTAAGCGTTGATACCGTCGGCATAATCTAAGCTGTGCTTGCCAAGCGATATCGACGATTTCCTTGCTGAGACTTTCCTGTCGTTTTTGCAGCTCCGTTGATACGTTGGCGGCATAGCGATAAGTATGCGCACCTTCGACCAATAAGCGCCTAGCACGGGTATTGCCCGTTCGGGTAATGCCACCTTGCTTACGTTTACCCCCACTGGAATGCTCAGAGGGGACCAAGCCGAGATAGCTCATGAGTTTTCTCGGGTGGTCGAAGCGGGATAAATCGCCCAGCTCGGCAATCACGCCGACAGCCACTAATAAGCGCACCCCCCGCATGGCTTGAATGGCTTTCACAACAGGGTAGTAACGCCAGTTTTTCACATGGTAACTGAGTTCGTTATCCAGTCGCTCAAGGCGTCGGATACGCTCGGTAATGGTTTGTATCGCTTCCTGCAAAACAATCTGTTGCGAAGGATGCGGCAATATCAATTCGGTGAGCCAGCGTAGGTGTTTGGCTGACCAATTATCTTGTATGTCACAGCGGATATTGTTGCGCAGCAGCATGGCTTTAAGCTGATACTTTGCGTCTTTTAAATCCTTCATGGCGGTTTCACGCGCGCGTGATAAATCGCGCATCGCTTCATCTTCTGGCTCGGGAACATAGATAGGGGCCATATCGCCAGAGCGCAGCAGTAAAGCTAATTTCACGGCATCACGTTTGTCTGTCTTAACGCGCTCACCGGCTTTTTTAGGAATTAAAGAGGGTGCCACGACATAACAACAGTGGCCTAAACTTGTTAAAAAGCGATAAATCCAATAGCCACATGGGCCTGCTTCATAAACAAAATGCAGCGTACTGCCGGGGTGCTTAGATTCGAACTGGCGGACAAGCTTTTGCAGTGCTTGTTTGGTGCCGTTAATGCGCCCGAGACTAACAGGCTTGGCTTCGCGATTGTCTTCGATATAGGCCACTTCAAAGAACTCTTTGTGAGTATCTAAGCCGATAAAAGTTATGCTATTGTTAACCATGCTGACCTCCGATATTGTATATTCAACAAATACAGTATGGCTCTGGTTGCGAAACTAACCCACGAATTCGGAGGTCAGCACCTCGTGGGGAGTCATTATGTCTA
>NZ_JAEINI020000037.1:0-1766 GCF_016343785.1 Alishewanella maricola | reverse complement strand
TTGCTAATTGGCTGCCGCAGCGCAGCGTAGGCAGTCCAGTGGAGACCACGCTTTTTGTGGCCGGAACGAAATTAAGCAATTTGTTATGTTTCGTGATGCGAAGGATATGCACACAAAACTAATGAAATACTTAAATCCGCTGTACTATACAAAACGGCTGGCTCTAGGTATATGTTCATATTTATGCTATCAACACTAAACCAGCCAACAAAATAGTCGACTGCTCCACCCGTTTCTCTTAATTTTTCAAAAAAGCATTTGTGTTTAGCAAGCTCACTATTTTTTGAGGCAATAAAATCTTCGAAAAGAATTTCCTCTGCATCTACTCGTTTACCATTACAAAAATCGTAGCTCCAAAACGTATTTTCGTAACTTCCACTCAGACGCCTTCCATTTGGTGTAATTCTAGGCTCGCCAATTTTATGAGTAATGTGAGGAGTAATGTTCAACTCTTCACTTATAATGTCAGCTTCTATTTCGGGATGCGAGATATTCAACGAAACACAAAACTTATAATCTGGCATGGCTATCCTCAGAAACATAACGCCCGCCACACACGCGAGCAACTTGTTGCGAGTCGAGCGCCCAACGGGCGCGTTTGTGATGGCGATTGTTATGTTTGGCTATCAAAGTTGCATACCAACTATCCACGGCAATCCAGCACCTACAAAAACTGAGAAAATTCCTAGTATGAATTTTTTGGTATTCATAGAACTGCACTTTGAATACATATACACGCCAGCAATAATTGCAGCAACAGACCATAAGACAGAACCAAGGAAGTACACAGCAACTGCTCCCTGATTTATTGAAGTTGAGTATCCTGATCCAGCGAGAAGATTTAAAAGAATAGTGAAACTCAAGCCTGCCACAGGCAAAGCTGCTAAAATCATAATTCTTTTCTTTGTCATCCACTTACTCATTCGTACACTCCCTTAAAACATAACGCCGCAAGCAGCGGCGAGCGTTAGCGAGTCCAGCACCGCAGGTGCGATGCTGACTTGCCTTGTTATGCCTTACTTTTTGCAATCGAAGTGCTGTGTTGACCATGCACTACCACCATCAAGACACGAGTCGATTAAAAGCTGCTCCCTTGCATAGGGATACAGCATGCCCAAAATTACAATTGTTGTTATTAATTTAGCTAACCAGCTAGAGCGTAAACTGTGCCATTTAAACTGAAAAAATATACCGAAAACCAGTAACGCTAACCCACGCCAGCCCCAAATGATGCCATTTTGATACCAGGCATTTGGAAAGTCGGTTGGCGGCCCGCCCGCAACCCAAAACGAGGCCATACTTTGGTTCAGGCAAAGCAGCCCTGCTGCAACGAATATTAACGTTAAGACGACTCTGAAAATCCTTTCTCGACGATTCAACTGACTTCCTTAGGCATAACGCAAAGCACACGGGCGGAAAAACGCGTTAGCGTTTGACGTCCCAGCAGCCGCAGGCTGCGAGTGATGCGCCTTGTTATGTTGCAACAAATTAAACATCCTCTATAGAAACCCGGCCGAAATTACCTGTTACAGCCTCTATAAAAAAGCCAAAAAAAGAAAAGTAATTTCCTGAACGATGTATATAAAAACCATTCGCTATCAACTGAATTTCAAATATAAATTGTTGATTCTCAAATTTTGAAACGATCCAGCCGGTTTCTGTTTTCTTTAGTGAGGCTACATCACTTAGTGAATGGATAAACTCTTCAAACTCCTGAGCATTACCGCTTTCAGTTGTTAAGGTTTGAGCTAATCCCACTAGTTGCT
>NZ_JAEINI020000036.1:0-1825 GCF_016343785.1 Alishewanella maricola | reverse complement strand
TTCCGCTGGCCAAGGCAGATGCCAGGTAAAGTGTTGTCTATTAGCGAGCAGCAATGGCATTGGCTGTTGCAAGGTGTCGATATTCAAAAAATCACCGCGCACCAGCCGCTGCATTACCAGAGTGTGGGTTGATATGCCGATCGGCTATAAATCCTGTAGATCGCATCCAAAACAATCTAAATCTTACCAAGCACTTAGCCAAATTGGCCGTTACAATAACGGCCATGAAAAAGATACCTCAATCCTTACCTGATGATGTTGAACTGCTCAAGAAAATGCTGCTTGAGCAGACGCAAAAGCTTGAGCGCAAACTGGCGCAAAAAGACAAACGCATCGCTAAACTAGAGCGGGTTAACCAGCAGCTCTCGGATAAGTTACAGCAATTGCTGGAGCGCTATAACCTGAAGAAGTACCAGAAATTTAGCCCCAGCAGCGAGACCTACGAAGGTGAAGGCGAAGTCTTAAATGAGGCCGAACAGCTTATTGAAGACGAGTCCGTAGCGACAGAGCCAGACACTCAGACGACCGAGAGCGCTGAGAAAGCCGCCAAGCCACGCCGACCGCGTATTATTCCTGAATTGCCCCGCGTTGACGTTATCCATGACATTGACGATAAAACCTGTGTCTGCTGTGGCCATGCCCTGCATCAAATGGGTGAAGAAGTCAGTGAGCAAATTGAGTTCGTGCCCGCGAAAATCCGTGTGCTGAGAAATGTCCGGTTGAAATACAGCTGCCGGCAGTGTGAAACCAATGGCACTAAGGTCGACATTAAGATTGCCGATGTACCGCCTGCGGTTATCCCTAAGAGCATGGCCACGCCAAGTTTACTGGCGCAAATCATCAGCAGCAAAATGCACTATGGCTTGCCGTTATACCGTCAGGAGCAGTTGTTTAATCAGGCAGGTATTGAGCTTAGTCGTCAAACGATGAGTCGTTGGCTGATAACCTGTGCAGATAAACTTAAACCGCTACTGGCGTTAATGAAAGCCGAGCTGCTTAAACAGCCGGTGCTGTGGGCAGATGAAACCACCGTCAATGTGCTGGATGTTGAGAAAAGCACCTGTTACATGTGGGTATATGGCTGTGGCTTAGAAAAAAGTACCGGCCCCAAACTGGCGCTGTTTGATTATCAGGATAGCCGCAGCAGCAAACATCCCTGTGACTTCTTATCCGGCTTTAACGGTTATCTGCAGGTCGATGGTTATGCCGGATATGAGAAAACTCACGCAACCTTAGTCGGTTGCTGGGCGCATGCCCGACGCAAGTTCGTTGAAGCCCAAAAAGCACAGGGCAAAGGCAAAACGGGTAAAGCGGATGTGGCCCTTAACCACATCCAGAAACTCTATGCACTGGAGAGTAAATTAAAAACTGCGCCGCCTGATAAGAAGTATGACGCCAGACAAGCACTAGCTAAACCACTGCTAGAACAATTTAAAAGCTGGCTGGATAAATCAAGCGAGAGTGTCACGAAAGAAAGTTTACTGGGAGTCGCTATCACGTATAGCCTGAATCAGTGGCCCAAACTCATCCGCTATCTGGACGATGGCCGATTAAATATCGACAACAACCGTGCTGAGCGCGCCGTCAAACCGTTCGTGATTGGACGCAAGGCGTGGTTGTTTGCCAATACTGAAACGGGCGCAGAAGCCAGTGCTGCAATGTATAGCCTAGTCGAAACGGCCAAAATCAATGGTCTGGAACCGTATGATTACTTATGCCGCTTGCTGACAGAGCTGCCCAAAGCCAATACCCACGAGCAACTGCAAGAACTCCTGCCTTATTGATCAGCAGCCACACCGCAAGGTGTGGTTGTTGTTACGCTTAC
>NZ_JAEINI020000035.1:0-1880 GCF_016343785.1 Alishewanella maricola | reverse complement strand
GAGGCTGTAGAAAAAGTCGTTAATAGCGATGCTTAGCGTCGTTTTTCTATTATTTATAATGCCCCTAACATTGCCTTGGGTTGCCGTTTTTTGCAACGTTTTTTACTTATTACGTTTACTTTTTACTTCGTCGTAATTAATGAGCAGCAGCGGCTTGCCTGTTTTAACTTGGCAGGCGCTTACTATGGGTGGGTTGAGGTTGTCTATGCGTCTAACTGGCCGTAATTCTTCAGCTTTTCAATATTGTGTATCAAACAGAACAACTGCCATTGGCCTTGTACTTTATCTTTGCCGCGTAAGCTAAAGCGTTTCAGGTTTTTATTGGTAGTGATGTTACCAAACACCGGCTCTACCACTGACATCCGGTGGCTATATATCTGCTTACCCAATGGGCTATCTACCCGATGTTTCATCCAATCGGTGTAAGTTGGTGCGCGTGTCTCATTAAGCGTAAAGCTGACCTGTCTGCCATTGCCTTTGCGATGATTAGCCGCCTCGGGATTGTGCATACACTTCTGCTTTTTATCGCAGTGCCGGCATTGCAGTAACTTACCCTCGAAGTACGCTATAGGTATACCGCGCTCGTTCGCCCTGACACCCCGTAAACTCAGTTGCTGCCCCGCCGGGCAGATGCAGGTTTTATTCACCGGATTAAAACTAAACTCACTAGCACTGAACACCGTTTTTTTGCGTGTCTTACCCGCTTGGTGTCGCTTGCCGTACTTTTGCTTTTGCTCGTTGAATTTTGGATCACGGCTTCTGAACTGATTGTCCGGTATATACGCATTGATATTGTTGTCATGCAGGTATTGCATGTTGCTCTCGTTGGCAAAGCCGGTATCGGCCGTAATAATGGTTTGCGCCTTGAGGATGTCTTCGCTAATAGCTAAGCGTTGAAACCGGCTTTGGATACTGCCCAGTACCGGCTGTAACGTATGATGCTCCTGACCTTCACCAAACACCTGCGCATCGACAATTATCTGGTGCTTTTTATCCACAGCAGCTACACCGTTGTAACCTTGGATCGTGCCTTTGCTGGTCGTCATCTTGCCTGACTCATTGTCAGTAATATTACTTTTCACCTCCTGTGGCCGCTTACCCTTGCCCATCCGTGGACTGGCTTGCTTTAGGAATTGGTCTATCTTGTCATGCGCGTTATTCAACGTTTCAATAGCTTGGGCAGTGCGTTGTTTACGCACCTCGTCTGCCGTTTCACTCTTATCCAATTGCTCGTGCTCGCGCAGCTGATAACGAATTTGGCGTTTTAATTTAGCACGCTTTTCTTGCAGCTCTTTAAAGGTGCCCGACCACTCCTTTGCAGCATTAGAGCTGATTTTGCACCCATCAATGGCAAACAGTTCATTGCCCAATAGCCCTTGGGTATGACATATCAATAGCACCTGCTCGAATACTTTTTCTATCTCTTTTCTGCGGCCACTGACAAACGCCGCTATGGTGGTAAAGTGCGGCACTGAATCGCAAGACAGCGCTTTAAAGATCACATTGGTTTCGCAGCACCACTGAATTTCTCGACTGGAGGTTATGCCTTTGGAATAGGCAAACAAAATTATTTTCAATAATGCGGCCGGATCATAGGCCGGGCGGCCTGTCGCATCATTCTGGTATTTGGGGTAAAACACCGTTAAATCGAGTTTTGTGTCAATTAAGTGGTGGATTGCATGCTCAAAAGTGCCAGCTTGCAACTGGTCAAGATAGTTGATTACGACCATCGCATTTTGTTGATAATTAAGGGGCTTAAAACGTGGCATCACCAAGGCTCCTGTGCCTGCTTGATAATACCTATTTGATCACAAAGCATGATCGGTGGGAAGTAAAAAATGGCTGTTTTTCGAACTGATTTAGGGTTTTTCTACAGCCTC
>NZ_JAEINI020000034.1:0-1944 GCF_016343785.1 Alishewanella maricola | reverse complement strand
CGCCAAGTATCGGATTAACATCCATACTCTTATGAAGAATACGGATGATTTTAATTTGTTGACTGCCGATCTGTTGATAAAAGATAACGTGGCTACCTTGAGGGAATTTACGATATCCGATTCTGATTTCATCGCATGTTTTACCGATGTCGGGGTTTTCTGCTAAAAGCCAAAATGAATCATCAAATTGTTTTAAATAGATATTTCGTTGCTCTTTTCCCCAGCGACGCTGGGTAAATAATGCGATATCTCGCAAATCGGTTTTAGCAGCAACGGTGAGATTAAATGGCTTCATCGAGAGTTTTCACTATCAAGTTCATTGATAAAGCTATCGAGGTCATATTCTGCGTCACCGCTTTGTTCGCCTTCGACAAGTAGTTGACGAAGTGAGTTAAGTTTGGTTTCTTGGTTTTCGAGTAAGCGTAGCGCTGAGCGAATGACTTCACTCGCTGAGCCGTAACGCCCACTTTGGATCTGGCTTGCAATAAAGCCCTCAAAGTGTTCTCCAATAGTTATACTTGTGTTCTTGGCCATGTGCAGCTCTCCGGATACCAAAAGTTACCTAATTATGGTATTAAGTGCGGTTGTGAGCAAGGCGCATAACAAACAAATTTTATCGCCAGCAAAAAGCGCTGGCTGCGATGTCAACCCGCTGCGCGGCTTTCCGCGCTAAATTTGGGCGTTATGAGTTTTGATGATGCGTACCCCAACGACCGGTGAAGTAAGAATTCTTCAGAAATTATTTGAGCGGGCAGCGATACCGTTTGATGCAGAATTATTGTTGGTGGATTCAATGGACGACGGCGGTATGGGTAGCTTAAAAATTGGGATAGCTCATTCTGAACGTAGCTTTGGCTCAGTATGTGCAGAGTTAGAATTTAACGATGATGATGGCAAACCAGTGCTATTTTCGTTGTATCTGGACACAGCTGGTAACCCTTATGAAATGGATGCTTTTAAGAGTGATTATAGTGAAACAACCATGCTCAAAAACAACTCATAACAAGGCGCATCACTCGCGGCCTGCAGCCGCTGGGACGTCAAACGCTAAAGCGTTTTTCCGCCCGTGTGCTTTGCGTTAGAAGGCCATTGAATGAGTCCTGTGAAAAAGTACATTCAATTGATAAATGACTCTTCAATCCAGGCTACGGGCTTAGTTTTACTTTTGCCACCGGCTATTGTGGCGTATCTACTTTTTCCGGAAGTGGAATATACAGCGTTACTGATCGTTTCTGGCTTTATATGCATCGTTATCTCATTCGTGCATTTGCTCATTGGAATACATGCACTAATTAAAAAAGAGTTTGAGAGCGTTCTTATTTTTTTACTTATGCCTTTAGGCATGTTTTGCTTCGTGATTTATTTGTAAGCGTAACGCCAACCACACATTCCTATCCTAACTGATCAACATTACCCTGTCTGCCTCTTTAAATTATCAGGGTAATCATCATGAAACGCACTAAAGAACAATGGCTGGCCTTATTCGCCGAGCAAGCCCAAAGTGGCCTTACTCAAACGGCATTTGCTAAACGACAAGGGATTATCCCGACCTATTTCAATCTCCGTAAACGCCAGTTGTTGGCTCATCAGAATGATGACACCGGTTTCATTGAATTAGCACCACAAAGCTCGCCACTGGCCCGGCATATCCTGCTACGCAAGCGTGATATGGAATTGCAACTTCCAGCAGGGACGGATGCACTCTGGTTAGCCGCCTTGCTCAGAGCACTTTGACTATGAAAATGTTCCTCGATGTGCCTAAGGTCTATTTGCATAAACAGCCGGTCGATTTTCGCAAATCCATTAATGGCTTATCGTTGCTGGTCGAGCAAGAGATGCAGATCTCGCCATTTAGCGGTGCACTATTTGTGTTCTGCAATCGGCAGCGTACTCGGTTAAAAGTGCTGTACTGGGATAGCACTGGGTTTTGTCTGTGGTACAAGC
>NZ_JAEINI020000033.1:0-1962 GCF_016343785.1 Alishewanella maricola | reverse complement strand
TTCACAGAAACAAAAATCATCGAATAAATGTTCATCATTATCAGGTGCGAACAACGAAATATCTCCTGACAAAACATATCCAACTAATTTTTTAGTATTTAGTTTATGCTTTGCTAATGCTCTATCATTTCCCCAAGCGATATAGCTTTTGTACTGAATTGCATCATTTTTCAATTCGAGTGGTTTAGCAATTTTCTTAATTATGTTGTAAAACAAGGCTAAGTCATCAATACGGCAAGGCGAAACTTTTTTTGGAGAGTTTTTATGCATCCTTCCCGGTATAGTCGATTGTTTTATGAGTTCCTTAACGTGTTTTTCATTTAGATTAAGTACCGAACATACTTGATCCCATAAAAGCTCCAAACACGCTTTATCTTCGTCAACATTCAATCTTCGATGAGCTGTCAGTATCATATGACTTGCTTCTTTTGGTGTTGTTGGTGCACTAATGAAATTCCCTGTTTTAGCTCCAACCTGATTAAACCATTCATCATTTGCCACTTCTACTTGTTTTAAAATGGCCAAATTTTTAGTCATAGACGTTTTATTCTGCCAATGCTTTTTTCTTGCTTTTTTTAATTCGGCCAATACCTCGTTTGAATGAGCAAGTTGATAAGCAAACTCAATGTGCGGTTCTAAATCAGGCACATACTTTTTGATATCCCGAAGATTTTGAAATGAAGCATCAAAAGGGCGTAAACCAAATTTTAAATGTTGTTTAATAGTCTTCATTAAATTCAATTTACACTCGCCAGACGCTTCGCCTAGTGATTTCTGTGATGCAGGAAGAAAAGTATCTGCAAGCGGACGGAAATGACTCCACTTGAAATTGCAATTTGTACATCCGACAAATAACTTGCCTTCCCATACAAAACTCTTTTTGCAATTTAAACACCTATCCCACAATTTAGACTCATGTTTATAGCAATGCGTAAAGTAAAGAGACTGCCAATCGCGTTTTAAATATTGATCCTCAGCTAAACAAAACGGACAGATCTGAGGGGTATCCAAATGAACGTGCTCACTGGAAAAGTCATCAATGGTTTGCACTTCTTTTTCAAATGCAAAAAATGCGTCTAACTCATCCTTTTGGATATTTGATGACTCACTGATAATATTCAAAAACTGATAATACTCATTAGTACCAACAATAAAAATTCTCTTTGGTAGCTGAATAATCCCAAATAAATATAAAAAACGTTTAAGTTCGGTAAACCCATTTCGGTTGCCTAATCTCATTATGTAACCTTTAAAAGACTCTCCCTCTTTAGGCATCGGATAAAAGAGTAAAGGATTTTTAGTTTTCTTCATTTTTGCCCTCAGCGTTTTTTACGTTCATTTTTAGATACTTATGAATCACCTTCATGTCGACAGAAAAAGGATTAAAATCAATCTTCTCGTTAATAGAACTTGGATCTAGCATGCTATAAATTCGAGCTAGATTGGGTAAGTTAGCTTTGAAATTATCCACGGTATGGATTTCAATATTGAGCTCTAAAAAGAAATCCCTTAGCCCGCGTGGAATACCATCGGTAGCGACATATAGCCTCAATAACAAAGACTCATTAGAGAATGTGCAGCTACCATTTGAGTGTGTTTGAATAAAATTAAAACTTTTAAGAATATTTGCTTTTGAGCCAAATTGTTCAACAAGACTTTGAACTAATTCACAAAAGAGGAATTTACTCATCTGGTCATTTTCGACGCTAAATTTAACGAATGGTGTTGTGTATCTGATCCGACTCGCAAGCTCCTTATAAACATCCCTTATGAGCAATGCCTTATCTGTGCCTAATAACAATAAAGGAATAAGCGTATTATCCATTAGCCCTTTTAACCAAGCTAAAGCTGAGGATTTCGTTCCTTTTGACGTGCTTGGGAGGAAGTCATGGATTTCGTCGACTATTATCAGCTGAACACACAAGTTTTTTAACGCATGGTATAGACGGTACTCCTTTTCAG
>NZ_JAEINI020000032.1:0-2149 GCF_016343785.1 Alishewanella maricola | reverse complement strand
GTTTAACCGCGCGCTCAGCGCGATTGTTGTCGATGTTCAGCCGGCCATCTTCCAGATAACCTATCAGCTTCGGCCATTGATTCAGGCTGTAAGTGATGGCTTTGCTAAGTAAGCTTTCTGTTGGAATGGTGTCTTTGGATTTCTCCAGCCAGTCCCACAGTTGTTGCAGCAATGGTTTGGCGACTTCTTGCCTGTGTTGGTATTTAACCTCTGCAGCCTTGGTTTTTAGTTTGCTCTCCAGCGCATACAGCTTCTGGATATGGTTGATGGCCCAGTCAGCTTTACCGGTTTTGCCTTTACCCTGGGCTTTTTGTGCCTCGACGAACTTGCGTCTGGCATGCGCCCAGCAACCGACTAAGGTCGCTTGTGTTTGCTCATAACCGGCATAGCCATCCACCTGCAGATAACCAGTGTAACCATCAAGATAGGCTTTGGGATGTTTACCGCCACGCCCATCCTGGTAATCAAACAGTACCAGCTTAGCCCCCGTTGATGACTCAATACCGCAGCCGTAAACCCACATGTAACAGGTACTTTTTTCTACATCCAGCACGTTTACGGTCGTTTCATCGGCCCACAGCACCGGCTGCTGCAGTAGCGCGTTTTTCATCAGGGCCAGCAGTGGTTCGAGTTTATCCGCACAGGTAATTAACCAGCGGCTCATGGTTTGGCGACTCAATTCAATACCGGCTTGGGCAAACAGCTTTTCCTGACGGTACAGTGGCATGCCGTAGTGCATTTTGCTGCTGATGATTTGAGCCAGCAGGCTGGGCGTCGCCATGCTTTTGGGAAGGATAGCCGGCGGTACATCGGCTATTTGTATAGCCACTTCCGTGCCCAGGTTTTCACATGCCCGGCAGCTGTATTTTGGCCGGATGTTTTTAATCACCCTAATTTGAGCCGGTACGAACTCAATCTGCTCACTGACTTCCTCGCCCATGCGATGCAGCGCATGGCCACAGCAGGCACAGGTTTTATCGGTAATGTCGTGGACAACGTCTACCCTTGGCAGCTCGGCCGCAATGCGCGGACGGCGCGGTTTAACCGTTTTTTCCGCTTCGGTCTGAGTGGCTTCAGACTCGGTGTGCTCTTCGTCAGCAAGCTGCTCTGCTTCGTTCAGCACCTCGCCATCGCCCTGATAGCTTTCGCTGCTGGGGCTGTATTTTTTGTACTGGGCAAGGTTGTACTGCTCCAGCAATTGCTGCAGCTTATCAGAGAGCTTTTGGTTTACCCGCTCTAATTTGGCGATGCGTTTGTCACGCTCAAGAAGCATTTTCTTGAGCGTTTCAATATCATCCGGCAGTGTTGAAGGTGTCTTTTTCATGGCCGTTATTGTAACGGCCAATTTGGCTAAGTGCTTGGTAAGATTTAGATTGTTTTGGTTGTGATCTAAAGGATTTATAGCCGATCGGCATATCAGCCCACACTTTGGTACTGCAACGGCTGATGCGGAGTCAGTTTTTGGATATCAATACCCTGCAACAACCAGTGCCACTGCTGTTCGCTGATAGAGAGCACCTTACCGGGCATAAGACGCGGCCAGCGGAATTTGTCTTTTTCCAGCCGTTTGTACCACAGGCAAAAACCTGTGCTGTCCCAGTACAGCACTTTTAAACGGGTACGCTGCCGGTTACAGAATACAAACAGTGCACCGCTAAACGGCGATTGCTGCATGTCCTGCTCAACTAACAGTGACAAGCCATTGATGGATTTTCTAAAATCCACCGGCTGTTTATGCAGGTAAATTTTTGGCGGGTCGATAAACATCTTCATGATTAAAGCGCCCGGAGCAGGGCCGCTAACCACAAGGCATCTGTGCCTGGTGGTAAGTGCAGCTCAACATCGCGCTTTTTCAACATGATGCTTTGATTGAGTATCATGCCTTGTGTGGTCAGCTCGACAAAGCCGGTATTGTCTTCCTGTTGCCAGGTGAGAAGTTGCCGCTTACGATAGCTGAAATAGGCTGGGTCAATGCCTTGCTGTTTTGCAAATTCGGTTTGAGTTAGCCCACTGGCTTTATGTTGGTCAAACAGCGCCAGCCACTGCTCGGTTGTTCTGCGGATCATGTTAAACCTCTGCCTGGTTTTAGATTCAGACAGGGTAAGAAGATTTAGCTAAGCTTGGAATGTGTGGTTGGCGTTACGCTTAC
>NZ_JAEINI020000031.1:0-2200 GCF_016343785.1 Alishewanella maricola | reverse complement strand
CCAATTAACGGGCAAAAAATTGTTTGCTAAAATGTTGAGGAACGAAACAGCAAACTGTTTTTTGTCCCTTTTGAATTGCTTGTTATATTTTCAATTTTACATGACATTACAATGCGACACTTTGTATTTACCTAACTCGGTTTTGTTTAACTCAACAATCATTATTGTTGGAATATTTTCACCTTTAAACATTAACGCTTTCTTATTATCTATTTCATCAGATTTTTGAAAAGGACTGCCAAGTTCTTTGATAAGTTCTGATTCGAACATTCCGATCTCTACTTGACTGCATGGCTCTATGTCAGCTTCGCTACATCCAACCAACGTTAAGAAAGCTAAAATACTAATTATACGCATGGACTTCCCTGAAAATATAACGACCCGCGCATGCGCGCGAACTTGTGAGCGTCGCTGCGGCCGAAGGCCCCAAATGACGCGGCTTGTTATGCGTTAACTCACCGATGACCATAAATAATGAAACCATTAGCATTTTCTTCAATTGGCCAATGACCAATTTTAATCAATTCACTCAAGATAAAATCTGTATCTTGGGAAATGTTCTGCGATGGTACTGTTTCAAAACCTCGTTTTTTTACAACATTCGGAAAGCTAACCCATTCGATTTCTTTGTAATACATTGGTCCGAACCAGAATCGATGATTGATAAAAGTTTCCTCTAATTCATCAATTTCGGGCAAACCAGTCAAAGCAACACCATCATTATCAGAACCCACAAATTTCCATATTGCGTGGGCTTTAGGACAGATATGAGCCAAATACATGAATAACTTCTTCCATTTTGCGTTCGACATTTGCGAGTCATTAAACTTAGAACGAATTATCTTATCGACCTCAAGCTCGTGATTTACAAAATCGAATGTTTTATTGGAAATTGATTTCATATCTTCCGGCATAACGCAAAGCACATGGGCGGCGAGCCGCGCAGCGGGTTGGCGTCCCAGCGACCGAAGGGAGCGAATGATGCGTATTGTTAAGCGGTTGTTCTTGCATAAAAAACTACTCCATAAAAGCAGGACATTATTACAATCATTAATGATACATACCGTTTTCGAGCCAAGCTTTTACGGTTTAGCCATTGCATCAACGGAAAACACGCCACTAACCAAGCTAAAAAGACTATAAGCGACCAAACTAACTCGTGACGAAATACCAAATGAGCGGCTCCAAAGGGCGGCCCCATAATAAACAACAAAATTAGTCGGGCATCCAGAGCGCCCACCTCATTACGACTTTTCATAATACCGCTTAACGCCCGCCACACACGCGAGCAACTTGTTGCGAGTCGAGCGCCCAAAGGGCGCGTTTGTGCTGGCGTTTGTTATGCCCCAACGCTAGCCTCTATAAACTGCGAAATAGTTTGCTCTTCTCTTTTATTACCTTGCAACCATTCAACTAACCACTTGGTGATGCGCTCACCTTTCATGGGAATAAATTGACCTGGTGTTGGTTCATCTATCCACTCAAATTGCCGCACTAAAACCAGCGGTTGCTCAGAGCCTATAGTGTTATCAGAAAATTCCTTTGCAGCCTCAAACGAAGAAAACGCGTAGTAGTAGATTTCGCCATCAAACTCATCAGGTGCGCCAAGCCACGGACGGCACCAGACACGATATTCAAGCACATCATCATAGAAGTAACCGCCGCCAGACTTTGCCTCTGCCGGATATTCGCCAACCATTTTTTCATCAACTGCAACGGGAAAAATGCTCATATCTCTCTTAAGGCATAACGCTCGCCTATGCGGCGCACAGTTTGTTGGGTAATTTGCGATAATGTAGCGCAGCGAAATGCAAATTGCGCAACAAATTGTGTGTCCGAAGTCGCGCTAGCGACTGCCATTAGGCGCTTGTTAGGTGCCGAATCAACATTGAAACTTAAAGTGTAAATGCCAATTCTCCTTGCACATAAAAACCAAAAAGAAAACCGCCGATAACCAAACCTAATCCAAGTAATAGTTTTTGAATACCTTGAAGCTGAAAATTACTACTTTTTGTATACTTACTGTTTTCATTGACGAAGGTGTTAGTACCTGATGGGCCAACAGAAAGAGTTAATGTAATGCTCTTTTTGAAGAGAACGACAAGACCGAGCAAAATCAAAATCGCAGATGCGATATCGGTATTGTAAATTTCCATTTGACTCTAAATTCTCCTCGGGCTCAGCGGAACCGGCACCTAAC
>NZ_JAEINI020000030.1:0-2261 GCF_016343785.1 Alishewanella maricola | reverse complement strand
GGCCGGGCAACCATCAGTGATTTGGTCATACGCTTTAACAATTTAGGTCTGAGCTGGCCGCTGGCAGCCGATTACCCGCTTGATAGCCTCGATAAACAGTTATTTCCTGGACGTGATTACAGTACACAGCGGGTCTTGCCGTTGTGGGTGCAGGTACACCTTGAGCTGCGCAGAAAAGGCGTCACCAAACTGCTGTTATGGCAGGAGTATCAGGCTGAACATGGCAGTAAAGCGCTGGGCTACACGCAATTCTGCGAGCATTATCGCCGCTGGTGTGCTGTACAAAAACGCTCGATGCGACAGCACCATGAAGCCGGTGAGAAGCTGTTTATCGATTTCTGTGGCCCGACAGTGCCGATTGTGAACCCAGAAACCGGCGAGATAAAACCAGCCGCTATCTTCGTCGCCACCCTGGGTGCATCGAACTACACCTATATTGAAGCCTGTAAAGGTCAGGATAGGGAATCTTGGCTGATGGCGAACAGCCGCTGCCTGACGTTTTTAGGCGGTGTACCGGCGTTATTGATACCCGATAATCTCAAAGCTGCTGTTGATAAAGCGGATAGGTTCGAGCCGGTGATTAACGACAATTACAAAGCGCTGGCCAGACATTATGGCTGTGCATTGATGCCCACCCGACCACGCAAACCGCAGGATAAAGGCAAAGTCGAATCGGCTGTGCTGATAGTTGAGCGCTGGGTATTAGCCCGGCTGCGCCATCAGGTGTTTCACTCACTGGCCGCGTTAAATCAGGCTATTCGGGCACTGAATACTGAGCTTAACCAGCGGCCGATGAAGCATTACAACGGTGCCAGTCGTGAGCAGTTGTTTAAATTGCTGGACGAACCTGCCTTGCAGCCATTGCCGCCTTACGCCTATGAGTACACCGATTATCGCATTGCCAAAGTCGCCAAAGACTACCACGTACAATACGACTATCACTGGTACTCGGTGCCACACCGTTTAGTCGGTGAGCGAGTTGAAATCAGCGCCACGCAAACGCTGATTAAGATTTACCATCAAGCGAAATGTGTCGCCCAGCATGCTCGCAGCTATACCCCTTACCGGCACACGACGGACATAGCGCATATGCCAGAGAACCATGCTGCCCATCTGGAGTGGAGCCCTGAGCGCATTCGCAGCTGGGCAACCCATATCGGCACCAACACGCTGGCAGTGGTCTTAGCGGTTGAACGTCACAAAGATCATCTTATCCAAGCGCAGCGCACCTGCCTGGGGCTCCTTAGCGAGCAAAAACGCTATGGCAGTGACCGACTGGAAAAGGCTTGCGCACTGGCCATCAGTCGCCAACTACCTTATATACCGGTCATCAAAAAGCTGCTTAAAAACGGCGAAGATATGCGCTGGCAACCGGATGAAACCAAAACCATTATCCCTGGCACACACACCAACATCCGTGGCTCAAAATACTACCAATAAGGACACCACTAATGGATTCACTACTTATCCAACTGCGCCAGCTTAAGCTGGCAGCCATGGCAAGTGCGCTGGAGCAACAACGCCTTGCGCCCCATACTTATGCCGAGCTTAGCTTCGATGAACGACTGGGGTTACTGGTCGAGCAAGAACATCTGGCGCGGGATAACACCCGCTTACAACGCTTGCGCAAACTGGCTAATCTGCGCCTTAAAGCGACACCAGAAGGCTTACGCTATCCGGCAAAGCGCGGCTTGCGAGCTGAACAAATTACGCCACTGATGCAAGGACATCACCTGACGTACCACCAGAATATCCTGATAACCGGCCCCACGGGCAGCGGTAAAACCTATCTTGCCTGTGCCTTAGGTGAGCAAGCTTGCCGACAGAATAAACGCGTGCTGTATTACCGGTTAGGCCGGTTACTGGAGAGCCTAAAAATGGGGCATGCCGATGGCAGCTATCTTAAGCAACTGGTACAGCTACAAAAGGTGGATATGTTGATCTTGGATGATTGGGGTCTTGAGGGATTTAAAGGGAAGCAAGTCAGCGATTTACTGGACGTGATTGAAGATCGCTACGAGCAAAGCAGCACAATTATCGTCAGTCAATTACCGGTATCGGAATGGTACGGCCTGATGGATAACCCGACGGTTGCTGATGCGCTGTTAGACAGAGTGATCCACAATGCCCACCGACTGGAATTAACAGGTGAGTCACAACGTAAAAAAACACTGGTTCAGGGAGAAGAAGTCGGGTAAAAAGAGAACATAAACGAAGGTCAGATCATGCTGGCCGGATCACACCGAAACGCCTGGCCGGAT
>NZ_JAEINI020000003.1:0-412881 GCF_016343785.1 Alishewanella maricola | reverse complement strand
TAGGTTTCGCTGAACTCTCGTTCGCCGCATCCCCCGTGGCATGGCGCGCATTATAGGACCTTTTAAATATCCTGCAAGCGTTATAATTAAAAAACTTTGTTATTTTCGATCGTTAGCAGAAAATTTCAACGAAATGCAGATTTTTACAACATTTACTGCATAATAAGTCCTCACAGGAGGGTTTTATGACTTTAAGAACATATAAAGGTATTGCACCGAAACTAGCTGAAGGTGTTTATGTAGACGCATCGAGTGTTTTAGTTGGTGATATAGAATTAGCTAAGGATGTCAGTATTTGGCCATTAGTTGCGGCAAGGGGCGATGTTAACTTCATTAAGATTGGTGCTAGAAGCAATATTCAAGATGGTTCCGTTTTACATTTATCACGCCCAAGCAAAGGCAAGCCCGCTGGCTCACCCTTAATTATTGGTGAAGATGTAACAGTAGGACATAAAGTTATGCTACATGGTTGCACCCTAGGCAACCGCATACTTGTTGGCATGGGTGCCATTGTTATGGATGATGTGATGGTAGAAGATGATGTAATTATCGGGGCGGGAAGTTTAGTGCCGCCAGGTAAAACACTACAAAGCGGCTATTTATATGTGGGTAGCCCCGCTAAAGCGGCTCGGCCATTAAATGATCATGAGAAAAGCTTTCTAACTGAGTCGGCTTTAAATTATGTCCAATTAAAGAATGAGTATTTGGCGGAAGGTTAAAGCCAAATTTCACCACTCTCTGTATAGGTATCTTCGGCAATAGCGGTTTCAGTCAGATCTTCCCAAGTAAACGCATCGGCGATTACTTGGGAGAGGAAGTCTTGTGCATCTTGCTTTGCCGGTATAGCGATATAACACTGCACTTTTAAACCACTTACTAAGCAACTAAAGGCTATGGCTTGTTTGGGCGCTGCATAGTGAAAGTCGTTATTAAAAATTAATTGCTGGTTCATAACGCTAATTGTGCCTTTAACTGCGCCAGTACCGGCGCCAAATCCGGTTGCTTGCCACGGAATAAAGCGAACGCGGCGGCCGCTTGCCCCACTAACATTCCTAAACCATCTGCAGTATTTTGCACACCTTGTTGCTGGCACCATATCAGAAAAGCAGTGGGTGAAGCACCGTACAACATGTCATAAGCTAATTGACAATGCGCTAAATGCACGCTGTCAAATTCAGGTCGCTGCCCAGTTAAACCTGATGAAGTTGCATTAATAACGAATTGATAAGGTAACATCGGTATATCGGTTAACGCTGCTGCACTTACCTTGGCATTAAAATTTGCCGCAATTGCTTCAGCTTTGGCTTGGGTACGATTAGCAATAACAATTTGCCCTACGCCTGCTTTTAATAAAGGCCCCACTATACCGCGAGTTGCGCCGCCCGCGCCGATGATCAACACTTTAGCTTCAGCTAGTACCACGCCTAATCGCTGCAAGTCGTGCAGTAGGCCCACACCATCCGTATTATCCCCAACAATTTGGCCAGCATCGTTAAAATATAAGGTGTTTACCGCCCCAGCTTGTAATGCCCCCTCTGAACGCACTTGCGCTAAGGCAAACGCTTGCTCTTTAAACGGCATAGTGACATTTGCGCCCTTGCCACCGGCATTGATGAAGTGCTGCCAGCTGTCGGCAAAACCCTCTACCGGTGCTAGAATAGCCTCATAACTGATCGGTTCAGCCGTTTGCAATGCAAATTGCTGGTGAATAAAAGGGGATTTAGAGTGCCCTATTGGATTACCAAATACTGCGTAACGGTCCACAATGATGCCTTTTAAGAAGTTAATACAGATGATTTTTAATAAAAGTAACACAAATAGCAATACGCATCCCACTCCTACGCAAACACCTTATCAATTAATGGGCGGCGAAACGGCAGTGCGTCAGTTGGCCAACCGTTTTTACGACATTATGGAAACGGCACCTGAAGCGAAAGCCCTATATGCCATGCATCCTTTACCTTTAGATGGTATTCGGCAGAAGTTTTTTGAGTTTTTGTCTGGTTGGTTAGGCGGCCCAGCTTTATTCGAACAAAAATATGGGCACCCTCGGCTTCGTGCTAGGCATTTACCCTTTGAAGTCAATGAGCAAATGCGTGAAGAATGGATGTTTTGTATGAATCAGGCATTAAATGAAGTGGTCAGCGATAAAGTGTTACGCGAAGGGATCCGCCAGTCGATTGGTCAACTGGCGTCACATATGATCAACTGTTAGTTAGCGGCTAACAAACCCAACCAATCTTGCGGCTTTAAATAACGCTCATATAACAACGCTTCTGGGCTAGCCGCTTCAGGTTGATAAGCATACTGCCAACGCACTAAAGGCGGCATCGACATTAAGATTGACTCGGTACGCCCGCCACTTTGCAAACCAAATAAAGTGCCGCGATCATAAACCAAATTAAACTCTACATAGCGGCCACGCCGATAGAGTTGAAATTGGCGCTCACGCTCGGTATATGCCAAGGCTTTACGTTTTGCCACAATGGGCAGATATGCCGGAATAAAGGCTTCTCCTACCGCACGCATTAACGCAAAGCTTTGCTCAAAACCTAAAACATTTAAATCATCAAAAAATAAGCCACCTACACCGCGGGTTTCGCCACGATGTTTTAAATAGAAGTAATCATCACACCACTTCTTATAAGCAGGGTAATAATCTGCACCAAAAGGATCGACAGCATCCTTAGCTGTTTGATGCCAATGAACAACATCTTCTTCAAATGGATAGTAAGGCGTTAAATCAAACCCGCCGCCAAACCACCATACCGGTTCCTCGCCGTCTTTTTCTGCAATAAAAAATCGGACATTGGCATGTGTAGTTGGCACATAAGGATTATTAGGATGCAACACCAAAGATACACCGCAAGCGTTAAAGTTGCGTCCCGCTAACTCAGGGCGATGCGCAGTCGCAGAGGCTGGCATCTGTGCACCAAACACATGTGAATAATTTACACCTGCTTGCTCAAAGACTTGACCACCCGTTAATACCCGACTGCGACCACCACCGCCTTCTGGTCGCTGCCAAGCATCTTCAACAAACTGCGCGCCACCATCGGCATCAGCGAGTTGCTGGCACAGTTGATCTTGTAACGCCATTAAAAAGGCTTGTACTTGAGCAAGTTGCTCAGAATGATGAGGCATATTAACTCCTGATGATTTCGCCGGTCATGGCATCACGTATTTGGCTAGGTTGCGTCGCCCCCCCTAAAGGCCCATCAACCACCGCCGCTACTTGTAAGCCAATACTGGCTAATAATTGCTGATAATCATTGATGGCCGCTTCACCTGCAAGATTAGCGCTGGTGGAAACAATAGGTTTACCATAAGCCTGACATAACTGTTGTACTATAGGATGTGCACTGACACGCACCGCAATACTATTAAAATTGCCTGTTATCCAACGCGGCGCCTTAGCACTGGCGGGAAGAACCCAGCTCACATGACCTGGCCAAGATGAAAATATTTGAAAACGCCGCTCTATCGGAATAGCGTTGTCGTGGATGTAAGGCAGTAACTGGGAGTAATTTGCGGCAATCAGGATCAAGCCCTTTGCAACGGGACGCTGCTTAATCGCGAGCAGTTTTAACACCGCCTCTTCATTATCCGGATCACATCCAAGGCCATAAACCGCTTCGGTAGGATATGCAATCACCTCGCCTGCCATTAATTGTTCTACTGCAGTATCAATTGTTGCCATTTTTCACCTAATTAATGCCGCAGACAGACGACCTAGCCACTAAACATTTTATTCGTAACACGATGGGCGGTATAATAACCGTTTCAAACTTCGACTTCATCAAGTTCACAAGGAAACCACTATGCAGGTTGGTATTATCATGGGTTCAACGTCAGATTGGCCTACCATGAAACATGCGGCAGATATGCTTGACCGTTTTGGCATTGCCTATGAGACCAAGGTGGTTTCGGCTCATCGCACCCCACAATTACTGGCTGATTATGCCACTGGCGCGGCTGCACGGGGTTTGAAAGTGATCATTGCCGGTGCTGGTGGTGCTGCGCACTTACCGGGTATGGCCGCCGCTTTTACGAGTTTGCCGGTTTTGGGTGTTCCTGTGCAGTCAAAAGCTTTAAAGGGTATCGACTCTTTATTATCTATTGTACAAATGCCAAAAGGTGTTGCTGTAGGCACACTGGCGATTGGTGATGCGGGTGCCGCCAATGCAGGCTTGTTAGCCGCGCAAATTTTAGCCACCAGCGATGCAAGTTTATTGGCCCAAATTGATACTTTCCGCGCGGCTCAAACCGAGTCGGTATTAAGCCAACCGGATCCATCACAGGTCGCACTATGAAAGTATTAGTGTTAGGTGCCGGCCAATTGGCACGGATGATGGCGCTTGCTGGAGCACCGTTAAGCATCACCATCAGTGCTTATGATGTCAATACAGACACGCTAGTGCACCCGTTAACCCAGCAACAATTAGGCAGCGGCTTAGCGCAAGCACTTGAAGCTGCTGATGTGGTGACTGCTGAGTTTGAACATATTCCCTTGGCTATCTTAGAGCAATGCCAAGCTAGTGGTAAATTTTTACCGGGCGCCAGCGCTATTCGTGCAGGGGGGGATCGTCGGGTAGAGAAAGCCTTACTGGCCAGCGCGGGTGTTGCCAATGCCGCTTATCAGGTGATCAACAACCAGGCCGATTTTGAAAAGGCGGTGAGTCGCTTAGGCTTACCGCTTATCTTTAAAAGCGCCCTGGCGGGCTATGATGGCAAAGGCCAGTGGCGTTTAAAAGAGGCCGCGCAAACTGCCAGCGTATGGCAGCAAATGGCCGATTTTTTAGCGGCAGATAGCAGCCAAGCTATCGTTGCGGAGCAATTCATTGGCTTTCAACGTGAAGTATCGCTGGTCGGTGCTCGCAGTAGAACAGGTGAAGTGAAAGTTTATCCACTAACTGAAAACCATCATGTTAACGGTGTACTCAGTGTGTCGTTAGCACGTCCAGTGGATCACGCACTGCAACACCAAGCAGAACAGATGTTTGCTGCCGTTGCCGAACAACTCGATTACGTTGGTGTATTAGCAATTGAGTTCTTTGATGTGGCTGGCCAATTGCTGGTGAACGAAATCGCCCCACGCGTGCACAACTCGGGGCACTGGACACAGCAAGGTGCTGATTGCTGTCAGTTTGCCAATCATTTACGTGCAGTCTGTGGTTTGCCGTTAGGCAGTACCGCCTTGGTGCGGCCAACGCTGATGGTCAATATCTTGGGTGAAGATGAAGTGCCCAACGCCATTCTGAATATTCCTGCGCTGGGTTTGCATTGGTATGGCAAAACTAAACGTGCGGGTCGGAAGATGGGTCATATCAATTTATCGGCCAACAGCACAGCCGAACTTAAAGCCCAATTTGCTAAATTGATTGATCAATTACCGGCAAGTGCTTTTCCTGAACTCGAGCAGATGTTACATCAACTTTAATCCAAGCTAGGATCCGGGGCAGTTTGTTTCTGTTGGCAAGCTTTATTGGCACAGACCTGCCCCGATTTCTTCTGCAACAATAATGGAAAGGCACAGTATTGACAGATCCCAACCACTGGCTGGTCATTAACAATAAATTTGCATTGCGGATATCGATCACAACCCCAAAAGGTTTTACCAAACTTACTTAACCGCTCGGATAAACTCCCCTTCTGGCATTTAGGACAACTGACATTTGGCTGCTCAGTAGTTACCGGTTCTTCATGGACAATAAAATGACACGCAGGATAATTGGTGCAGCCTATAAACATACCATAACGACCATTTTTCACCGCCAAAGTGCTTGAACATTCTGGACAATGCTCTTGCTCTAGTACCTTAACTACGCTGGTTTCATGCTGATGTAGTGCTTTAATATAATGGCAGCTTGGGTAACCGGTGCAACCTAAAAAAGCCCCATTTTTACCTGAGCGGATCTGTAAGGGCTGTTGGCACAGCGGGCAGTGTTCGGTTTGTTGCGGCAGAGAAAATAACGGTGAAGGATCGGTCATAACAGCCTAAGTTGAATAATGCTGACGAACCACTCGCCAGCATTAATGTGCATTCTACGCGCTAGTGTAGCGGCCCATCAACTTCGTCAAAAATTAAATCTTCCATTTGGGCATAAGCACTTTCTCGACCAGGTACATTGAACAGCACCATTAAGACAACCCACTTAAGATCATCCAAACTGATACTAGCACTGTCTAAATCCATAACCCGATCAATTACCATTTCGCGAGTTGTGGCATCAAGCACGTTAACTTGCTCAAGAAACATCAAGAAACCTTGGCCAGGGATATCAATTTTACGATACTCGTCTGCAGTAAAAATCCGCGTCGAGTTGCTCGCTACTTTGGAAAGATAAGGTTTAGTTTGATTCTCTTGCAAAGCAGATAATCGATCTAACCATTTTAAGGCACGAAATATATCATCATCATGAAAACCGGCTTTACTGAGCTCTTTGGTCAGATCGGCATGATTTACATAAATATCAGCTTCGTTATGTATATAATTTTCAAACAGATAAACGAGGATATCAAACATAATCAGGTACTCCTCAATCTAATGTAACCACCGGGAACTGCTGCAACCTTACCGGCTAATTCAAGCTCAAGTAAGGTAATGGATACGTCTGCCACTGACATGTTGGCCCGCTCTGCCAGCACATCGGCTGGTATGGGACTATCTCCTACGTTATCGAACAACTGCTGACTGCACAAGTCTAGCGTGACATTTATTTCTGGGGCAGCAGCTAAACCGTTATCAGCAAAAACCGTTCGCTCTTCTAGTATATCGGCCACACAACTGACAAGTTTAGCGCCTTGTTGGATCAGGTAATGACAGCCTGCTGCTTGCGCATTATGAAAACTGCCCGGTACAGCAAACACTTCACGATTATAATCCGCAGCAAGATTCGCACTAATTAACGAACCACTCTTTAATGCGGCTTCAACAACAACAGTACCCGTACTTAGACCAACAACAATGCGATTTCGTTGCGGGAAAAATTCAGCTCGGGCACGCACATCTGGAAAATATTCAGAAATAAGAGCACCCGCTTGAACAATACGTGTAGCTAAATGACGATTACAACTAGGATAAACTTGTCGCAGCCCG
Source organism: Alishewanella maricola (assembly GCF_016343785.1). Taxonomy (NCBI): domain Bacteria; kingdom Pseudomonadati; phylum Pseudomonadota; class Gammaproteobacteria; order Alteromonadales; family Alteromonadaceae; genus Alishewanella; species Alishewanella maricola. The sequence continues at coordinate 405,782 of NZ_JAEINI020000003.1, read as the reverse complement.
TGCCCTAATACGGCTACTGTTTTCCCACCAGCGTTTAAAGCACCTACATGACTTTCACTATCAATCCCTTTCGCCATTCCTGAAGTAATGACCATACCTTGTTCAGTTAACTCAGCCGCCAGTTGTCGAGCAACCGCTCTGCCGGTAGGAGTAGGCGCACGGCTGCCTACCATGGCAATTTGTGCCGACGCTAATAACTCTACTTGGCCTTTAACAAATAATACGGCGGGTGGATGTGGAGTTTCTTTTAATAACGGAGGATAAAACGGATGGTCAAAAGGAATAATATGCTGATCAGGCGTTTCGGCCTGCCAATTCAGCGCTTGCTCAACCCAAGACGCACTCTCATAACAAAGCAGTTGGGCCTGTTTTTTAGTCAGGCCCAGCTGTTGTAAGGTGCTGGCCGGCAAAGCCAATAACTCTGCCAAACCAATATGCTCGTTTAGCTGGCGACAGCGCTGGCCGTCTAAACCATGCACACTCGCTAACGCAAGCCATGTATGTAATGCTTCCATAACATCACAGCTCCCGACAGTTTACCTTATAAGTTGCCGATACTATCTCCAACGCGAACCGGAGCAATGGTTTGCGTGACAATTGCAAAACTGACTTTTTCTGAGGTTTTAAAGACCATCATTTCACCGACTTTCTCTTTCGGCATTTCAATGGCTTCACCACCAACATCACGCATCAGTTTTTGCAGCTTGGTTGCATCTTCTAAATACACAGGACCATTACGGCCGTCAACCACGGTTGGTGATTGCCGATAAATACCCAGCATGTGACCAGCTTTTAATTCCTGCTCACCGCGGTTAAGAATAACCACATCCATCTTAGCGACTTCTCGTAAATCAGACGACGCCGAAATGATGCGCCCTTCGATAGGTATACTTGGCTGTGTCATTAAAAAATGGACGGGCAAAGATTGCGAATCGTAGGCCTGGATCACCTTGTCGCCTTGGCGAATTTCTCGAGTAATATTCAGTACCTGCATGGCGGCGGGCTCAAAAGCACTAATTTCTGTTGCTGCACTGCCACCCCGAATAACTCGGGCGGTGGCAACTAAGCGCGTTTCATAACCCAGTGTTTCACCGGTATCCGGATCAACATAAGCACGGCCTTGTCGATATACTGCATAAGCGGCACCTTGCAGTAGTTCATTATTCACATATAACGTCTGTGTTTCAGCCGCACTTTTAGAGGCGCGATTGCTTCCTAAGATGTAAGGTAAAGCATCGATCTCAACTTGCGATAAGGCCTGATCATAGGTTAAGAAAGGACGTATGATACCCAAAGGTAAGGTGGCTATTGCATCCGGATTTTTATGCGTAGTGCGAGTTTGTGGTGTTAAACGCACCGCCCGCTTATTCACGGCCAATACTGGGCGACCTTCACTATCAAAGGTTAACGTTAAAATATCACCAGGATAAATTAAGTGTGGGTTATCAACTTGTGGGTTCATTTGCCATAATTGCGGCCACAACCAAGGCTCATTCAGATATAAACCAGAAATATCCCATAATGTGTCCCCCGCTTTAACCACGTAGGTCATCGGTGCATTGTCGCGCAACTTTAATACATCTGCTAACACACTAGCTGAAAACCAACATATTGAGGCCGCTATTATCAATGTTATTTTTTTCAGCATGCCAGCTTCCTTTAAAACTATACTGTTTTGTAATTATTACATACTAAGCTGTTATTGCAGCGCAATAATGGCTAAAATTAAAACATACCACAGTGATTTAATTAAAGCATATTTTTGTAGGTGTTATGGCTGTTTTAAAAGTATTACATTACCCAGACGATCGTTTGCGCACTATTGCCAAACCGGTCACCACTATTACGCCGGAAATTCGGCAGTTAGTCACCGATATGCTCGACACCATGTATGATGAAAATGGTATCGGCTTAGCGGCGACTCAAGTTAATCAGCATTTACGCATCGTCGTGTTAGATCACTCAGAAGATCGCAGTGAACCCATGGTTTTTATTAACCCTGAGATTATCGCACACGATGGCGAAACCAGCTATGAAGAAGGCTGCTTATCTGTGCCGCAAAACTACGCGTCAGTGAAGCGAGCCAAAAATATTACCTTGAAAGCTCAGGATATTGATGGCAATAGTTTTGAACTGCACGCCGATGGCCTACTCGCCATTTGCTTACAGCATGAACTAGACCATTTAATTGGCAAGCTGTTTATTGATTATCTGTCGCCTTTAAAACGCGAGCGTATCCGTAAAAAGCTAGAAAAAGAAGCCAAACTGGCTGAACGCCACGCGCTGTAAACAGGAAAAACTGTGACCCAACCTCTTCGAATTATTTTTGCCGGTACACCGGATTTCGCCGCCTGCCACTTACAGGCGTTGTTAGCAAGCGAACATCAGATTGTAGCGGTTTACACCCAGCCCGACCGACCGGCTGGGCGTGGTCAAAAACTGCAACCAAGCCCAGTAAAACAATTAGCTGAGCGCCAGCAGATCCCGGTATATCAACCTAAATCACTCAAAAAAGCGGCTGCGCAGCAAGAATTAGCCGCCTTGAACGCCGATTTGATGATTGTCGTTGCCTATGGCTTAATTTTACCCAAGATAGTGTTAGACACCCCGCGCTTGGGTTGTATCAATGTGCACGGTTCGTTGTTACCGCGCTGGCGTGGCGCAGCACCTATTCAACGCGCGCTCTGGGCTGGCGATCAACAAACGGGCGTCACCATTATGCAAATGGACGAAGGGTTAGACACCGGAGCGATGCTCAGTAAAGCCGCGATATCAATCACTTCAACCGACACCAGTGCCACTTTGTATGGCAAATTGGCAGAGTTGGGGCCACAAGCGTTGCTCACTGCACTGACTCAACTACCTCAGTTGCAACAACAAGCCGAAGCCCAACAAGACGCTGCAGCCAGTTATGCACAAAAACTATCGAAAGAAGAGGCTTGTCTTGATTTTAATAAGAACGCCGATGCGCTAGAGCGTGAAGTGCGAGCTTTTAACCCGTGGCCAGTCAGCTATCTTGAGCTACCCCAAGGTGCGGTCAAAGTATGGCAAGCACATGTTGTACCGAGTGACGAACAAATTGTTGGCGTCATTATTAGGGCAGATAAAACCGGTATTTATATCAGCTGCCAGCAAGGGACTTTGGTGATTACGCAACTGCAGCCTCCCGGTAAAAAACCAATGTCAGCGGCTGATTTTTTAAATGGCCGCAGTGACTGGTTATCAGTGGGTCAGCAATTATGAGTGCACAACTTCGCGCACTCGCTGCCGATACCTGTTATCAAGTGATTGACCAAGGTAAATCTTTATCGGATGCCTTACCTAGGGCACAACTTAAATTAGATTTGCCCGCAGACAAAGCTTTGCTTCAAGAAATTTGCTTTGGGGTCATGCGTTACTTACCGCAACTGGAAACCGTTTGCCAACAACTGATGAGCAAACCGTTGGTGAAACAACTGCGGCCGTTGCAGTTCTTGTTGTATGTGGGCATTTATCAGTTAAAGTTTATGCGCATTCCTGATCATGCCGCCATCAGCGAAACGGTTGAAGCCGCTCGAAGTTTAAAAGGCCAAAGCCTAACAAAACTGATTAACGCGGTGTTACGCAGTGTGCAACGTCAACCGGCATTATTTGATTTTAGTCATGCGCCTGATGCCGTGAAATTTAACCACCCTGGCTGGCTAATCAGCGCGTTGCAACAAGCCTACCCTGCAGATTGGACTGATATCCTGTTAGCCAACCAACAAAAAGCGCCGTTATGGCTGCGCATTAATCAGCAACAAATCAGCCCAACGCAATTTTGTGCTGCACTAACGGCTGAAGATATTGCTTATAGCCAACCCTTTAGCTATTTACCGGTTGCGATCAAACTACAACAAGCTTGCGATGTCACCAGCTTACCGGGCTATCAGCAAGGCTGGTTCTCTGTGCAAGATGCCGCAGCGCAACATGCCGCTTTATTGCTGAATGCACAACCCGGCGAGCAAGTACTGGATGCATGCTGCGCGCCCGGTGGCAAAACGTGCCATATTTTGGAACAGACCACTGACCTGCATTTAACCGCACTGGACCGTGATGAAAAGCGATTAGAGCGTGTGCATGCAAACTTAGCACGGCTACAATTAGAGGCTCGCGTCGTTGCTGCCGATGTGCTGGATACTGCACGCTGGTGGCAAGGCAACCTGTTTGATCGCATTTTATTAGATGTGCCCTGCTCGGCCACCGGTGTGATCCGGCGCCATCCTGATATTCGCTGGTTACGTAAAAAAGCCGATATCGCTAATTTAGCCAGCTTACAAACCGACATTTTGCAACAAGCCTGGCAGCTATTAAAACCAGGCGGTACCTTACTTTATGCAACTTGTAGCGTGTTACCGGCCGAAAACCAGCTACAAATCACGCAATTTTTGGCACACCAAGCCGATGCAAGCCTAGTGCCTATCACTCAGGCCGGTACCGAAGCTTGTTGGCAAATCTTACCGGGTGCAGCCGACATGGATGGCTTCTTCTTTGCCTTGTTGCACAAAGCAACGCCGAACTGAGACAGACTATGAAAATCATCATCCTAGGGGCAGGACAAGTTGGCGCAACACTGGCAGAGAACCTGGTCGGTGAACAGAATGATATTACGATTGTTGATACCAATCTGGATAAACTGCGCTCATTGCAAGATCGTTTTGACCTGCAGGTGGTGTTTGGTCATGGCTCACATCCTGATATTTTGCGCAAAGCCGGCGCCGAAGATGCCGACATGGTTGTTGCCGTGACCAACTCGGATGAAGTTAACATTGTGGCCTGTCAGGTGGCCTACAGTATGTTTAATACGCCGCTGAAAATTGCCCGTATTCGCACCAATCAGTATTTAAAGTACCGCGATGAACTCTTTCATAAAGACGATATGCCCGTTGACCACTTTATTGCACCGGAAGCGTTGGTGACCAATTATATTCGCCGGCTAATTGATTACCCCGGCGCACTACAGGTTGTTGAATTTGCTGAAGGTAAAGTCAGTTTAGTTGCGGTGAAAGCCTATTACGGTGGCTTATTAGTGGGCCATGCATTATCGGCACTGAAAGAACACATGCCACATATCGAAACCCGTGTGGCCGCCATTTATCGACGTGGTAATGCAATAAAACCGCTGGGCACAACCATTATCGAAGCCGACGACGAAGTGTTCTTTGTCGCCGCCACTAAACACATCCGCGCAGTAATGAGCGAACTGCAAAAGTTAGAACGTAGCTATCGACGGATCATGATTGCCGGTGGTGGTAACGTCGGATTTGGTTTAGCCCGCGCATTAGAAAAAACTCATAGTGTAAAATTAATTGAGCGTAGTAAAGAACGGGCTGAATTCTTATCTAGTGGCTTAGATAACACTGTTGTCTATGTCGGCGATGCTTCAGATCCTGAATTGTTAGAAGAAGAAAACATTGAGCAAATCGATGTTTTTATTGCAGTAACAAACGATGACGAAGCCAACATTATGTCGGCCATGCTGGCAAAGCGTATGGGGGCACAAAAGACCATGGTGCTGATTAAACGCAGTGCCTATGTTGATTTATTGCAAGGTGGTGAAGTGGATATTGCAGTGTCGCCGCAACAAGCCACTATCTCAGCATTATTGACGCATATTCGCCGCGGTGACATTGTAAATGTGTATTCACTGCGCCGTGGCGCGGCTGAAGCCATTGAAGCCATCGCGCATGGTGACAGCAGCACCAGCAAGGTGGTCGGTAAAACCATTGGCGAAATTAAGCTGCCGCCAGGCACCACTATCGGCGCCATCGTCAGAGGCGATGAAGTCATGATTGCCCATGATAATACGCGCATCAATACTGATGATCACGTTATCTTATTTATGGTCGATAAAAAACACATTGTGGAAGTCGAAAAGTTGTTCCAAGTGAGTGCGATTTTTATCTAACACGCTAAGCTTAGTCTTTCCAAAAGGCAGGGGTAAATAGCACCAGCAAAGTGAAAATCTCCAAGCGACCGAACACCATAGCTACAATCAAAATCCATTTACTGGCATCGGGGATATTACCGAAGTGAGCGGCCACTTCGCCCAGACCGGGCCCCAAGTTATTTAAACAAGCCGCCGTTGCCGAAAACGCCGTAATATTATCTAAACCAGTAAAAATCAACGCCAGCATAATCACCACAAACACTAACGCATAAGCCGCAAAGAAGCCCCATACCGCTTGCACAATGCGATCTTCTACAGCACGACGACCTAACTTAATGGCATATACCGCGCGTGGATGCACCAAGCGATTGAGCTCACGCGCACCCTGCTTAAACAACAACAGCACACGCACAACTTTCATGCCGCCACCGGTCGAGCCGGCACAACCGCCAATAAAACTCGAAAATATTAGCAAAATAGGCAAAAACAATGGCCAAGCTGAAAAGCTATCCGTAGCAAAACCGGCGGTAGTGGAGATAGACACGGCTTGAAATACGGCATGATTTAGCGCAGTGAGCTGATCGGGATAGACACTGGTGTGCAGCAACACTAAGAAACAGATGAGAATCAACGCCACTTGAATACCCAAAAAGGTATTAAATTCTGGATCGCCAAAATAAGTTCTTAAATTTTTGCCGCGCACGACAGCAAAATGCAAGGTGAAATTTACCGCGCTAATAAACAAAAAGAACACACAAATCAGATTGATCAACGGACTGTTAAAATGGCCCATACTGGCGTCATAAGTAGAAAAACCACCAATGGCGACTGTTGAAAACGCATGACAGATGGCGTCGAACGCCGACATACCGGCTAAATAAAAAGCTAACGCACAAGTAATGGTTAAGGCTAAATAGATATACCAGAGGTGCTTTGCGGTATCAGCAATACGCGGTGTCATTTTGTTATCTTTAACCGGCCCGGGTGTTTCAGCACGAAACAACTGCATCCCGCCCACACCGAGCAGTGGCAAAATGGCCACCGCTAAAACGATAATTCCCATACCGCCTAGCCATTGTAATTGCTGACGATAATAGAGAATGGCCTTGGGTAACAACTCAATGCCGGTTAGCACCGTGGCGCCGGTCGTAGTTAAGCCAGAAAAAGCTTCAAACATCGCGGAAGCGAGATTCAAATTCGGATATTCAGCCAGAACTAACGGGATGCCGCCCACCGCACCGAGCACAATCCAAAACAGCACTACAATTAAAAAACCGTCACGCACTTTAAGTTCGCGACGGTATTTACGATTGGGATACCAGGTGATAAAACCGATGGCAACACACATTAAAAAGGACAAAATAAAGGGTAAACCCGCACCATCTTTATACCAGAAGGCCACCATCGCCGGCGGCACCATGGTGATACTGAAGATAGCAATCAGCATCCCCAAGATACGGATAATCGAACGATATTGCATAATGTCCTTTTCAGCGACCGCTTATGGCAGTTGCAACTCGCGAGTCATATTCTCATTGCGCTCACGGTGCACAATAATGTTATCTTCGATACGAATACCACCAAACTGGCGGAAAGCATCAATTTTTTGCCAGTTAAACAGCTTATTCTCGGTTTTGTCTTGCAAGTCGGCTAACAGACTATCGATAAAATATAAGCCTGGCTCAATAGTAAATACCATTGACGGTTCAATCAGCCGTGTACAGCGTAAGAACGGATGTTGTTCTGGTGAAGCCACATGAGTGCCACGCTCATCGGCCATAAAACCACCGACATCATGCACTTGCAAACCTAGGTGATGGCCCACGCCGTGCGGGAAAAAAGTGCTACTAATACCGGTATCAACAATAGTATCGACACTGCTGCGGACAAAATCAAAATCAATCAGCACTTGTGCTAACAAGCGATGAGTTAAAAACTGTAAATCCGTGTATTTGTTACCCGGTTTAATCGCATCCACTACCTGCAAATGCACGTTTTGCACCGCTTGGATCAGTGCAGAGAATTCATCTTTCGGATCGAAGCTGTAAGTACGAGTAATGTCTGCCGCATAACCATGAAACTCGGCACCCGCGTCAATTAAAAAGGAATGATGCTGCGCAGGTTTTTTACGCTCTAAAGCAGTGTAGTGCAAAATAGCGGCATGTTCATTTAAACCAATGATATTGCCATAAGGCACTTCATTTTCAGTTTGACCAACAGCCGCTAAGTAAGCGAGCTGAATATCAAACTCACTGCCACCGGCATAAAAGGCCGCGGCTGCCGCACGATGCCCGGTCACAGCCATACGGTTGGCATTGCGCATACAGGCATGCTCATAAGCGGTTTTATACGCCCGGTAAAAATGCAGGTAATTCATCACGGGCTCAGGGTTGATGTGGGTAAAGCCTAAGGCTTTAGCGACTTCAAGATACTCACCTAAATACGCCACACGTGCTTTATCATAAGGCAACAGCTTTTCAACCGTATTAGCTTTTTCAAGCAACTGAATATCAAAGTGCTCAGCCCAAAAATCACTTGGTGCGTCAGGCACTTTGTGCCAAAAATCTTTTGGCCGATAAAAAATCAGTTTGGGTTTATTTACACCATCAACTATTAACCAGCAATGCGGATTATCGACTACCGGTAACCACGCTTTAAAATGTGGATTGGCTTTAAACGGATAATCCATATCATCCAAGAACTTGCGCTTTGCTTGACCTGAATGAATAACGAGCGCGTCGAGATTCTCACGAGCCAACACATTGCGGGTACGCAACTGCAGTTCTGCTAGATGCTCTGGATAAAGTTGCTGATATGTTGAGTTCATAAACACCTTACTGGTTGCTGTTAAGGGCTTTGGATAATAACATCATTTACTCTTCGCCCCAATCTGCATCGCAACCAGCGGTTGAAACACATCAATGGGTTCATTTAAGCGAATATTGTAAATCTGATAATACGCCATCACTGCTTTTACATATTCTCGCGTTTCGCGATAAGGGATCGTTTCTACCCATACATCAACGGGCAAAGCGTGGTCTGTCGGGATCCATTGCCGAACACGACTGTAACCTGCATTGTAAGCTGCGGTGGCCATAATTAAATTACCGTCGTTACGCTTCATCAAATAATTAAGGTAATCGGTACCATAATCGATATTGGTGGTGGGGTTATAAAGTTGCGCTATTGGCACGCGTTTTTTTGCAATATCATTGGCGGTAGCTGGCATAATTTGCATTAAACCTCGCGCACCCACCGGAGAATTAGCATCAGCCATAAAAGAGCTTTCGCGCCGAGCTATTGCCATAGCCCAACCAGAATCTACTTTTGCGCCTTTCGCCGAGCGTTGAATTTCATCTTTATAAGCCAGCGGAAAACGTAATTCTACATCGTCCCAATAACCGGCATCCGCCAGCGTAAAAATGGCGCGCTCATGCCACTCCATTTGACCGGCTAGCTTAGCTGCGGCTAACTTTTGCGATTCAGTCACTGAGCGTTGTAAGAAATTCCATTCCCGTCGCGCTTCGGTCATTCGGCCAAGCGCCAGCCATTCAATGGCGCGTTGCACCGCAGGGTGTTGCTGCACTAATAACAACTCTTCAGCAGATACCATCACCGGATTGTGCGCTAAACTCGGTGGCAGCCCCAACTTAGCTGCCGACATAAAGCCATAAAAGTGTCTACGCAAAGCCAGCTCACGAAAAATGGGATCGGCCTTTGCTTGCTGACCCTGCTCTTCAAAAGCTCGAGCTAACCAATAGCGCCAATTGATATCTGCCGCGAGATCTGCAGGAAACTGCTCAATGACTTTTTGCACTTTCGGCCAGTTTAGCTCTCGTAACGCATGGCCTACTTGCCATTGTGCCAAGCTGCTATCCAATAACTCGGGGGGTAACTGCGCCATCCACTCATCGGCGCGACTATCCCCTTTACTGGCTAAGGCAATAGCAAATTGACGCTGCACATCAACGCGCTGAGCAGCGGTAAAATAAGGATCATTAACAAAACGCTGCCACATTTTTAAGGCTTGATCGGGTGAGCGCCAGATTAGACGCTTTAAACCGTAAGCCAAAATGTCGCGTTCAACCACATGTTTGCCAGCAAAGAAGCGACCTTTCGTCATGACACTAGGGTCCTTTCTTACTTGTAGCCACATGTCCGCTAAATATTGCTGATTAGTCGGTAGCAAGGTTTTTAAATAACGAATTAAACTCGCATCACCGCCTTCTGCAGACAATTGAATACGCCGCAACACTGTATCAGCTTGCAGCGGATTAACCTGGCGCCATTGTTTAAACAGGTCATCGCAGTCTTTAGGTTGTGATTTCCCTACGGTCCATAACGCTTGTACCTCCTGCCAGACTTGCTGCTTATCAACCGGACTAACCAGCAAACGCTGCTCCAACGCCGTACAATTTAGCTCAGCGTCTGAACTACCCGGAAAGTTCATTAAAAACCGTTCAGATTGTTTTGCTTTAGCTAAACTTTGTAAAAAGGGCCGGCGCAACGGCCAATCCAGCGGAGAGCCTTTATGTTGCTGTAAAAAGCTTTCAATATCAGTGTGAGCATTCAAACGCCGCTGTAAGTAGCGTTGTTGCAGATAGGGTTGTAACGGATAATCTTTTAATTCTTCTAACCACGCTTCAACTTGTCTAAGAGGTGCAGAGCCAATTTGGCGCTCGGCTTGCACAAATAACTCACGTTGCTGTTCAATCTGTTCAGCATTACTGACAGCCATTGTAGAAAAAAAAGTACAACTTAATATAAAGATCAGGCGTTTCACTGTACAACTCCAGATGAAAACTTAGTCAGTCAATACTGTCTATAGTTAAGTATGTTTGTGCTTAGCACGATTTAAAACACCCGTTTAAATAACTATTGATATTTTTCTAAAAGCACGAGACACTGGATCAGATAACCTCATCGTACCAGTTGCGAATAATGATATATAGCTAACGCGACCAAGGAGCATTTTTATGATTTACCAGAGTAACAGCATTCAGGTTGAGTATGTGCAACCTGGTATTGCCCAGTTTACCTTTAACGCACAAGGTTCGGTCAACAAATTTGATCAACAGACGCTGACTGATTGTAAGGCAGCCCTAAGTAAGCTGCACGCGGATCCCGCTTTAAAAGGTGTTCTTTTTGTTAGTGGCAAAGATAACTTTGTGGTCGGTGCTGACATTACTGAGTTTTTACCTATTTTTGAACGGCCTGAAGCCGATTTAGTTCCGTGGATTAAACAAGCTTCTGATGTGTTTGATGCTTGTGAAGACCTGCCTGTTCCTACCGTAGTGGCCATTAAAGGCTTCGCCTTAGGTGGCGGCTGTGAATGGACGCTCGCTTGTGACTACCGTGTAGCTGACACGACCACGCGCATCGGCTTACCTGAAGTTAAACTCGGTTTAATGCCTGGCTTTGGGGGCACGGTTCGTTTACCACGGATTATTGGCGCTGACAATGCCATGGAGTGGATCACCACCGGTAAAGATCGCAGTGCAGAGCAAGCCCAAAAAGAAGGTTTAATTGATGCCGTTGTTGCCCCTGAAAAATTAGCGGCAGCCGGTTTAAGCATGCTGCAAGACGCTATCGCGGGTCAGCTAAACTGGCAGAAAAAACGCGCCGTAAAATTACAGCCTCTAAAACTGAATAAAATTGAAGCCACCATGAGCTTTAATACAGCCAAGGGTATGGTGTTCGCCACTGCGGGTAAACATTATCCGGCACCGATGATGGCGGTACAAACGATAGAAGCCGCTAGCACGTTAGATCGGGCTGGTGCCGTTGCTTTAGAAAACGCCGGGTTTGCCAAATTAGCCAAGACCGACGCGGCGACGGCGCAAATAGGGCTATTTTTAAATGACCAAGTCATTAAAAGTAAAGCGAAAAAAGCCGCGAAGACCGCGACTAAAGCCGTGAATAAAGCCGCTGTATTAGGCGCGGGTATTATGGGCGGGGGTATTGCTTATCAGTCTGCACTGAAAGGTGTACCGGTGGTCATGAAAGACATTGCCGACAACGCACTCGCTTTAGGCATGTCAGAAGCAACCAAGTTGCTCTCAAAACAAGTCGATCGTAAAAAATTAGATGCCGTCGGCATGGCTAAAGTGATTTCGGCTATTACTCCCACGTTAAGCAATGATTTAGTGGCCGGCGTGGATATCGTTGTTGAAGCGGTTGTCGAAAATCCAAAAATTAAAGGCGCGGTGTTAAAAGAAACTGAAGCCTTATTAAGCGACGATGCTATTTTAACCTCGAACACCTCTACTATTTCTATTAATCAGTTAGCGGCAAACCTAAATCGGCCGCAAAACTTCTGCGGTATGCATTTCTTTAACCCCGTACACAGAATGCCGTTAGTTGAAGTCATCCGCGGTAAAGATACCAGTGATGAAACCGTTGCTGCGGTCGTGGCTTATGCTGCCAAAATGGGGAAATCCCCCATTGTTGTAAACGACTGTCCTGGTTTCTTCGTTAACCGTGTATTGTTCCCCTACTTTGCTGGTTTCAGTAAGTTAATGCTGGATGGCGCAGATTTTGCGCAAGTGGATAAAGTGATGGAGAAACAATTCGGTTGGCCAATGGGCCCCGCCTATTTACTGGACGTAGTGGGCTTAGACACCGCTTATCACTGTACCGATGTGATGGCGGATGGCTTCCCAACTCGGATGGCGAAACTGGCAAAGGACCCGGTAGCCGCGATGTATAACGCGAAACGTTACGGCCAGAAAAATGGCGTAGGTTTCTATACTTACAGTAAAGACGCCAAAGGCAAACCGAAGAAAGATATCGATGCAACAAGCTTAGGTTTACTGTCTGAACTTACGACTGAGAAACACGAGTTTAGTGCTGACGAGATTATTGCTCGCGTTATGGTACCGATGATTAACGAAACCATTCGCTGCTTAGAAGAAGGTATCGTTGCCAGTGCCGCTGAAGCCGATATGGGCCTTGTTTACGGCTTAGGTTTCCCTCCGTTTCGCGGTGGTCCACTGCGTTACGCCGACACCTTAGGTTTAGCTAACTTTGTTGCCCTAGCCGATAAATACGCCCATCTAGGTGAAATTTATCAGGTTACAGATCATACGCGCGCCATGGCTGCCAACGGCCAGCGTTTCTTCCCGGTTTAAGCGCAGGAGCACAGCATAATGAAAAACGCAGTAATAGTAGATTGTATTCGCACCCCGATGGGTCGCTCTAAAGGTGGCATGTATCGTAATGTGCGTGCCGAACAACTTTCAGCGCATGTTATGGCATCGTTGTTATCTCGTAATCCCGCATTAGATGCTGCCGATATTGATGATGTGATCTGGGGTTGTGTGCAACAAACGCTAGAACAAGGCTTTAACATTGCTCGAAACGCCTCGTTATTAGCCGGTATCCCGCATTCTGTGCCCGCGGTGACCATTAACCGTCTTTGTGGTTCATCCATGCAAGCCTTGCATGACGCCGTACGTGCTATTCAAACGGGTATGGGCGATGTCTATCTAATTGGTGGTGTTGAGCACATGGGTCATGTGCCAATGAATCACGGTGTTGATTTTCATCCAGGCTTGGCAACATCTGTTGCCAAAGCAGCAGGCATGATGGGTTTAACCGCAGAACTGCTTGGTAAAATGCACGGTATCAGTCGTCAGCAACAAGATGAATTTGGTGCTCGCTCACACCGCTTGGCACAAGAAGCGTCAGAGCAGGGTCGGTTCAAAAACGAAATTGTTCCTACTGAAGGCCACGATGCCGACGGCGTGTTAAAACTCATGGATTATGATGAAGTCATCCGTCCTGAAACCACGGTTGAAGCGTTATCAGCTTTACGCCCGGTGTTTGACCCAGCAAACGGCACTGTAACGGCCGGTACGTCTTCAGCCTTATCTGACGGTGCATCGGGCATGTTAGTGATGAGCGAAGAGAAAGCTAAAGCCTTAGGCTTACCTATCCGTGCTTATGTACGCGGTATGGGTGTCGCAGGTTGTGATCCGTCCATCATGGGTTATGGTCCGGTACCGGCCAGTAAGAAAGCGTTAAAAATGGCTGGCTTAACCATTAACGACATTGACTATGCAGAACTGAACGAAGCCTTTGCTGCACAAGCCTTGCCTGTAATGAAAGATCTTGGCTTACTTGAAGTGGCCGACCAAAAAGTGAATCTTAATGGGGGCGCCATTGCGCTAGGTCACCCATTAGGTTGTTCAGGTTCACGTATCGCCACCACCTTACTAAATGTGATGGAAGATAAAGGCGGTAAATTTGGTTTAGCGACTATGTGTATTGGTTTAGGCCAAGGCATTGCCACGGTGTTTGAGCGGCCTTAAACTGGCAGCTTGTAACACAATCGCTTAGAATAAGGCCGTTGATACGGCCTTTTTTAATGGCTTGTCGTTAAATTTGCGTCTTATATTATTGGAGTTATCAATGGCAGATGAATTTCAGCATGCCGATCACACCTTAGATGCCCTAGGCCTACGCTGCCCAGAGCCAGTGATGATGGTAAGACTACAGATCCGAAAAATGCAAAATGGTGAAACCTTGTTGATTATCGCCGACGATCCAGCCAGTACGCGTGATATTCCCGCTTTTTGTCGCTTTATGGATCACGAGTTAATGCAATACAGCACCAGCGAAATTCCCTACCGTTACTTAATCAAAAAAGGGGCTCATTAACACTCACTGTTAAACCCAGAAACCTTTTAACGCATCCTAGCGACGAGCTAACGTAATCGCTTGCGACATGTCGAAACTTTATCCACACTGATACCATAATAAATGACTATTGGAAATGTTATGGTCCGTTTTATGCGACTTCCCTTCACGTTATTGATATTAGCTACCTTAGTAACACCGATTACCTTCGCCCAAACCACTGAGCGCACGCCCTCAGCGCCTGAGCGCGGCAACCAAGGTGATGGCCCTTATAAGCGGTTAATTCTTCGAGGAGGGATTTTAATTAGCGGAGAAGGTGCGCCACCAGTAGGGCCTGTCGATATCGTTATCGAGCAAGACCGGATTAAACAAGTGAGTATTGTCGGTTATCCTGATGTGCCCGTATTGCCTGCCAGTCGACCACAAGCGGCGCCTGGCGATCAAGAAATGGATATCAGCGGTATGTATATCCTGCCTGGCTTTATTGATATGCACGGTCATATTGGCGGCTCAGCCAATGGCATCCCTGCAGAATATGTATTTAAACTTTGGCTCGCGCATGGCATTACCACCGTAAGAGAACCCGGCAGTTTTAACGGCCTAGCATGGACGTTAAAGCACGTCAAAGCGGCCGCCGCGAATACTATAGTTGCCCCAAGGATCGTGCCTTATGTTGGCTTTGGTCAAGGCTTAGCGCAACCGGTATTTAATCCGGATCAGGCACGTAAATGGGTTAAAGACATCAAAAAAGCCGGAGCAGCGGGCATTAAATTTTTTGGTGCTACGCCCAGCATTATGGCTGCAGCCTTAGATGAAGCTGAAAAACAAAATCTTGGCAGCATGATGCATCATGCGCAACTTAATGTGATGCGCACCAATGTCGTCGACAGTGCCCGCATGGGGCTGGGTTCGATGGAACATTGGTATGGTTTGCCTGAAGCATTGTTTGATGGACAAACTGTTCAAAACTATCCGACAAACTATAACTATCAAAATGAACAAGATCGCTTCGCGGCTGCCGGTGAATTATGGGCGCAAGCAGCTAAACCCGGCTCAGATAAATGGATTGCGGTACGAGATGAGCTTATTAAACTCGATTTTACTATTAACCCCACCCTAACTATCTATGAAGCTAGCCGTGATGCCTCCGCGCAGCGTAACGCTGAATGGCATCAAGAGTATACCCTACCGACCCTAACGCGTTTCTTTACGCCAAACCGTTACGCACATGGCTCCTACTGGTTTGATTGGACCACTGAGCATGAAGTACGTTGGCGCGAAAATTACCGGTTGTGGATGCAATTTCTACAAGACTTTAAAAACCATGGTGGTCGTATTACCACCGGTTCAGATGCGGGTTATATCTATAAAATCTATGGTTTTGGCTTTATTCAAGAGTTAGAACTATTACGTGAAGCCGGCTTTAATGCACTGGAAGTTATTCAAGCGGCAACGCTTAATGGCGCTATTGCACTGGGTTTAGACGAAGACATTGGCAGTATCGTACCGGGCAAAAAAGCCGACATGTTCATTGTAGCTGAAAACCCGTTAGCCAATTTTAAAGTGCTATATGGCACCGGGCATTATCGATTAAACGACAAAAATGAAGCAGAACGCACTAAAGGTGTGCGCTATACCATTAAAGATGGCATTATCTATGACGCACAGCAACTGCTACAGGATGTACGTAACTTAGTACAACAAGCTAAAACAGCAGAATTAGCACCAAGCAATTAATCGTGTCGCTAACAGACGGTCTCTAGCTTGACGAGCCTAGCGAGGTTATTTAAGGTAACTAAATGTTAACTTATTCAGCTTTTATCTATGTTTTGGCCACTGATTAAAGACTCTATTACTGCAAAAGCGCTAATACTGCTGGGTATTGCGCTTTTATTTTGGCTATTTGGTTATCAAAGTTTGTTTTTCACGGCTTTACTATTTAGCTTAGAGCTATTTTTTTTCAGCAAAAGTAAGCCACTGAGTGATGACGAGTATATTTATAGCAAAGACATCCTGAGACTTTTTGCTGTTCAGGAACAAAAACTGCGTGTCGGCATGGACAGCGCCCCGCTTCGCAGCATTAAACAAATCACACTGTGGCAAGAAGATAAACTGGGTTTTATCGATTTTGACTTAAATGGCCAGCTTCGCGTGCAATACAAATTTCGGCTAGAACAAATGCAACCGTTACAGCAATTGCTGCAACAAGCCTTGCCAGATACTGAGTTTGTGAACGGTTTTAAAAGTTAATACTGTTGCTAGGCAGGTTGTTTAGGCTGTAGTAAATCCCATTTATTACCATACAAATCTTGAAACACCACTACGGTAGCATACGTTTCCTCACGAGGTGCTTCCAAAAACACGACACCTTGCTGACACATTTTCTCGTAGTCTTGCCAAAAATTGTCTGTTTGTAAAAACAGTCCTACCCGATCTGCGGTTTGACAGCCGACCAAGGCAAGTTGCTGTGCATTACTTGCTTTAGCCAGCAAGATCGCGGTTTGTGCGCCTGGTGGGACGACTTTTACCCAGCGTTTATCGGCGGATAGCATGGTATCTTCTATTAAGTTAAAACCTAAACACTGCGTGTAAAATTGAATCGCCGCATCATAATCCGTTACTAATAAACTGATACAACTGATAAATTTCTGCGCCATGGCAAGCTCCTTTTAAATGAGTCATATTGCATCCGCTAGCCGAAGCTTGTGCTTATTGTGGCGAGTTTAACTCGCAGCCCAAGCGGCATTCTATTACACTTAGCGCAAAGTGCTTACTATTAAAGATTATGACCAGCGAACCTTCAAAACTTCACCCCAGAAATCCGCATCATGGCCGTTATGATTTGCCAACACTTTGTGCCAAATATCCTGCATTAACACCATTTTTAACCCGCACGCCAACCGGTGCTGCCACTATAGATTTCAGTAACAGCCAGGCGGTACAACATCTGAATGCGGCCATCTTAGCAAGCTATTACCAAATTGATTTTTGGCAATTACCCTCAGGCTATCTCTGCCCACCGATCCCAGGCCGTGCTGATTATTTACATTATGCTGCAGATTTGCTTGGTCAACTGCCACAACATCAGGGGCAAGTGCCACAGGGTAAACAAGTACGAATGCTAGATATTGGTTGTGGCGCGAATTGCATTTACCCCATTTTGGCGACACGCAGTTTCGGTTGGCAGGTTGTCGGTAGCGATATTGATCAGCAAGCTCTGAACATCGCCAACACTATTATTAACGCCAACGATCGCTTAAAAGGGATGATTAGTTTGCGTTTACAAGCCAAACCTTTGCAGATTTTTCAAAGTATTATCCACGCGCAGGAGTATTTTGATTTAGTGGTGTGTAATCCCCCTTTTTATCGTTCTGCTGCTGAAGCACAAGCGGTTAACCAACAAAAATGGCAAAAGCTCGGTAAAGCCAAGCAAGGTCGCAATTTTTCGGGCAATAACAATGAGCTATGGTGTGACGGCGGCGAGCTCGCTTTTATTAGCAATATGATTAAAGAGAGCGCATTATTTGCTAAACAAGTTGGCTGGTTTACCACTCTGGTCTCACAGCAAAAACACCACAACCTGTTGCTCGCGTTGTTAACACAATATCAAACGGTTGAAGTGAAACAATTGAAGATGCAGCAAGGCCAAAAGAGCAGCTTATTATTAACTTGGCGATTTCACTAAACCATTTGACGAACAGCAGCTAATAACTCTCTTAATATTGCCATAGAGTGGTTCTCATCCGCTGAATTTGTTCTTTACCTAGTTGATTCATACAATTTACGAGTCGTATTCTTAGTAGCCGATGCTGATTAGCTCTGACTTCTTACCGTTAACTTAAAAACCACCTTGGTATTCGTATACCACTGATGGAAAAATGGCAAACAAGCTATAACGCTGTTGCTTAAACAGATGTTTAATTTATTAGTAACGGACTAAAATATGTCGCAAGTAATTGGCCGCGAACTTACTGGGTTTATTCGTCAATATAACTAGGCTCTTATATACCTATGTTGATGAAACCTCGCCAAGCCAACGATATCCACCTATTTTATACTGTATAAAGTGCTGTTAATGTTTTGGACGATTAACCTTATTAACGAGAATCTCTAATTCTGAAACTTAGTCTATTTTTGATAGCTAATACTAAATGCCGCTATGTTTGGCTTTTTTATACAGGCAAATTAACATTACCCCTTGGCTTTAAAAAATAGCAGACTAACATTAGTATGATGAGATAATTTGAAGGATTAAAAACATTGCATCAGCCTTTTAATAAGCAAAGTACGGAACAAGCTCAGAAAATTGATGCTCGACGGCGTTTATATATTCTGAGGTTTGTTAGTTACATCACCACTGCCGTTATGTTTATTTACGGTGTAAAAAATCTCAGTGCTGAACAAATATTATTACCTACTATCTTGTTTACTACGGGCAGTTTATTCTTATTAAACATAATTGTTTTTAATATTACTCGCAATCTTGATCGAGCCTGTGTTATTGAAACGCTACTTGTTGCAAGTTTTGTTCTTAGCCTAGTTTATCAAGGGGGCTTTAATAACACAGCACTGTTTTGGGTATTTCCATTTCCCGCAATTTTGTTTGGCCTACTTGGTGTGCGCAATGCGCTAATCTCGAATGCTGTTTTACTTATTATTCTAAGTATAATGCTTTTTATCCCCGACCTTATTTCGGCAAACTATAAAGAAGCTGAAGCTAGTCGTTTTATTGCCTCGTTGCTCATTGTTATTATTGTCTGTTGGATTAACGATCATTACCGTGAACGTAGTCACGAAGCAATGGATAAGCTACAACAAATTAAAGACCAACAAGCAAACACTGATCAGTTAACCAATTTAGCGAATCGTCGCTTTATTGATGCTTGTTTAGTACCAAGCTTCGAAAAACAACCGGATCTTTTTTTTCCGGTTTCTCTTATTATGTGTGACATAGATTACTTTAAACGCCTTAATGATAATTTTGGTCACGATGTTGGAGATAACGTACTTAAATCAGTCGCATATATGTTCAAACAAAATATTCGCCAACAAGACTTCGCATGTCGCATCGGCGGTGAAGAGTTTTTATTAATTCTGCCACGTACTTCTGTTCAAGATGCGTTGAATATAGCTGATAAAATTCGCAAACAGTTTCACCAACAACAATTGGTCCCTTCTGCACCGCAATATAAGGTAACAGCAAGTTTTGGAGTTGCGTTATGCAATAAGTCTGAAGAGTTTAGTGAAAGTATAAAGTTGGCAGATATGATGTTATACAAAGCAAAAAACAATGGCCGAGATCAAACAAGAGGCTAACTTATCATTTTAATATATTATTAAATTGCGCGTTCATCGTTCGACATTTATTAAATAAACTAAAGAGCCAGCAATTCAGCTGGCTTTTTAGTTATTCATGCTCTATTGCAATACTGAGATATCAGCAACCTGCAAAAATAATTCGCGCAGCTGTTTTAATAACGCTAAACGATTCGCTCTGACGGCGGCATCATCTGCATTGACCATTACTTGATCAAAGAAATGATCAATCACCTCACGTAAAGCGGCAAGATGGCTTAACGCGCGGGTATAATCACTGACACTCGCCTGATACACTTGCTCTGCCTTTATCGCACTAAATAAGGCTTGTTCCGCGTTTTCCTGCAGTAAGTTTTCATGCACAGTATCCGCAATGGCGGTGTCCACCTTAGCAAGAATATTTGCAACGCGTTTATTCGCTGCTGCCAGCGCTAAAGCGGCCTCAAGTTTACGGAACGCGGCTACCGCCTTCACCCTGCGGTCAAAGTCTGCAGGGTTGGTTGGACGGCGCGCCAGTACGGCTTGGATCACATCAATGCTGTAACCTTCGTCTTGATACCAAGCACGGAAGCGGCCTAGCATAAAGTCGACGACGTCATTAGCCACCTCTGAATGCGTCAATTTACTGCCAAAAGTCTGCTGGCTAAAGCGAATTAAATCGACTAAATCCAATGGCAGTTGCTTTTCGACCATAATACGCAAAGCACCAATAGCTGCACGACGCAATGCAAAAGGATCTTTATCTCCTTTCGGCACTTGGCCAATGCCAAAAATACCGACTAAGGTATCTAATTTATCGGCAATGGCTACTGCCGCACCTTCTAAACGGCTTGGTAATTGATCACCTGCAAAACGCGGCATGTATTGCTCATTGAGCGCTAATGCCACTGCTTCCGCTTCACCATCTAAGCGTGCATAGTGCATTCCCATAATACCTTGTACCTCTGGGAACTCTCCGACCATGTTGGTCATTAAATCGGTTTTAGATAATAAACCGGCGCGTGCTGCCGCCGTTTCATCAGCACCAATTTGCTTAGCAATATAGGCAGCAACCTGACTGATCCGCTCCGATTTTTCCGCTAAGGTACCTAATTGCTGTTGGAATAACACGGTGCTTAAGCTTTCTAAGCGATCCACTAACTTAGTTTTGCGATCGGTATTAAAGAAAAACTGTGCATCTGATAGACGCGGCCGCACCACTTTCTCGTTACCCGAGATAATTTGCTGCGGATCTTTACTGGCGATGTTCGCGACAAACACAAATTTGTTTAATAACTTGCCTTGCTGATCACGCAATGGGAAGTATTTTTGGTTGTCTTTCATGGTTGAAATAAGTGGTTCGGCTGGCACTTGCAAGAAACTTTCTTCAAAGCTTCCCACTAACACAACCGGCCATTCTACTAAGGCGGTCACTTCTTCGAGCAGGGCATCATCCCATTGCACTTGTGCATCAAGCTGTTTAGCTGCAGCAGTTACATGCTCAGCAATAAACGCTTTACGGCGACTAAAGTCAGCAATGACATAAGCTTGTTCTAACACGGGTAAGTAAGCATCAGCATCTTTTACGGTAACTTTAGCCGGCGCATGGAAACGATGGCCGTGCGTTTGATTACCGCTTTGTCGACCTAAGATGGTTGCAGGAACAACAGCATCACCGTACAGCATAATAATGGTATGCACAGGTCGAATAAATTCAGCATCGGAATTGCCCCAGCGCATCGGTTTGGCGATCGGCAGTTTAGCTAAAGCGCTAGTAATCACCTCGGCTAATAACGCGGTGGTACTTTGGCCTTTTTGTAACTGCTTACACAACAACCATGCGCCTTTATCCGTCTCTAAACGTTCGGCTTCGGCCACGCTAATACCACAACCTGCAGCCCAGCCTTGAGCTGCCTTGGTGGGCTCACCCGCTTTATCAAAGGCGGCTGCAATAGCAGGGCCACGCTTTTCTACTACTTTATCAGCTTGTTGTGCCGCTAATTGATTAACGCGCACAGCTAGGCGACGTGGTGCAGCGTACCATTGCACCGTACCATGTTGTAATTCTAACTTGGCTAATTCCGCCGTAATGTTGTCTGCAAAAGCCGTGGCTAAGGTTGTCAGTGCTTTTGGTGGTAACTCTTCAGTACCAATCTCAACCAGAAAATCCTGAGCACTCATTATTTGGCCTCCTTTTGAACTGCAGGCTGCGTTTTGCAAAGCGGAAAACCTAATTTTTCACGTGCGGCAAAATAGGCTTCAGCACAGGCTTTCGCTAAAGCCCGCACTCGTAATATATAACGCTGACGCTCAGTTACCGAAATGGCATGTCGTGCATCTAATAAGTTAAAGGCATGTGAAGCCTTCATAACTTTTTCGTAGGCTGGCAATGCCAAGCCTTTTTCAATCAGATATTGGCTTTCTTTTTCACACTGGTCAAAGTAGCTAAACAAGGCAGGTACATCGGCATGTTCAAAGTTGTAAGTTGATTGTTCAACTTCATTCTGATGGAATACGTCTCCGTAAGTCACTCGGCCTAAGGGGCCATCAGCCCAAACGAGGTCATAGATGGAATCCACACCTTGAATATACATGGCCAGACGCTCTAGGCCGTAGGTAATCTCACCGGTCACCGGACGACACTCTAAGCCACCGACTTGCTGGAAATAAGTGAACTGAGTGACTTCCATGCCGTTTAACCACACTTCCCATCCTAAGCCCCAAGCACCTAACGTTGGCGATTCCCAGTTGTCTTCGACAAAGCGAATATCATGTACCAGGGTATCTAATCCTAACTCTTCTAAAGAGCCTAAGTACAGTTCCTGAATATTATCAGGTGATGGTTTAAGGATAACTTGGAACTGATAGTAATGTTGTAAACGGTTTGGATTTTCGCCATAACGACCATCCGTTGGCCGACGACAAGGTTGCACATAGGCAACGTTGGTTGGCTCAGGGCCTAACGAACGCAGGAAGGTCATAGGATGAAAAGTACCTGCGCCCACTTCTAAGTCTAACGGCTGAACAATAACGCAGCCTTGACGCGCCCAGTAATCCTGCAAGGCTAAGATTAGCCCCTGAAAGGTTTTCGTATCGTATTTATGCATGCGCTACTAACTCACTAAAATAACTGAGGGGCTGAAAGCCCCTACTTGGTATTGTGCGGTTATACGTCTAAGTTTGCGACGTATAAAGCATTCTCTTCTATAAAGGCTCGCCGTGGTTCAACGTGATCCCCCATCAGGGTTGAAAACAGTTGGTCAGCACCGATAGCGTCCTCGATCCTTACCTGCAGCATCCGGCGATTTTGTGGGTCCATGGTGGTTTCCCAAAGCTGATCGGGGTTCATTTCCCCTAGCCCTTTATAACGCTGAATATACAAACCGCGCTTCGACTCAGACATTAACCAATCTAAGGCTTCACGGAATGTGGCTACTGGTTTCACTTTCTCACCACGACGGATATACCCGCCTTCTTCGATTAAGTCACGGATCTCATCACCTAAGGCTGCTAGGCTTAAATAGTCACGAGAGGTAATAAAATCGTGATGTAACAAGTATTCGTTATCGATACCATGCTGACGAATAATCACTTTTGGCTGGAATAACTGCCGTTCGCGATCTTCTACCACATCGTATTTATAAATTGACCCGTCACCTTCTTTCTCATCTAAACGCTTCGCTAAGGTTTTTACCCATTCTTCTACCGCCGTTTGATTTTTCATTGTGTCAGTGGTTAAACCGTCAATATAAATCAGTTCGGTTAGTAAGTTCTGTGGGATCTTACGGCTTAAACGTTGGATTATGCTGGTAGCTTTATGATATTGACGAACCAGCTTTTCCAGTGCTTCACCACCAATGCCGGGGGCATTTTCATTAACATGCAAATAAGCTTCATCTAAAGCCAGTGTCGTTAAGTATTCAACTAATGAGGGCTCATCTTTAATATACTGCTCTTGCTTGCCTTTTTTCACTTTAAACAGCGGTGGCTGGGCAATATAGATGTAACCACGTTCGATCAACTCAGGCATTTGCCGATAGAAGAACGTCAGTAATAAGGTACGAATATGCGAACCGTCGACGTCAGCATCCGTCATTAATACGATGCTGTGATAACGCGTTTTATCCGGGTTATATTCTTCGCGACCAATACCACAACCTAAAGCCGTGATTAAAGTGCCTACTTCTTGTGAAGATAACATCTTATCAAAACGCGCTTTTTCAACGTTAAGGATCTTACCTTTTAACGGCAGAATCGCTTGGTTTTTACGGTTACGGCCTTGCTTGGCTGAACCACCCGCAGAGTCACCCTCTACAATGTACAGTTCAGATAAAGCAGGATCTTTTTCTTGGCAGTCGGCTAATTTACCCGGTAAACCGGCAATGTCCAGCGCTCCTTTACGGCGTGTCATTTCGCGCGCTTTACGCGCGGCATCACGCGCACGTGCTGCATCAACAATCTTACCCACGATAATTTTGGCATCACCTGGGTTTTCTAACAAATACTCGTTGAGCTTTTCACCCATGACGCTTTCAACAGCAGAACGGACTTCTGAAGAAACCAATTTGTCTTTCGTTTGCGAACTGAATTTTGGATCAGGCACTTTAACACTGATCACCGCAGTCAAACCTTCTCGGGCATCATCACCAGAAGCTTGTACCTTCATTTTTTTCGCATAACCTTCATGCTCAATGTAGGTATTTAGCACGCGGGTTAAGGCACCACGGAAGCCCGCTAAGTGAGTACCACCATCACGTTGCGGAATGTTGTTAGTAAAACAAAATACGTTTTCTTGATAGCTGTCGTTCCACTGCATCGCCACTTCAACTGAAATACCGTCTTCGCGCTGATCAGAAAAATAGAACGCTTTTGGATGCACGCTGGTTTTACTACGATTCAAATACTGTACAAAAGCTTCGATACCACCTTCATACTTAAAATGGTCGCTTTTATCGTTACGCTCGTCGGTTAAGATAATACTTACGCCCGAGTTTAAGAACGACAGTTCGCGTAAACGTTTCGCTAAAATATCGTAGTGATAATTGATGTCAGAGAAAATAGTTGGGCTTGGCCAAAAACGAATTGCCGTACCTGAACCTTCTGTTTCACCGATTACCGCTAAAGGTGCTTGTGGTACACCCAGATGATAAATTTGGTTATGCACTTTGCCTTTACGGCGAATGGTCAGTTCTAATTTGTCAGATAAGGCATTTACAACGGATACGCCCACACCGTGCAAACCACCTGATACTTTATAAGAGTTATCGTCAAATTTACCGCCGGCATGCAGCACGGTCATGATAACTTCAGCGGCTGAGACGCCTTCTTCGTGCATATCAGTAGGTACGCCACGACCGTTATCACGAACAGAGACCGAACCATCACTGTGAATGGTGACCCAGATGTCAGTACAGTAGCCTGCTAAGGTTTCATCGATGGAGTTGTCGACCACCTCGAATACCATATGGTGTAAACCTGTACCGTCATCGGTATCACCGATATACATACCGGGTCTTTTACGTACTGCATCCAGACCTTTTAATACTTTAATACTTGAGGAATCGTAATTATGCTCTTCGGCCATCTCTATCTGTCCGTGCTTGTTATCTGACCGTGTTCCACGTGAAACATTTGCCGGCGCGAAGCCGGTATAAAAGGTGAAACCTGATCAGCATTAATTGCTGTTATAAAAACCTGCGAATTAATATTGTTTAAATAATTAAAAACCGTTTGGGTGGAACTGGCATCCAACTCGGATGCTAAATCATCAATCAATAACAAGGGCTGTTTCTTGCCGCTGCTACCTATCACATTGTTTTGTGCGATTTTAAGCGCAAATAATAACACTTTTAGCTGTCCACGGGATAATACTTCTTCAACCACTAACTGCTTTCTTCGAAGTTTTAAATCCGCTTTTTGTGGGCCATATTGAGTAAAACCCTGCCGCATATCTTGTTGAAAATTTTGTTCTAACAGTTGCTTCAAATCGGCTGGACTTTGCACCCGCTCAGGCCAACCCGCTTGTAATTGCAAACTCACTTCAGCTAACAGGGAATTACCCTCTACTAGCTTCAAATATTCATGTTGCAGCAGACCGATATAGTGCTCTCGCAACGATTGTAACTGCCAAGCCAGACTGACTAATTGCTGATCCCAATAATCAAATTGCTGATCATAAGCCCGGCTTTGCTTTAACAAGGCATTACGTTGTTTCAGAACCCGACTAAACTGCAACCACACGGTATAGAAGGTAGGTTCCACGTGGAACACACCCATATCAAAATATTGACGACGCTCTTTCGGGCCACCAAAAAATAATTTAAAACTGTCAGGCGTAATTAATTGCACCGGCAACAAAGCCGCAAAATCGGCTAACTTGCAGTTACTGGCCGCATTTAACCGCAATAGCAATTCGGCTTGCTTGTCGCGTTGTAAGCCTAAGCTAAAGGTTTGCTCAGCATCGGCAACCTTGGCATGCAGTACAAAATGCTCTTGCTCGTATTGAATTAAACGTTGATGCCGACTACTTCTAAAAGAACGACCATGCGCCAAATAGTAAATTGCCTCTAATAAGCTGGTTTTGCCGCTGCCATTCTCACCACAAATCAGATTGCACTGCGCATGCGCGTTAAATTGCAGTTCCGAAAAATTACGGAACTGCTTAAGCTGCAGCGAGATTAACGACATGCTTTAGACAACAACAGAATTATAAGCGCATCGGCATGACAACGTAGGCAGCACCAACGTTACCCACACCTTCTATTAAGGCACTAGAATTGGAATCATTTAAATTCAGGATCACCAGATCGGTATTCAAGCTATTTAATACATCTAGTAAATAACCGACATTAAAACCAATTTCGAGGTTATCCCCTTCGTACTCCACTTCGATCACTTCTTCTGCTTGCTCGTGCTCAGGGTTGTTCGCCACAATCTGCAGTTCAGAAGAACTTAAGGTAAAACGCACACCGCGGTATTTTTCATTCGATAAAATAGAGGCGCGAGTACAGGCATCTTTTAATACGGTACGATGCGCGGTCACTTGCTTGGTACTGTTGCGCGGCAACACACGACGGTAATCGGGGAAACGGCCATCAATTAATTTACTGCTAAAACTAAAACTGCTGTCACTTAAACGAATATGATTTTGGCCAAGGCTCAAGGTGACCAACTGCTCATCATTCGCCAGCAAGCGCATAATTTCTAAAACACCTTTGCGTGGAATAATAATCTGCTTTTGTTGGCCAGCATAAGACGGCAACGCTAAAGTACTCATGGCTAAACGATGGCCATCAGTGGCCACTGCAGATAAGTTGCCGTTATCCACTTCAAACAACAAACCATTTAAGTAATAGCGTACGTCCTGATTGGCCATCGAAAAGGCCGTATCATCTAATAACTTGCGCAACTGTTGGCGAGTCAGTGATAACTCAACCTCACCTTGCCAGGTTTCTAAATTGGGGTATTCAGCAGCATTGAGCGTGGATAACGTAAATTTGGTTTTGCCACTGCTTAAAATACAATTTTCACCTTGCACCTGCACGGCAATATCGCTGTTTTCCGGTAAGCTGCGGCAAATATCTAACAGCTTTTTTGCCGGCACAGTAATCCGCCCTGCACTGTGTACTTGCAATTGTACCGTGCTAGCAACCAACTCCACTTCTAAATCGGTACCGGTCAGTGACAGTGTATCGGCGCTAACATCCAATAACACATTCGATAAAATTGGCAAATTATGGCGGCGTTCAATAGCACCCGATACCATTTGTAGCGGCTTCAGTAAGGCGTCACGGTTAATCACAAATTGCATAACAAAACCCTGTTAAGACGATAATGTTCGAATAAGATTTTGGAAATCTTCTTTAATTTCATGTGTTTCTTCTTTTAGCGATTCAATCTTACGACAGGCATGAAGCACAGTTGTATGATCGCGACCACCAAAAGCATCCCCAATTTCTGGCAAACTATGGTTAGTGAGTTCTTTCGCTAATGCCATCGCCATTTGCCGCGGTCGCGCTACCGAACGAGAACGCCGTTTCGACAGTAAATCCGCTATACGGATTTTGTAGTATTCGGCTACGGTCTTTTGAATATTTTCAATGGTCACCAGCTTATCTTGTAGGGCTAATAAATCGCGTAAGGCTTCCCGCACAAAATCAATGGTAATGGGCCGGCCGGTGAAATTAGCATTAGCAATCACCCGATTCAAGGCGCCTTCGAGTTCGCGAACATTTGAGCGCAAACGCTTGGCCACGAAAAAAGCCACTTCTTCCGGTAGGCGGATCTGATTTTCTTGCGCTTTACGCATTAAGATCGCCACCCGGGTTTCAAGCTCAGGTGGCTCGATCGCAATAGTCAAACCCCAACCAAAGCGTGATTTTAAACGATCTTCGACACCATCAATTTCTTTGGGGTAACGATCGCTGGTTAAAATGATCTGTTGATTGCCTTCTAACAAGGCATTAAAGGTATGAAAGAATTCTTCTTGGGAACGTTCTTTGTTGGCAAAGAATTGAATATCATCAATAAGTAACGCATCAACTGAACGATAATAGCGCTTAAACTCTTCTATAGCATTGTTTTGTAAAGCTTTTACCATATCCTGCACAAAGCGCTCTGAATGCATGTATATCACTTTTGCATCCGGTTTCTTCGCTAAAATGCCATTACCAACCGCATGTAATAAATGCGTCTTACCTAAACCTGTACCGCCATAGATAAATAATGGGTTATAAGCCGTGCCAGGGTTGTCAGCAACCTGTGAGGCTGCCGCCCGAGCCAATTGGTTCGATTTACCCTCAACAAAGTTAGTAAAGGTGTAATTTGCGCGCATATTGGAGCGCACTATGGTTTTAGGAACCGGTTCTGCAATTTCTCGCGAAGCGACAGCTACCTCAGACGGCATCAGATGAGGTTGTGGCGCGGGAGTAGCTTTAACGTTATTTTGGCTAGTACCCACATCAAAGCGTAAACGCGGTGCATTGTCACCACAGTAATCGCGGATCAGTTCAAGGATCCGGTTTAGGTATTTTTCACGCACCCAATCCAGTACAAAACGATTCGGTGCATACAACGTCAAAGCGTCAGCCGAGCTGTCAGCCTGCAAAGGACGGATCCACATACTAAAGTGTTGCGCGGGGAGTTCTGCTTGCAAAGCTTGCAGACAATTTTGCCAAACGGACTGATACACCTGATCTCCTGAAGCCTGAATTATAATGATCGATAAGGCTGGTGTAGAAATGCCAAACGGCATTATCGTATGATCTTATCCACAACTTCAAGATTGACTTTTTAAAAAAGCCTAACAACACCCCCGCCAACACGCTATACCATTGTATTAATTGGTTATTATACTGTTATTCTATTTAAGAATACTCAAGCTAAAACTGGGTTAAATCTGGCTTAAACAATAAATAACTCACACTTTATTCGTAAAAGATCGCCTAGGCTGTGGAAAACTTTAGTAAAACTGGGATCGCGACTGGCTAGGATCGTAATTAAAGCAAGGATCGCATTGACTTTAGGGCGCAGAGTACTTAAAATTCGCGCTCATTTTTGTCAGCTGCGTTTTGGTGTATTTGCTAAAACACAGGTAACCTTAGTAAATATTTCGACCGGACGGATGAAATTATGAGTAAAAGAACCTTTCAACCAAGCGTATTAAAGCGCAAGCGTAACCACGGTTTCCGCGCCCGCATGGCCACTAAAAATGGTCGTGAGGTGTTAGCACGTCGTCGTGCTAAAGGCCGTAAACGTTTAACAGCCTAAACTGGTCGTTAAACGCTGCGTGCCCAGCTTCAGATTCGGCCGGGAGTTACGTCTGTTAACTCCCAGTCAGTTTGATAATGTTTTTCAAAACCCGTTTCGGGTCGCATCTCCCCTATTTACCATTCTAGCAAAGCCCAATCAGTTAGCTCATCCACGAATTGGCCTTACTATCGCCAAAAAACGTGTTAAATTAGCCGTGCACCGCAATCGTATTAAACGATGTGTGCGCGACAGCTTTCGTTTGCATCAGCATCAGCTTCCCGGTGTGGATCTGGTACTCATGGTAAAAGGGGATATTAGCAACACCCCTAATGATGAATTACTGAAACAACTGGAACGGCTATGGCAGAAGATCGCTCGCCAATACACCGCTTTATCGTTTGGTTGATGCTCGGCCTAGTCCGAGGTTATCAATTATTGATAAGCCCGCTATTGGGGCCACGCTGCCGATTCCACCCAACTTGCTCAAATTATGCTATTGAGGCCATTGGTCGCTTTGGTGCAGCAAAAGGGGCTTGGTTAGCCAGCAAACGCATATTAAAATGTCATCCGTTTCACCAAGGTGGTGAAGATCCCGTTCCTGATAAGCATAATGAGAAAAGCTAACCCATGGATTCACAACGCAGTTTTCTAGTAATTGCCCTGGCAATCGTCAGTTTTTTCCTCTGGCAGGAATGGCAAAAAGATTATGGTCCGCAACCGGCGGTAGCCACTCAACAGGTCAGCAGCACGGTAAGTGGCAGTGCTAACAATGGCAGCTCGGCATCAATGTTAATGGATAGCCCTGACACGCCGGCGGTAGCCAACAGCACGCCCAACATTGATCAAAACCGTCGCATTAAAGTTAGCACTGATGTGTTTGAACTTGAGATTGATAGCCGCGGTGGTGATATTGTCAGTGTTAAATTGCCTGAACATAACTTAACCAAAGACAGCAACACTCCTTATGTATTGATGCGTCAGCTTCCTGGTTTTGAATATGTTGCGCAATCTGGTTTGATTGCCCGTGACGGCCCAGACCGCACTGAACGGCCATTGTATCAAGTTGAAAAAACTCAATATCAAGCTCAGGGTACTGAACCCTTAGTGGTGCCACTGCGCTTAACGCACAATGGCATGCAAATCGAAAAACGCTTTACCTTTACCCCAGGACAATATGATGTCCGGGTAGAATATTTTATCGTCAACAACAGCGATGAAATCAAAACGGTTCAGCCTTATCAGCATTTATTACAAAACATTGATAGTGGCGAAAGCGCCAGCATGTTTATGCCAATATACCGCGGCGCCGCTTTTGGTAGCGGCGAAGAACGCTATAAAAAGTATAACTTTGAAGACATGCAGAAAACTAACCTGAGCGTCAGCACTCAAGCAGGTTGGGTTGCCATGTTAGAGCATTACTTTGTTGCTGCCTGGATCCCAGACTCAGCAGCCACTAACCAGTTATACAGCCGCATCCACGGCACGAACAAAGGCGTTATTGGCGCGCTGGGTACCGCCATTGATATTGATCCGGGCCAAAGCGCCAGCATCACAGCCACGTTTTATGCTGGCCCTAAAGTCCAGGACGAATTAGCCAAATTAGCCAATGGCTTAGACCTTACCGTTGATTACGGTTTCCTGTGGTTTATCTCACAATTACTGTTCTGGCTACTGACTAAAATTCAGTTATTTGTTAGCAACTGGGGTTTAGCGATTATCTGTATTACGTTAATTGTTAAAGGCGCAATGTTCCCGCTGACGAAGATCCAATATGAGTCGATGGCGAAAATGCGTAACTTGAAGCCAAAAATTGAAGAGCTACAAGCACGTTACAAAGACGATAAACAGAAAATGGGCCCAGCGATGATGGAATTATATCGCAAAGAGAAAGTAAACCCGATGGGTGGCTGTTTACCCATGCTCATCCAAATGCCTATTTTCTTAGCACTGTACTGGGTATTTGTTGAAAGTATTGAACTACGCCATGCGCCATTTATGCTGTGGATCACCGACTTATCAACTAAAGACCCATACTATGTGTTACCGGTGTTGTTTGGTTTGAGTATGTTTATGATGCAGAAACTCACGCCAATGCAGGTCACCGATCCTTTACAACAGAAGCTGATGATGTGGATGCCTGTCGCGTTCTCCGTATTCTTCTTCTGGTTCCCAAGTGGCTTAGTATTATACTGGTTAGTCAGTAACTTAATCTCACTTGGCCAGATGCTGTATATTTATCGCGGCATGGAGAAAAAAGGTCTGCATACCCGCAAAACCTAATACCGCGCAACTTATCCCTTGCGGATAAGATGTTCTACACTAAGCCTGTTAGCATTATGCAGCAGGCTTTTTTTATCCCAGAGGATGTTATGTTTAGCACTGATACTATTGCCGCTTTAGCCACTGCCCCAGGTCGAGCCGGAGTAGGCATTATTCGTATTTCTGGCCCCGATAGCAAAGCGGTGGCTCAAGCCATTCTGCATAAAATCCCTAAACCCCGTGCGGCCGAATATTTAGGCTTTTATGCTAAAGACCAGCAATTACTGGATCAAGGTATAGCGTTGTTCTTCCCAGGCCCAAACTCGTTTACCGGCGAAGATGTGCTGGAATTACAAGGGCATGGCGGGCCAGTACTACTAGACATGTTACTTAAACAAGTGCTGCAATTACCTAATGTACGCATTGCTCGCCCTGGCGAATTTTCAGAGCGCGCGTTTTTAAACGATAAACTCGACTTGGCTCAAGCCGAAGCCATTGCCGATTTAATTGATGCCAGTAGTGAACAAGCCGCTCGCTGCGCCATGCAATCCTTACAGGGTGAGTTTTCACGACGTATTCATGAATTAGTTGAAAAAGTGATTTATCTGCGAATGTATGTTGAAGCGGCTATCGACTTTCCAGATGAAGAAATTGATTTTCTATCAGACGGCAAAGTCGCCACAGACTTAGCTGACATTATCGACTTTTTAGCCACCGTGAAGAAACAAGCGGCACAAGGCAGTATTCTTCGTGAAGGCATGAAAGTGGTCATTGCTGGCCGGCCAAATGCCGGAAAATCTAGCTTATTAAATGCCTTAGCCGGGCGTGAAGCAGCAATTGTTACCGACATTGCCGGTACGACCCGTGATGTGTTGCGCGAACATATTCATATCGACGGCATGCCGCTGCATATTATCGATACCGCTGGTCTGCGCGAAGCCAACGACCAAGTTGAACAAATTGGTATTGAGCGAGCATGGAATGAAATCGCCCAAGCCGACAGAGTACTGTTTATGGTGGATGGCACAACCACTACTGCCACCGACCCCCGCGAAATTTGGCCAGACTTTATTGATCGCTTACCCGCTAATTTAGGCGTAACGGTGATCCGCAACAAAGCCGATCTTACCGGCGAGCCCATGACACCGGACCAACAAGCAGCAGCTCCGGTTTATCGTTTATCGGCTAAAACCGGTGATGGTATTGATGCGCTGCGCGAACACTTAAAACAATGCATTGGCTTTGATGCCAGCACTGAGGGCAGCTTTCTGGCTCGACGTCGCCATTTAGATGCACTGGATCGCGCGGCGGAGCATCTGAGTACTGGCCAAGAACAACTGCACAGTTATATTGCAGGTGAAATCCTGGCCGAAGAATTAAGGCTAACTCAACAACATCTGAATGAAATCACTGGCGAATTTAGTAGTGATGACTTACTCGGACGCATTTTTAGCTCATTTTGTATCGGTAAATAAGCTTACTTTGCTAACTGCCACTGTGCTTTGCTCTGGCTTAATACGCTACGCTCAGCCGTGTCAGTTAGCTCGACAATCACTTTGTGATTTTTTAACTTATCAAACAACTGCGCTACCCTAACCTGCTGTAATGATGCTAAGGGGCAACCTGCATGACCATAAATACGCACCGACTGCTGGCCGGCATACACCTCGCGTTCTAAATGCACTACCGGTAACACTTCTAATGGGCAATCAGTATTAAATTGCAGCATGTTATTAATCACATTGTTAAAGGGAACTTGCTGGGCTAACAACGCATCCGCATCGAGTAAGCGCCCAGTATTATCCATCATAAAAGGCGCTAATACGGCCAAATCATGTTCGGCTAGCAACCAACTCCAATCAAATTCTGCGGGGTGATCGGCACCACTGCTCATTTGCACCCAACTGGTGCTAAATTTGTGTGCCTGCGAGGGCCAAGCAAACAAAAGACTAATGATTAAACCAGAATAAAGTAAGGCCTGTTTCATAGTGCAAGCTCCTGTGCTGCTGCAAGTAATTGTTTATCGAATGGCTCTTGTGCCACAGCCATATTTTGTTTAGCCCAATATCGAGCCTTTTCGCCATCTGGCGCAACATAACTAAAGTAATAGGCAATATCTGCGGTATGTAAGGCATCGGCGCGTAACTCTCGCAAATACATACGCTGCGCAGTCACCTCGCGCCAGCATTGCTGCTCGCCAAGTTGAGCTTCAGCATAGGCAACCCGCACTAACAGGCTATCAGAGGGTAAGGCATCCACTTTTGGACAAACGCCCGAAAGCGCTAACACTTCAGCCGCTCGACCGGTTTGCAGCAAAATATCCAGCATTTGCCGTTGCATCACTTCCGGTTGCTGAAAATAGTTTGGGTAATCCAACCACTCTAACGCTTCGTTATAACGCCCTAACAAATGCGCTTGCTCAGCTAAGATTTGTAGTCGCCATTGCTGTAATGCCTCAGTTGAATTGCTATTACGTAAATGCAGCTGTTGTAAACGGGTATAACTGCTTTCTAATTGCCCAGCTCGCCCCTGTACTTCGAGTAAACAGGTTGCCACGACATCAATTTGACTATAGCCGGTTAAAGCACGACAAGCCTGTGTTGCTCGCGTTAAATCATCGCGCGTTAACGCAATACGCGCTTGCATCAAATACACCGGCTCGTGTAACTGCTGCAACGCCAATACCTGCTCTAAAGCCGTTAACGCTTCAGCAAAACGATGTTCGAACTGTAATAAATCGGCTTGTGCCAACCACCACTGTGCTTGCTCTATTGCCGGCAATGAAGCTAACCGCGGCGCCATCAACTGCCATAGTATTTCGGCATCTTCATGCAACTGATGCTGCGCAGCTTGCTTGCCCTGAATTACTAACTCAGCATAATGCTCAGCTTTAACAGCCGTGGCGGCGGCAGAGCCGCACACCACGCTAAACATCACGCCTATGGCAAAACGCCAGTAGGTGCTTTTACTCATTGTTCGCCACCACGCCCGCAGCCACCAGATCGGCAAACTCTGCGGTATCTAACACGTCTTGGTTAAAATCGCGGCCATTGACCGACAACGGCTTACTTTGCGCATCTTGCGCATACGCATCACGCACCGCGCTTCTTAATGATACTTGTAAGGTCGTGACTTGCACACTAACGGTTGCCGTTGTGCTCAACTTGCCATCCGACACCGTAAATTTGAAACTGTCGCTACCGACAAACTCAGCATTGGGTGTGTAAGTAAAGACACCATCGATCGCAATCAACACCTGACCATTTGCTGGTTCAGTATTACTGCTATAACGAAGATTATCCCCTTCGGCATCCACCGCAGTTAATCGCGCTGTAACCGCGGTATCTGTCCGAGTGGTTATCGACGATGCGGCCGCTTGTGGCGCCGTATTAACCTGGGGTGTCACCGCTTTATCAGCGGAGTCATTACAGGCGCTCACCAACAATACTGTGCTTAAGGCCAGACACAGCTTAGATTTTTTGCTTAACATGCTGCGAACTCCTTATTGTGGTGAACCGGCTAATGGCGCGATCAAATACGGAAAACTCGTGTTCATAAAGCTGGCATCTATCGGTGCACCATCAGTAAAGGGCGCAGTACCCACATTGGCATCTTCTGGCTGACATAAGCCCAGATTGGTCGGTGTGCCGGCTACCGGAATATCATGACATAACGCCCCCATCACCACGCGCAGTGCAATATCTACCACATCATCACCAGGACGACGGCCATTTGGGAAACCGGCTAAATCATTACCCGCCACGCCAAAATTAGATTGCTGTTCAGCAGGGGTCGCTGGGATCATCGTGTTTAAGCGCAACATTTCTGACGCTGTCACCATCGATTGCTGATTGACACCAGCAAAACCGGTTAAGAAGGCGGCAACCAAGTCAGTACGTGGGTAATGTGTTGGCGCGATAGTGTCAAATGACGTACCTAAAGTGGCGTTAACGGCATCTTTAAACAATAAATCCAGAATAATCGGTAAGGTTGGATTGGTTACATAAGTCGCAAATTGGCCATCAGCCGACGGATGTGCGCTTGAAAAACGATCTTTATCGTCAATACCAATAACTAACTCATTCACCAGTGGTGAGCCTAAACGTGACACTTGTACTAAAGCACCACCGTTTACTTCCGGTTTTTCCAAGGTGGCATTCGGGTTTAAAATACGTGCTTGCGGTAAGCTGGCCGTCGTCCATGCCCCAATAACACCGTTACCAGAACCCGTAATACACGACTTAGGTACTTCTAAAGCAATGGTATTAACGTTTTTATCGTTCAAATCATCATTAGCGGTTGATTGGGTAATACCGCCAGGGAAACCATTACCATCACCCGCACCTGGCGTACTGTCACCTTCCACGGGAACATAATTCACTAAATCAAAGGTTTCGCCTAAGTTAACGGTGAAGGGATCTTTACGCTGACCAACAAACACCCGGCCCATTGCATTACAATTTGGAATGGAGACATCATAAATATACTGATCGGCATACGCAGAGTATTCTGCTGTGTTACCAAAGGTTTTTTCACCCACATATGCATAAGGCTTCACAAACTCTGTTTGGCCATTAGCGCCTGTAATCGCACTACGAGCGCCGGTTCTTTGCGAGCCCGTCACTAAGCTCATGCTGTAGGTTTCACTGTAATTTAACGCACCGTTATTACCTGCGCTGATTGGGCCAACATGTTTCAACGGTACACTGACCATCACACCATTTGGGCCAACTGGCAACTTAATACCGCCATTGGGCAGTTTATTATTAAAGCGAAATTCAAAGGTAAAATCTTCCATCGCATCGCCGTTGGCATCGATATGCAAGGCATACACTGCTGCTGGATCCATCGCGAAATAATTCGGGCCACCGTAGCTATCTTGCAACGGAATATAATTGGCAATAATGGTGACATAATCACTGCGACCCGATTCATAACTATTAAAAATATAAAAATCGGTGGAATCAATCGTAGGTAAGCGTGTCACATTGGGCGCTTCACGGTGGCTAGAAGCAAAAGCAGTGGTGGTGGTTGCCAAGGCAGCTAATAGTGCAGTAGCAATAACGGTTTTCCTATTCATCTTGTTGTCCTCTCAATCGTTTTTTGATTATGACACCCAACAATTTTTGTTAGGTCTGCTCAAGCAACGATTGAGTGGACGTATTAGATGCAACTATTTTTAAATTATTAATAAATCCGTCGTAAATAATACCGGACCGGTTGGAAATGGCTCAGGTGAACCGCCTAAAGGTTCACGACTGACCGCCAATGCGCCCACTAAAGCCAAATCAATTTTATCGGTTAATGCTAATAACACTTCACCCTGTTGCGGCAATAACCCTAATGACACCGGTGCCGTTCCATCAGCAGGTAACATCCATAACTGATAATCTTCATTAGCCAGTGGTGCAATCGCGCCGACAGCCGCAACTTTAAGTTGCTGATCGCGCTGCTCAATTAACCACAGCGTACGAGCATCCGCGTTTTGAATCACGGCTATACGTTGTGGGCTTGGCGTGATGCTCGGATCGGGACTTACTAGCATGAACACATTCACCAGTAAAACGATACTGGCCATTGCGCCTAGCAGCCAAGACCAATTAAAACGATTCACCGGGCGCGCTTGCACCCAGCCTAAACGTTCTTGAATGCGTTGCCATACCTGAGCAGGGGGTTGTCGCAAAGGGATCACATCCGTTAACTCGTGTAGATGCTCTTCCCAAAACGCCACTTCATCACGTAAAGCCGGAATATCCATCAGTAGCCGCTGAAATCGTCGCCGCGCTAAACCACGCATACTACCAAGCACGAAGCGGGCGGCCAATTGATGTTGTAGTTCTGTCGACTGATACTTCATCGTTGTAAGCACCTTTTTAAGCTATCTAGGCCGCGGCGGATCCAGCTTTTCACCGAACCTAATGCCTCACTAATATGCTCACTGACTTCTTGATGACTTAACCCACATACAAACGCTAATTGAATACACTGGCGCGTAGTAGGTTGTAATTCGTCCATGCACATCCGCAGGTTCTTCGACTGACCTAACGACTCAATAGTTGACTCAAGCATATCGGCAGCAGGTAACTCATCAAAATCATCAGCTGACAATTCTTGATTAGCGCGATTACGCAGTAAATCAATGGAGCGATAACGCACAATACTGATCAACCAACTCATTACCGAGCCTTTTGAAACCGAATAATCTGCGGCACGATGCCATACTTTAATAAAGGTATCTTGCAGCGCTTCTTCTGCCCAATCTGACCGGCGCAGCATGGTGTAACTGACCGAAAACAGCTTAGCAGAGGTGGCTTCGTATAAACGACGAAATGCCGCGGTATCGCCCAAAGCAATTTGTTGCAAATCGCGTTCGAGCAGTTGGGGGGTAGACATAACAAAAACTCCTTATGGCCTAATAGCATACTAAAATCCGAATAAGCCGAGTTTTTGGATGCAATTATTTTAATTATTATCGCCAGCAGGCAAACTGAACATTCAGGGCAACGCTAATTCACTGTATTGGGTATAGCATTTTTTTACGTATTATCAAGTTGTTGTGCCGTACGATCCGTAAACTTGAGTAGCGTAATCAGCAAAGCACCAAAAGCAACAAAACCCGCGGCTAAATATAAACCGATCGAAAAGTAGCCGGTCAACTGGGCTAAATAACCGGTTAGCGCCGGTGCAATCACTTGCGCACTGCCATAAGCTAAAGTCATTTTCCCCATCAATTTTGCCGGTTTACTCGGGTATAAGCGCCCTGCCATGGTTAACACCAAACTGACCACCGCAACAAAGGTCGCTCCAAATAAAGCCGCACTGGCTAATACCACTGCCAAGTTGTTAAACCATAACGGAAGTAAAATGGCGAGAGCTTGCAGCCATAACGCGAAAATAATCGCCGTTAAATAGCCCGTTTTACGGGCGACCCGATCCCAAAGTAATACGGCGGGCGCACCCGCCAAACCTAAGATGATAAAACTGATGTTGCCACTACCGGCAAGCCCTGGCATCCGCTCGACAATAGTCACAATAAAGGTCGCACTAATCACATAGCCGTAACCCGCACAAAAATAACTCAGCAACAATAAACGTAAAAATCGTTTAGTCGGTGGCCGATCCGCACTGGCTGAGGTATTGCTGACAGGGCTAAACACGGGTTTCGGCAGCCAACGCCATGCTGGTATCGCCAGCAATAGCCCTAACAGCGCAAATAATTGCCATTGTAGCTGCCAATCCAGCTGTAACCGGGCCATGCTTTCCACTAAAAAAGCGGCCAGGGCGATACCTAAACCCAAACCAGCAAAATGCACTCCCAGCTCGGCACGATGCTGATGGCTAATTAACCAATGCATAATCAGCGCTGAAGCGATTAACATGGAACCGGCACTGCTGAGCCCAGCGAGAAACCGCCAAAATGACCACAGATATAGGTTTTCCGTGAACGCCATGCCTACCGTACTTATCACGGCTATCAATAAACCGGCTCGGTATAAGCGATCTTTTACGGTCAAATTAGATAAACGGGCCGCGAGTAACGCACCTGTCATATACCCTAGGTAATTCACCGCAGCTAGATATCCACCACTGGCATCATCTAACGCGGTATGTTGCTGCATTAATGGTAATAAAGGCGTGTAAGCAAAACGAGCAATACCTAAGCAAAGTAGCTGGCTAAAAAAGCCAGCTAGCAACACTTTAATCCGCAGGGGTAACATCATAAAGCTGCGTTCCTATAGGCTTAGGAGAAATAAATCGCCGCTGCTATGCGGCTATAGTAGTCACTCGCCTAATCGCGCGCGTAAGTTGCCGTTAACGTAGCCTTTGCTAAGGCCATCGCATTTAGCATAAACCCCACTACTGCGGCGCTGGCGCCCTCTGGTGCAGGTAATGCTTCTTCTGGTAAAGCCCAGATCGTAAATTGATAACGATGCATGCCATGGCCTTCTGGTGGACAAGCACCACCAAAGGTTTTCATACCATAATCATTAGTAAAACTACGACAACCCGGCGGTAAACTGCCCGTCCCAGCTCCTTTGGCTAAGCAGGTTGCGGCCACAGGGATATCGGTGACAATCCAATGCCAAAAACCTGAGCCGGTCGGCGCATCAGGATCAAACACCGTCAATGCAAAACTTTTGGTCTCTGCTGGCGCATTACGCCAATGTAATTCAGGTGAAATATTTTGGCCGTTACAACCAAAGCCATCAAATTCATGCTGCTTTGCCATAAAATGCCCTTCGGCAATATCTGGGCTGCTTAAGGTAAAGGTGTTTTTACTCATACTTCACTCCTAACAAAGGCAACTTTATGATCTAACTAAGGTTAACTGAGTTTTTGTAAAAATTGATAAAAGGCACTTTTCGGTAAAGCAC
This sequence comes from Alishewanella maricola, assembly GCF_016343785.1. Lineage (NCBI taxonomy): Bacteria > Pseudomonadati > Pseudomonadota > Gammaproteobacteria > Alteromonadales > Alteromonadaceae > Alishewanella > Alishewanella maricola. The sequence goes on along the minus strand of NZ_JAEINI020000003.1, from coordinate 365,555 downwards.
CGGCTTGCTGCGCCAATGTTTGACCTTGGCGTATCACTAAAATAGTGGGAATAGAACGAATAGCAAAGCGTGCTGCTAAGGTTTGCTGCTGTTCTGTATCAATTTTACCAAAACGAAATTGTGGTTCTAACTCAGCAGCGGCTTGGCTGAATATCGGCGCAAAACTTTGACAAGGGCCACACCAACTGGCCCAAAAATCAATGACTAGAGGTAATTCCGATTTTTCAGCATGGGCGACAAAGTTGGCACTTGTTAAAGTTAATGGCTGGCCAGTGAATAAAGCTTGCTTACATTTACCACAACGGGCAGTGTTGGCCGCTTTGTCCGCCGGAACACGGTTTAAACCATGACAAAATGGGCAAGCTATAATCATGTGTCACTCCAACTTTGCTACTTTAACATCGCCTTAAGATCAAAATTTAACGTCTAGCCAATCCATGTTTTTATCAAAACTGAGGGTTTTAACGCCATTCATGCTTTCAATATTAACGGTGTTAATCTGCTTTGGCCAAATCTCTTGTAAAGAGCGGTGGCGTACCCGCAATCCTGGCAAGTCATCTGGCATCACAGCCTCTTGGTATACCCAAAAGAAGCGACCGTCTAACTGGCCGCCAATCAGGGTTAACGCTATCGGTTCACCGTTTAAATGCGTTAAAGCAAATTGCGCTGTCACATACTGACTGAATGTTTGCTGGGTTTGTTCGTTATTTAACAAGTCAGCTTGTTTATCAAACAATTGTTTTACCGCATGTTCTGCATCATGCACATAAAAACGGTGCATCACTTCAATATTACCGCTTCGCGCGTTAAACAATACGGTACTGACCGCCGCGTTCATTTCATGTGCAAAACTTGGGCTAACTAAGCCTGCCATTATCAGCAGGCTAAGCAGATAACGCATTAGTTACCTTCCTTAAGCTTTTCATCGGTTTTTTCAGCCGGATCTTTTAGCTTAGTTTTACTGTCTTGCATAATATCGCGGCTTACTTTGGCTTTACTCTTATCAGATTTGTAAGCCTCTACGCGTGACGGAATAATACGACGTGGGTAATAGTTGTTTTCAATATCGACATCGGCAGTTTCCCACTTCGGATCAACGACCACTTCTTTTAACACTTTGTCTTTAGCCGTCACAATCATCTTATTCACCGCTTTCGGGCTACGACGCCAAATCTCAGCAGGGATCATCTGATCTTCAACGCTGCCATCGGTATAATGCAGTTGCAGTAAGATGGGCATCACTAACCCACCTAAATTACTGAATTGCAGTACATAGTAGTTTTTATCTTCTTTTACTGCACGTTCAAACGCGGTGCGCTCCCACGGCTCTAAATCGGCTAAGAACTTGTTATAGGCATTACGTTCTTTATTGGTTACGGTAAAACGGTCGTTTTCATCATAAAAATCGGTGATATCTTTGTTTTTATCAATCCACAATACTTTACCAGCCGCTTTGTTGCGCTCAACAAACAATGAGGTGGGTTTGTCTAACTCTTGCTGGCGCTCACGTGCAAAATCAATATCAGGATCTTTGGTATCCATGCGTAACTGATAGACACGGTCTAACGAAATATCCACATGATCAGTGCTGTAAAACCAGCCACGCCAGAACCAATCTAAATCGACACCGCTGGCTTCTTCCATGGTACGGAAAAAATCAGATGGCGTTGGGCGTTTAAATTTCCAGCGCTGGGCATATTCTTTAAAGGCAAAATCAAATAACTCACGACCCAGGATTACTTCACGTAGAATATTTAATGCTGCAGCAGGTTTGGTGTAAGCATTTGGGCCTAAACGTAATACGCTGTCGGATTGCGTCATGATCGGCACTTGAACATCCGATTTCATATAATCGACAATATCACGAGGCTCTACGCCCCAAGGAATAGTAGGGTCCCACTCACGACCGGCAACGCCGTCTAAAAAGCTGTTTAAGCCTTCATCCATCCAAGTCCACTGACGCTCGTCCGAGTTAACAACCATCGGGAAATAAATATGACCAATCTCATGGATCACCACGCCAATTAAAAAGCGTTTTTCGGCTTGAGAATAGGTGCGGCTGCCATCGTCTTGTAACTTAGTGCGAGGGCCATTAAACGTGATCATCGGGTATTCCATACCGCCGACAGGGCCATTAACCGATTGCGCTACAGGGTACGGATAATCAAACGAGAAACGTGAGTAGACTTCCATGGTATGCACCACAGATTCCGTAGAATACTTTTTCCACAGATCGCCACCTTCTTTAGGATAAAACGACATCGCCATGACCAACGGCTGCTCTTTGCCACCTTGTTGATAGCCTTTAGCATCCCACATAAATTTACGTGATGACGCCCAAGCAAAGTCACGTACATTATCGGCTTTAAAATGCCAGGTTTTGCTGTCATTAGTACCGGCTTTTTCGTTTTCTAAGGCTTCTTCCTCAGTAACAACAAACACCGGCCGCTTCGCTGTTTTCGCTTGCTCTAACCGTGCAATCTGCTGTTTAGTCAGCACTTTACTGCTGTTTTGTAACTCACCAGTCGCAGACACTATGTGATCGGCTGGTACCGTTAATTTCACATCATAATCACCAAACTCTAAGGTGAATTCGCCGCGACCTAAAAATTCTTTATTGGTCCACGCTTCGTAATCGGTGTAAGCCACTAACCGCGGGAACCACTGAGCTAATAAGAAAATATCATTGCCACCTTCATTCGCATCATCCGGAAAATGCTCATAACCTGAACGGGCTGACACCGCATCTTCTTCTACGATATTAAAAGCAAAATCTAAACTAAACTCCATCGACTGGCCGGGTTTTAATGGCGTGTCTAAATCGATGCGCATTAAGGTACCCACTACCGTGGCGGCTAAGGTTTTACCCTTACTGTTTTTCACATTATTAATTTGAAAGCCCAGCTCGTTATCGGCCATAAATTGTTGGCGACGTAACTCTTCTAGGCTCAAACGAGCAGTAATGTCACCTTCACCTATCGAAGTAGCAGGACCGCGACGGCCAACACCACCAAAATCGGTGCTCATTTCAGCCATTGAATCGTTTTTGAAAATATTTTGGTCTAAATGCAGCCATAAATATTTCAACGTGTAAGGTGAATTGTTTTTGTATTGAATTTGTTGTTTTGCACTTAAACGGCGCTTGGCTTCGTCTAAGGTGACATCCATCTGATAATTGACTTGTTGTTGCCAATATTGCTGGCCTGGCTCACCGGCAGCATTACGATAGATATTCGGTGTTGGAAGCACTTCGTCTAATTGACGAAATTTATCTTCAAAATCACCTTTTGTCTGGCGCACAGCACTGGCAGTAGCAAATTGGCTACACAACAATACAGTGACCAGGCTTATGACTGAAATACGGGACAAAATGGCAGACATCAGCAGGTCTCTCTGGTTATTTATTAGTAAAATGGCAAGTATCTACTCTAGGTAAATTTACCTGAACAAACAAGGCCTATCTATCACGAAAAGCCGGGGTTCTGTCTCCAAAAAAAAGCCCCGCAAAAGCGAGGCAATTTAGTCAAATAAAGATTAATCTCTTGGCTTGCGTGGTGCACGTGGTGCCGCACCAGGACGCGGACCAGGGCCTGTGCCAGTGCTTGGACGACGCTCACCGCCAGAAGCCGCAGCACCCGTATCCACACTGATATTCAGTTTCTGCTTACGCACATAAACCTTTTTCAGGTGTTGGAAGATCTCATTTGGGATCGTAGCCGGTAATTCTACCGTACTAAAATGGTCAAACAATTTGATATTACCAATGAATTGGCTATCAATGTTCGCTTCATTAGCGATAGCGCCAACGATATCACCGGCTCTAACACCGTGTTCTTTACCCACTTCAATGCGGTACGTGTTGTAGTCGCCTTTCATTTCACGACGCACACGTGGACCGCGTTCTGGACGATCACCCGCTGGGCGATCGCTACGCTCACGACGTGGCCGCTCTTCACGTTCACCACGAGCATGCGGCTGGCGTAATTCAGGAAATTGCTTCGCTACGTTTAGCGGCTGATCTTTTTGCGCTAAGTACAATAAGGCTGCCGCTAAATCAACATCGGTCGTTTCTAATTTTTCACGCCAATCTGTCACTAACTCTTGGAAGAAGCTCAGATTTTGCGTTTCAATCGTTTGTGCTAATTGCTCACGGAAAGACTCGATACGACGCTGCTCAATCACTTGACCGCTTGGTAAGCTCATTTGCTCAATCGGCTGCTTAGTTGCATGTTCAATCGTGCGCAGCAAACGCCGTTCACGAGGTGATACGAATAAAATCGCTTTACCTTCACGACCAGCGCGGCCCGTACGACCAATCCGGTGCACATAGGCTTCACTATCGTAAGGAATATCGTAGTTAACTACTAAGCTAATACGCTCAACGTCTAAACCACGCGCAGCTACGTCAGTTGCCACAATGATATCCAGCTGACTGGCTTTCATCCGACGAATCGTTTGCTCACGGTGTGCTTGGTTCATGTCACCATTTAAACAGGCAACGGCATAACCACGGGCACCCAATTTCTCAGCAATTTCTTCGGTAGCACTTTTCGTACGCACGAACACGATGCTGGCATCGTATTCTTCGCCTTCTAATAAACGGGTTAACGCATCTAACTTTTGATTAGAATCTAACATCACATAACGCTGAGTAATGCGCTCAACGGTACTGGTTTTCGACGCAATTTTAATTTCTTCAGCATTTTTTAAGTGCTTTTGCGCAATAGCGCGAATTTGCGCGGGCATGGTAGCAGAGAACATCGCCACCTGACGACCTGCGGGGGTTGCATCCATGATGGTTTGTACATCATCGATAAAACCCATCCGTAACATTTCATCGGCTTCATCCAGCACGATAGCGCGCAGTTTGTCGAGTTTCAACGTACCGCGATCTAAGTGATCTAAGATACGACCCGGCGTACCGACGATAACTTGTGAACCACGCTTCAGTGATTTAAGTTGATTGGTATAGCTTTGACCACCGTATAAAGGCAAGACATGAAATGCCGGCATGTAGCGAGCATAAGCTTGAAAGGCTTCAGCAACCTGGATCGCTAATTCGCGAGTGGGTGCTAATACCAGAATTTGTGGATCATTTTGCGCAGGATCTAGCCGTGCCAATAAAGGCAGAGCGAAAGCACCGGTTTTACCAGTACCCGTTTGCGCCTGACCTAATACGTCTTCGCCAGCCAATAATTTTGGAATAGCCGCTGCCTGGATAGGCGAAGGCGTTTCATAACCAAGTTCAGTAACCGCACGAACAAGCGGTTCCGGCAGCATTAGCTGGGAAAAAGACAATGTTTCAGACATACGTTGTTATAACCTCAAATCACACGCAGGCTTGTTGGAGTGCTATTGTTGTTTTTACTTGGCCTGCAATGCAGTAAAAACACGAAAACGAGCAAAAACCGTAGCTTTTCTCGATTTTATTCCATTAGTATAGCCAGTCATTTACCACCTGGAAGAGATCCATGATAGAAATCCTCGTTGGCAGCCAAATGGGCGCAGCGGAATATGTGGCAGAACAAGTTGCTGAAACACTGGTACAAGCGGGATATGAAACTAAACTTCATCTTCAACCCGATTTGGATCAGCTAAACCCGACTCACATCTGGTTAGTGATCACATCCACCTATGGCGCAGGAGATCTGCCTGATAATATTCAACCCTTTGCGGATCAATTAGCACAAGATCGCAGTGATCTTAACACACTTTCTTACGCCGTGATCACTTTAGGTGACTCCAGTTATGATACTTTTTGCTTAGCAGGGCAAAAAATTGCCACTTTATTAGAAAATCGCGGTGCAAAACGCCTTATCGACGGTTTAGATATTGACGCACAAACAGACGCCTTGCCAGAGGATATTGCCCAAGCTTGGCTACCTTTGTTTATCCACAGCTTATCCGGATCTGATCTGGGATAACTTTGCAGCGGGATCCAAACAAGGGATCCCTGAATGCTAACAATGCTATGGCCGCCACGATCTTATGATCCGCTTCCCCACACCTTATACACATATTGACACTTCTAATATAACTAATGTTGATAACTAGTCTTTTATGCGGTTATTAAGCTGTATTTATCCCAATAATAAAATTATTTTCTGCGCTCAGTGTGGATAAGTAACGATCTTACACACGGCTTCACCTGACGTAGATCCAAGCTTGATCACAGGATCTGATCTTATCTAATCCATTGATCCTTCGTATGTAAAAAGGCTTATCCACTGCAAATGGCTTGCTTAATAGAAGTAATAATAAAAAAGATCTAAAAAGATCTTATATATATTAAGCACGATCCTGATCCTATTTTGCCCATTTCACTCAACCCAAGATCAGGCTACAATATGCACCCTGTTTTTAATCTGTATGTGATCGAGGCAAGTATGCTGTTTCAAGAAAGTTTTGACGTTATCGTTGTAGGTGGTGGACATGCAGGTACTGAAGCCGCCTTAGCTGCAGCTCGTGCTGGTCAAAATACTTTATTGCTAACGCATAACATCGAAACCCTCGGTCAAATGTCGTGTAACCCAGCTATTGGTGGTATTGGCAAAGGCCATCTAGTTAAAGAAATCGATGCATTGGGTGGCGCCATGGCTATGGCAGCAGACCGAGGTGGTATTCAATTTAGAACTTTAAACAGTTCAAAAGGCCCTGCCGTTCGTGCTACTCGTGCCCAAGCTGATCGGCAACTCTATCGTGCCGCTATTCGTAGCATATTAGAAAACCAACCAAATCTTAAAATCTTCCAACAAGCCTGTGATGATCTGATTGTTGAACAAGATCAAGTCAAAGGCGTTGTTACGCAAATGGGTTTAAAGTTTCATAGTAAAACCGTGGTGCTAACAGTAGGCACCTTTTTGGGTGGTCAAATCCATATTGGCCTAGAGCAATTTTCGGGTGGTCGAGCAGGCGATCCGCCGTCTATCGCCTTGGCTAAACGCTTACGCAATTTACCCTTTAGAGTGGATCGTTTAAAAACCGGCACACCGCCGCGTATCGATGCACGCACCGTTGATTTTTCAGTTATGCAAGCTCAGCCAGGCGATAATCCTACGCCAGTATTTTCATTCTTAGGCAAACATAGCGATCAACCACCGCAAATCCCGTGTTACATCACCTACACCAATGAAAAAACACACGATGTAATACGTAACAACCTGGATCGTTCACCGATGTATACCGGCGTGATCGAAGGTATTGGCCCACGTTATTGCCCATCAATTGAAGACAAAGTGATGCGTTTTGCTGATAAAGATCAACATCAGATCTTTATTGAACCAGAAGGTTTAACCACGCATGAACTATACCCTAACGGTATTTCAACCAGTTTACCGTTTGATGTGCAACTCAGTATTGTGAGATCGATCAAAGGCATGGAAAACGCCTATATCACACGTCCAGGCTATGCCATTGAATATGATTTCTTCGATCCACGCGATCTTAAAGCCACTTTAGAAACAAAATTTATCAAAGGCTTATTTTTTGCCGGCCAAATTAACGGTACCACCGGTTATGAAGAAGCCGGTGCACAGGGCTTACTAGCCGGGATAAATGCCGCATTGTATGCCCAAGAAAAAGACGGTTGGTCACCAAGCCGTAATCAGGCGTATTTAGGTGTACTGGTGGATGATCTCACAACACTGGGTACTAAAGAACCTTACCGCATGTTTACCAGCCGAGCTGAATACCGGCTGATGTTACGTGAAGATAATGCCGATGCTCGTTTAACCAGTAAAGGCCGTGAGCTAGGCTTAGTAAACGATATCCGTTGGGCTGCCTTTAATGAAAAAATGGAGCAAATTGAACTTGAACGACAACGTTTACGTCAAGGCTGGATCCATCAACAACACCCAGCTTTAAACGAAGTTAATCAATTACTTAAAACGCCTTTAACCCGCGAAGCCAGCTTAGAAGAATTGATCCGCCGTCCTGAAGTCACTTATCAGCAATTAATTAGCATTGCTGAATTAGGGCCCTGTTTAGCTGATCCGATAGCAGCTGAACAAGTTGAAATTCAGATCAAATATGAAGGCTATATTAACCGTCAACAAGAAGAAATTACTAAGCAGCAACGCAACGAAGCAACAAAATTGCCTGCAGGCTTCGACTATGCCTCGGTTAAAGGTTTATCGAATGAAGTTATCGTTAAACTAAACCAAACCCAACCAGAAACGGTTGGCCAAGCATCACGTATTTCAGGCATTACGCCCGCAGCGATTTCTTTACTGTTGGTGTACTTAAAAAAACAAGGTTTACTGCGTAAAAGCGCTTAAAGGAAAAGCATGACTGATTTATTAAGCCCTTTACGCCGGCTAGTTGCACAAACCGATCTGCAATTAACTGAACAACAATTACAACAATGCGTGGATTATGTACGGTTATTGGATAAATGGAATAGCGCTTACAACCTCACTTCAGTACGTGATCCACAAGAAATGCTCATCAAGCACGTATTGGATAGCCTGGTTGTTGCACCCTATTTAATCGGCGAACGTTTTATTGATGTTGGCACCGGTCCTGGTTTACCTGGTGTGTTATTGGCCATTTACTATCCACAGAAACAATTTTTCTTGTTAGACAGCTTAGGAAAACGTATACGTTTTTTAAATCAGGTGAAATTACAGTTAGGCTTAAACAATATTTTCCCACTACAAAGCCGAGTTGAAGATCATCAACCCCAACCCGGTTATGATGGTGTAATAAGCCGCGCATTTGCCTCACTTAATGATATGCTGAACTGGTGTCAGCATTTACCTGGGCTAAACGGCCAGTTTTTCGCCATGAAGGGCGCTGCAGTGCAAGAAGAAATTGCAGCTTTGCAGGATTTTGTTAAAGTAACAGCTATTCAAAACTTACAAGTACCAGAGCTGGATGCGCAGCGTCATTTGGTTATTCTTAAAAAAGTCTAATCGTCAAAGAGGGATCCTTGTGGGCAAGATCATCGCAATAGCTAACCAAAAAGGCGGCGTGGGTAAAACAACCACAGCGGTGAATTTGGCTGCCTCTATGGCCGCAACAAAACGTAAAGTTCTGCTTATTGACCTTGATCCTCAAGGTAATGCCACTATGGGGAGCGGTGTCGATAAATATGAATTAGCCGCCAGTGCTTACGAATTATTAGTCGATGAAAAACCCTTATCAGAAGTGGTCGTAAAAGAAACGACCGGTGGTTATCATCTGATCGGGGCCAACTCTGATGTGACAGCGGCCGAAGTACGCCTGATGGATGTTTTTGCTCGTGAACTTCGTTTGAAGAACGCATTGAAAGCTTACAAAAGCAGTTACGATTTTATTTTTATCGATTGCCCACCTTCTTTGAATATGTTGACGGTTAACGCAATGGCCGCAGCTGACAGCGTATTAGTGCCGATGCAGTGTGAATATTTTGCGCTAGAAGGTTTAACCGCTTTAGTTGAAACCATTAATAAATTAGCCGCGGTAATCAATGGCGATCTGAAAATCGAAGGCATATTACGGACCATGTATGATCCCCGTAATCGTTTAGCCAACGATGTGTCTGAGCAATTAAAACAACATTTTGGTGATAAGGTGTATCGTGCGGTGATTCCGCGTAATGTTCGGCTTGCCGAAGCGCCAAGTTTTGGTACACCGGTAATGTATTACGATAAAAGCTCGACAGGCGCTAAAGCTTATCTCGCTTTAGCAGGTGAAATATTACGGCGATCTGAAAAGAAAAGTAGCACAGCAGCTCACCTAACCAGCTAACAGCCTCTAAAGGAATTACACTTCGCATGTCTTTAAAAAAACGCGGTTTAGGCCGAGGGCTTGATGCATTACTCACAGCAAGTAAACCTACTAACACAGTAGATGTCGCACCGATTAAATCGGAACTGCAAACTATTCCAGTAGAGTTTCTACGCCCTGGTAAATATCAACCGCGTAAAGACATGTCACAAGAAGCGTTAGACGATCTGGCCAGTTCAATCAAGGCGCAAGGGGTTATTCAACCTATCGTTGTTCGTACCTTAGCCGAAAACAGCTATGAAATTATCGCGGGTGAACGCCGTTGGCGAGCAGCGCAATTGGCACAACTTGCCGAAGTGCCTTGTCTCATCAAAAATGTGCCTGACGAAGCTGCCGTGGCTATCGCGCTGATTGAAAATATTCAGCGCGAAGATCTTAATGCTATGGAAGAAGCCATAGCACTGCAACGCTTGTTATCTGAATTTGAATTAACCCATCAACAAGTGGCTGATGCGGTCGGTAAATCACGCACCACTGTCACCAATCTTTTACGCTTAAACCAATTAAACGATGATGTGAAATTGTTGTTAGAGCATGGCGATATTGAAATGGGGCATGCACGGGCTTTATTAGCTTTATCAGATGCGGACCAGTCTGATGCTGCCCGTTTAGTGGCGGCTAAACAAATGACGGTACGTGATACTGAAAATTTGGTGCGGAAAATACTTGAACCAGCACCTGTACCCGAGCCAAAAGTAAAGGATCCCGATGTGATTGCACTTGAACAACGCTTAAGTGATCGCTTTGCTGCGCCTGTGCAAATTCAGTACAACAAAAAAGGCAAAGGCAGTTTAATGATTGCCTATAATAGTTTAGATGAATTAGATGGCATTTTAGGTAAGTTAGGCCACGAACAATCAGAATAGCTAAAATTTTCTCCAAGATCGCTACATGACTAACGTCTAAGCCGCTTTTAGTTGCAAATCAGGGGCAAATAAGTATACTTTCGCATGTTTTTTGTAACCCCTTCTCGGGCGTTTTCAGAGGCAATTACAGTGGCTGAGCCAAATAGCCAGCAAAGTCGTAAAGCTGCATATTTGTTAGTTTTGTTTCAAGCAGTGTTTGCAACCTTGGTGGTGTTATTCTTTCTGATTGCGGCAGATGCCGCAGCGGCTAAATCGGCTTTTAAAGGCGGTTTAGTGGCAGTAATAGCGAATTTTGCATTCGCTTTTTTTGCGTTTCGTCACAGCGGCGCAGATAAAGCAGAATTGGTGGCGGCTTCAATGATGCGCGGCCAATCAATGAAAGTATTGTTAACAGTAGTGTTGTGTGCAGTGGTTTTTCAACAAGAGCAAACGGTAGCGGGACCTTTTCTTACCGGATTTTTGCTTACCCTGCTCACACAATGGACAGCACCTTTTTTCTTTAAACATTAACATTGGGATGAAACATGGCTGCAGGTGAAGAGTTAACGCTATCCAGTCATATTCAGCACCACCTTACTAACGCCAAAATGTGTACCGTTGACGGTAGTGTCGCATTTAACAAAGCGTGTAGCGAGGCCGGGTTCTGGACATGGCACATTGATACGCTCGCTTGGTCTATTGGCTTAGGCCTCTTATTTATATTATTGTTCCGTAGCGCCGCTAAAAAAGCGACAACCGGCGTACCGGGTAAATTTCAATGCTTTGTGGAAATGGTTATCGAATTCGTTGCTGCCAACGTTAAAGATACCTACCACGGTAAAAGTAAACTTATTGCCCCGCTGGCACTGACCATCTTCGTTTGGATTTTCCTAATGAACTTGATGGACTTAGTACCTGTTGACTTCTTGCCAGCCTTTGCTGGTTGGGTCGGAGCCACCTTCTTTGGTATGGACTCGCATGATGTTTACATGAAGATCGTACCCACAACTGATATCAACATGACCGCCGCTTTAGCATTGGGCGTATTCATATTGATGATCGGTTATTCAATCCGTATTAAAGGTGTTGTTGGCTTTATTAAAGAGTTAACGCTGCATCCTTTCAGCACCAAAAACGTACCGCTGCAAATTGTACTGATCCCATTTAACCTATTACTTGAACTGATTGCCTTAGTAGCCAAGCCATTCTCGCTGGCACTACGTTTATTCGGTAACCTGTATGCGGGCGAAATGATCTTTATCCTGATTGGTGCCATTGGCTTGTTGCAGTTACCACTGCACTTTGTTTGGGCGGTATTCCACATCCTGGTAATTGTATTGCAGGCGTTCGTGTTTATGATGCTGACCATTGTTTACCTGAGCATGGCCAGTTCGGACAATCATTAATTTTTTTAAACTTTAACTTAAACTTGAAATATCGGAGATAAAAATGGAAATTGCAGTAGCTATCAAATTAATCGCAGTTGCGCTGTTAATCGGTTTCGGTGCTATCGGCACTGCGCTAGGTTTCGGTAACATGGGTGGTAAGTTCTTAGAAGCTTGTGCTCGTCAACCAGAACTAGCCCCTTCACTACAGGTTAAAATGTTCATCCTTGCTGGTCTTATCGACGCCGTAGCTATGATCGGTGTAGGTATCGCCATGTACATGTTGTTCGCAATGTAATTTAAGGTTTTTAAACTCGAACAACTAAATAAGGAGGAGCGGACGTGAATTTAAACGCCACTCTTATCGGAGAATTAATCGCTTTTGTCGTCTTTGTACTGTTTTGTATGAAGTTCGTCTGGCCACCGCTGAGTAATGCAATTGAAGCGCGCCAGAAGAAAATCGCAGACGGACTGACGGCTTCTGATCGTGCTGAAAAAGACTTGGCTTTAGCCCAGGACAAAGCAAAAGATCAGTTAAAAGATGCCAAAGCACAAGCGGCTGAAATCATCGAGCAAGCGAAAAAGCGTGAAGCGAAAATGCTGGACGAAGCGGTAGCGAAAGCTTCTGCTGAGCGCGACAATATCCTGGCACAAGCCAAGACTGAAATTGAAGCTGAACGCAATCGTTTACGTGAAGATTTACGCAAGCAGGTAGCAGCCTTAGCGGTAGCCGGCGCAGAGAAAATTCTGCAACGCTCTATTGACGAAGCGGCTCACGCTGACATCCTGGAAAAACTGGTACAAGAACTGTAAGAGGGTGAGCTATGTCTGATTTGACGAATATTGCTCGTCCTTACGCAAAAGCGGCCTTTGACTTTGCTGTTGAGCAAAAAGCATTGGACGCATGGTTAGAAATGCTGGTGTTCGCTGCGGAAGTAGCAAAACACGAACAGGTTGCTGCCATATTGCGTACTAACGGCACTGCCGAAACGCAGGCCGACCTGTTTATCCAGGTATGTGGTGAGCAACTCAATGAGCAAGGTCGCAACTTTATTAAAGTTATGGCTGAAAATCACCGCTTGTTGGCGTTGCCTGAAGTATTAGCAACTTTTATTGAGCATAAAGCAGCGTATGAAAAAGAAATTACTGTTGAAGTAACTTCTGCCACCACGCTGAATACTGCACAACAAGACAAGCTAATAGCTGCATTATCGCAACGTTTGGCACGCAAGGTTAAATTGCACTGTAGCGTCAATCCTGACGTAGTCGGCGGAATGCTGATTAAAGCAGGTGACATGGTAATTGATGGCTCGGTCCGCGGTAAGCTGGATCGTTTAGCAACTGCGCTGCAGTCTTAATGGGGAACAGAGAATGCAACTGAATTCCACAGAAATATCTGAACTGATCAAGAGTCGTATTGCTCAGTTCGACGTGGTCAGTGAAGCTCGTAACGAAGGTACTATCGTTCAGGTAACTGACGGTATTATCCGTATCAATGGCCTTGCAGACTGTATGCAAGGTGAGATGATAGAGCTTCCTGGCAGCCGTTATGCAATCGCACTGAACTTAGAACGTAATTCAGTAGGTGCGGTAGTTATGGGTCCGTATGCGGACTTAACGGAAGGCACAAAAGTTAAAAGTACTGGTCGTATCTTAGAAGTACCTGTAGGCCCAGGCTTATTAGGTCGTGTAGTTAACACACTCGGTGCGCCAATTGATGGTAAAGGTCCAATTGAAGCTGCAGGTTTTGAGCCAGTAGAAAAAATTGCACCTGGCGTAATCGAACGTCAATCAGTTGATCAGCCAATGCAAACCGGTTACAAATCGGTTGATGCGATGATCCCGATCGGTCGTGGTCAGCGTGAATTGCTGATCGGTGACCGTCAGACCGGTAAAACGGCCCTGGCAATCGATGCTATCATCAACCAAAAAGCCACTGGCGTTAAATGCGTTTATGTGGCAATTGGTCAAAAAGCCTCTACGATCGCTAACGTAGTACGTAAATTAGAAGAGCACGGTGCTTTAGCTCACACTATCGTGGTTGTGGCCTCTGCTTCTGAAGCCGCTGCGTTACAATACTTAGCGCCATACTCTGGCTGTACTATGGGCGAATACTTCCGTGACAATGGTGAAGATGCGCTAATCGTATATGATGATTTATCTAAGCAAGCAGTTGCTTACCGTCAAATCTCATTACTGTTACGTCGTCCACCAGGTCGTGAAGCTTACCCAGGTGACGTATTCTATTTACACTCTCGTCTACTTGAGCGTGCATCGCGTGTTAATGCCGATTATGTTGAAAAATACACTAAAGGCGCAGTGAAAGGTAAAACCGGTTCATTAACCGCCTTACCTATCATTGAAACACAAGCGGGTGACGTTTCTGCTTTCGTACCCACTAACGTGATCTCAATTACCGATGGTCAGATCTTCTTAGAAACTGACTTATTTAACGCAGGTATTCGCCCTGCCGTTAACGCCGGTATTTCAGTATCGCGGGTAGGTGGTGCAGCGCAAACTAAAATCATCAAAAAGCTGGGTGGCGGTATCCGTTTAGCCTTAGCTCAGTATTCAGAATTAGCCGCGTTCGCGCAGTTTGCTTCTGACCTAGATGATGCAACCCGTGCTCAGTTAGAGCATGGTCAAAAGGTGACTGAGCTGATGAAACAGTTACAGTACAGCCCGATGTCAGTTGCTGAGATGGGTGTGTCTATTTTCGCTATCGAAAAAGGCTTTATGAAAGATGTTGATGTTGCCAAAATCCTTGATTTTGAAGCAGGATTAATCGCCTTTATGAAAGCTGAACACGCTGAGCTGATGGCTGAAATCGATAAAACCGGTAACTACAACGACCAAATCGAGTCTACGTTCAAAGCCGCTATTGATAAATTCAAAGCGACGCAGACCTGGTAAGCAATGTGGGTGGCTTAGCCACCCCATTCGTTGAAAAAACGGAGATACAGTCATGGCCGGTGGTAAAGAGATAAAAAGTAAGATTGGGAGTATTAATAATACTCGCAAGATCACCAGTGCTATGGAAAAAGTTGCGGTCAGCAAAATGCGCAAAGCGCAAGACCGCGTTGCTGCAACTCGCCCATACGCTGAAGGTATGCGCAAAGTGATTGGTAATGTGGCGAATGGTTCGCTCGAATATCGTCATCCGTATTTAGCGGATCGTGACGTGAAACGAGTGGGTTACATCGTCATTGCTACTGACCGTGGTCTTTGCGGTGGCCTGAATACCAACGAGTTTAAACGAGTCGCTATCGAACTGAAGAACTGGAAACAGCAAGGTGTTGATGCTCAATTTGCCGTAATCGGTAATAAAGCCGCCGCCTTCTTCAAGCGCTTCGGTGGTAAAGTGGTCGCTGCACAATCGGGTTCAGGTGACGTACCACGTTTGGCTGATGTGATTGGTTCGGTGCAAGTAATGCTGCAAGCATTTAACGAAGGCCGGATCGACCGCTTATTCCTGGTATACAACAAGTTTGTTAATACCATGAAGCAAGAGCCAGTGATCGATCAACTGTTACCTCTGCCAAAAGCAGACATCGCACAAAAAGAGCATAATTGGGACTATCTATACGAGCCAGATCCGAAACCTATTTTGGATATGTTGTTGTCTCGTTATATTGAATCTCAGGTTTATCAAGGTGTTGTTGAAAACGCTGCCAGTGAACATGCAGCGCGGATGGTGGCAATGAAAGCCGCAACCGACAACGCCGGTAACCTGATGGACGACCTGAAACTCGTGTACAACAAAGCACGTCAGGCCGCGATTACCCAAGAGCTCAGCGAGATCGTCGCAGGTGCGGCAGCTGTAGGCTAAGGTTAAGAGTTTTGCAAATTTGAGGAAACATCATGAGTCAAGGTAAGGTCGTCCAAATCATTGGCGCCGTTGTGGATATCGACTTTCCACAAGATGCGGTACCTGGTATCTATGACGCGTTAAACGTGACCGACGGTGATCTAGCTGGTTTAGTGCTGGAAGTTCAGCAGCAGCTGGGTGGCGGTACGGTACGGACTATCGCGCTGGGTACTACAGACGGTTTACGTCGCGGTTCAGCGGTAAGTAATACCGGTAAAGCAATTCAGGTTCCAGTCGGCACAGCGACTCTGGGCCGTATTATGAACGTATTGGGTGAGCCGATCGATGAAGCGGGCCCAATCGGTGAAGAAGAGCGTTGGTCAATTCACCGCGCTGCGCCTTCATATGAAGATCAAGCGGCGTCAAATGCCTTGTTGGAAACCGGTATCAAGGTTATCGACTTGGTTTGTCCGTTCGCAAAAGGTGGTAAAGTAGGTCTGTTCGGTGGTGCCGGTGTAGGTAAAACCGTAAACATGATGGAACTGATCCGTAACATCGCCATCGAGCACAGCGGTTATTCAGTATTCGCCGGTGTAGGTGAGCGTACACGGGAAGGTAACGACTTCTATCACGAAATGAAAGACTCTAACGTACTCGATAAAGTATCGTTGGTATACGGTCAGATGAACGAGCCACCAGGTAACCGTTTACGCGTTGCGTTAACCGGCTTAACCATGGCTGAGAAATTCCGTGATGAAGGCCGTGACGTACTGTTTTTCGTCGATAACATCTATCGTTATACCCTAGCGGGTACTGAAGTATCTGCGTTGTTAGGTCGTATGCCTTCAGCAGTAGGTTACCAGCCAACGCTAGCGGAAGAGATGGGTGTACTACAAGAGCGTATCACGTCGACTAAGACCGGTTCTATCACGTCTATTCAAGCCGTTTACGTACCTGCGGATGACTTAACTGACCCATCACCAGCAACAACGTTCTCGCACTTAGATGCGACGGTAGTATTAAGCCGTAACATCGCTTCACTGGGTATTTACCCAGCCATCGACCCATTGGATTCAACTTCTCGTCAGTTAGATCCATTGGTTATCGGTAAAGAGCACTATGAAGTGGCACGTGGCGTACAAACGGTATTGCAACGTTACAAAGAGCTAAAAGATATTATTGCCATCTTAGGTATGGACGAACTGTCTGATGAAGACCGTACAACTGTATACCGTGCGCGTAAAATCCAACGCTTCTTGTCTCAGCCATTCTTCGTTGCTGAAGTATTCACTGGTTCGCCAGGTAAATACGTTCCGCTGAAAGAAACTATCCGTGGCTTTAAAGGTATCCTGGCCGGTGAATACGACCATATGCCAGAACAGGCGTTTTACATGGTTGGTTCAATCGACGAAGCGATCGAAAAAGCGAAGAAACTTTAAGTTCAGGCTTTAGGAGAGCGAGATGGCGATGACAGTGCAACTGGATGTAGTAAGTGCCGAAGAAAAGATTTTCTCAGGCCTTGTCGAATCCGTGCAGGTCACAGGCAGTGAGGGCGAGTTAGGTGTGTTACCTTTCCACGCCCCGTTACTGACCACCCTGAAACCTGGCATGGTCCGTATCGTAAAGCAGTTTGGCGAAGAACACCTGATTTATGTTGCCGGTGGCGTACTTGAAGTACAACCCGATATGATCACGGTGCTCGCAGACATAGCGGTACGCGGTGAAGACTTAGATGAGCAAGCGGCTTTAGACGCACAGAAACGTGCAGAAGAAGCAATGCAGCATGCCAGCGCTGACTTTAATTACGCCGAAGCAGCCGCGCAATTGGCCGAAGCCATTGCTCAGCTGCGCGTGATACAAAAACTGCGTAAGAAATAAGTTTCCATTGATAAATGATAAAAAAACCACCTAAGGGTGGTTTTTTTTTGCCTACAATTTGTGCAAAGACTAAAAATAGCGTGATAAACCAAAATTGGCAGACTAACAGCTCAGATAAATTCGTTTAAAACTTGTTTCAATTCTGAAAGGTATTTATATTAAATTGTTGGCAAAAATAAAAAATAACAGGACATCGTTTTATGCGCTCGTTGTATAGTTTTCTACTATTGATAGCATCATGCCTTATCGTTGTGCAGGCACAAAATCTTACTTTAGAAGACTATGCACGCCCTGCACAGTTTTTGGATATTAAAATATCTCCTACCGGAAAATACCTCGCTGCAACTTCACGCAGTGACGAGGGTAATATTTATTTGCAAATTATTGATATAAAAACCAATCAAATTATTAGTGTTCGCCATTTTACGGGGCGAGATTCGATTGGTTCAATTAATTGGGCTAATGCTGAGCGGATCTTAATTACCTTAGTGCGTGATATTGGTGCTTTAGAGTCTCCGGTGGGCACGGGTGAAATTTTTGCCGTAAATGCCGATGGCTCTAATGCGCGTATGTTAACGGGCTACCGTGCGGATAATGAAAAAACGCCCGCTTCCGTCATTAACTATTTACCCGAAGATGAAAATTACGTGTTAATCGTCACATCAACACCCAACCGCAAAGGGTCTTTTAGTTTAATTAAACGTCTGAACATCGAAAATGGCCGTGCTCGGCAAGTGGCGCGCGCGCCGATGCGCTCTTCCGGCATGATGACCGATCGCACAGGTGTTGCACGGATCGCTATTGGTATCGATCAAGAAAACGATAATGAAATGATCATGATGTACCGCAAAAATGAAAAAGCGGATTGGGAGACTTTGCGTCGTTATGGTCAACGTGATGGCTCTTTCACGCCATTGTCATTTATGCCTGATAATTTACATGTGCTTGGCGTTAGCGATACGCAAACCGATACGCAAGCCATTAGTATTCTTAATCCTGAAACCGGTAAAGAGGAAATCATTGCCCATCATCCTAAAGTGGATGTTTCGGCAATCTACAGTATTAAAAACGGCTTTATAAATGAAGTCATCGGTGCTTCGTATGAACATGATATCTACGAAGAAGTTTACTTTGAAGATATTCAAGACAAAACGTTTAGTGGTTATTTACAAGGTTTACGTGCCGCTTTTGCAGACAAAAAAGTTAATTTTACCTCGATTACTAAAGATAACAGCTTGGCTGTGTTAACTGTTCATTCGGCCAATCACCCGCGCGAGTTTTATCTGTTTGACACGCGCAATATGCAATTAAGTTATCTTTTGAACGGTCAGCCTTGGATGAAAGCTGAACAGTTGGCACAAACATCGTCGATATTTTACACCTCGCGTGATGGCTTAGATATTCATGCTGTACTGACCTTACCTAAAGACAAAGCCGCTAAAAATTTACCATTAATCTTATTACCGCATGGTGGCCCGCATGGTATTCGGGATTATTTAGAAATTGATACTGATGCCAAAGTGTTAGCTCAACATGGTTATGCGGTGTTACAGCCAAACTTTCGCGGATCAGGTGGTTTTGGCCGTTCCTTCTTGCAGCAGGGCTATTTAAACTGGGGCACCACTATGATCGATGATATGACCGATGGCGTGAAACATCTGATCGATAAAGGCATGGTTGATGCTAATCGCGTTTGTGTTTACGGTGCGTCTTACGGTGGTTATGCTTCATTAATGAGCGTGGTGCGTGAACCTGATTTATATAAGTGTGCGGTGAGCTTTGTCGGTATGTCAGATTTGAATTTAATGTATGAACATGGTGATACCACAGAATCAAAAGGCGGCTTAAATACGTTAGAAATGTATATCGGCCGTGATAAAGCGCGCTTAGATGCACAATCGGCCATCAAAAATCTTGATAAGCTAAAAGCTCCTATCTTTATTATTCATGGCACTGAAGATCAACGCGTGCCGCTGATCCAAGCCGAAGTACTGCGTGATGAATTGAAAAAACGTAACCACCCTTATGAGTGGTTAGTGAAAGAAAAAGAAGGCCATGGCTTTTATAAACCCGAGAATAACGTTGAGCGCTGGCAAAAGATGTTAGCCTTTTTTGATCAATATATCGGTGATAAGCAAGCGGCCAATTAACAGATAAATTATTATCTTAAACATGGGCTGATACCTTATATAACAGCCCTTTTTTATTTTGATATTTTACGCGTTGTTGCGAATTTAAATAATAATAAAGCGATTTAGCCTTACGCTTTGATAAAAATTGAGGTAAATAAAATGAGAGCACTACTAATAAGTTGCCTATTTTTTGCGGTCTTTTCTGTGCAGGCAGCAGAGTTAACCTTGGAAGATTTTGCACGCCCTTCCCAGTTTCTTGAAATTGAAATATCGCCATCGGGTAAATACTTAGCGGCGACTAGCCGCAGTGAAGAAGGCAACGTTTACCTCAACGTTATTGATATTAAATCAAACAAAATTATCAGCGTTCGTCACTTTACTGGCCGAGATTCTATCGGCTCTATCGACTGGGCTAATAATGAGCGTTTATTGATCACCTTAGTGCGTGATATCGGTGCTTTAGAGCAACCGGTTGGCACCGGTGAAATCTTTGCGGTAAATGCGGATGGCTCTAATGCCCGAATGCTAACGGGTTATCGTTCTGAAACAGAAAAAGATCCCGCACAAGTGATTAACTATTTACCAGATGATGACAAGTATGTGCTTATTACAACCAGCACACCAAACCGTAAAGGGTCATTTAGTTTAGTTAAGCGGTTAAATATTGAAAATGGTCGTACTAGGCAGGTGGCCAGAGCACCAATGCGCTCTTCAGGCATGATTACTGACAATAACGGTGTAGCACGGATGGCGGTGGGTGAAGACCAAGATAATGACAACGAAATGGTCATGATGTACCGCAAGGATGAAAAATCAGATTGGGTTACTTTACGCCGTTATGGCCAGCGTGATGGTAGTTTTTTACCCATCGCGTTTTTAGCGGATAATAAAAGAGTAGTGGGGATAAGTGATATTCAAACGGATACCAAAGCGTTAAGTGTTATGGATCCAGAAACGGGTAAAGAAGAAATACTAGCTCATCACCCGAAAGTAGATGTTACACCGAGTTTCAGTATCGAAGACGGGTTTTTAAAAGAAGTGATAGGCGCTTCTTATGAATATGAGACGCATGAGGATGTGTTTTTTGCTGACGTTAAAGATAAAACCTTCAGTGGTTACTTACAAAGCTTAAAAGCAGCCTTTCCAGGAAAGAAAATTGCTATTAACTCAGCAACTCGAGACAACAGTATTTTGGTTCTTACCACGCGTTCGGCTAACCATCCGCCAGAATTTTATCTGTTTGACACCAAAAATAATCAGTTAAGCTTTTTGTTAAATGGTCGTCCTTGGATGAAGTCAGAATTATTGGCTGAAACGAAGGCAATTATTTATAAAAGTCGAGACGGTTTAGACATTCATGCCATCCTAACCTTACCTCGTGGCGTTGAAGCGAAAAACTTACCCTTAATTATGAATCCGCATGGTGGCCCGCATGGTCCAAGAGATTTTTTAGAAATTAATCCAGATGCCAAAGTGTTAGCGCAACACGGTTATGCGGTGTTACAGCCAAACTTTCGCGGCTCAGGCGGTTTTGGACGGAGCTTTTTACAAGCGGGTTACCAGAATTGGGGCACAACAATGATTAATGACATGACAGATGGTGTCATGCATTTGGTTGAGCAGGGTATTGTTAATCAAGATCGGGTGTGCGCTTACGGTGGTTCATATGGTGGCTATGCCGCCTTGATGAGTGCAGTGCGCGAACCGGATTTGTATAAATGTACTGTCGGTTTTGTTGGCGTTTTTGACTTAAACTTAATGTATACCGATGGTGATATTCAAGAACGTAAAAGCGGCATTAATTATTTAGAAATGGCAATTGGTCGTAACCAAGAGCAACTGGATGCGCAATCACCGATTAAACATTTGGATAAATTAAAAGCGCCAGTTTTTATTATCCATGGTGAAGAGGATAGGCGCGTGCCAATTATTCACGCATACCGCTTACGAGAAGAACTGGATAAACGTAACCATCCTTATGAGTGGTTAGTGAAAGAAAAAGAAGGTCATGGCTTTTATAAACCCGAGAATAACGTTGAGCGCTGGCAAAAAATGTTAGCTTTCTTTGATAAATATATTGGCGATAAACAAGCTGCGAATTAAATCGCTTTTTAATGAGCAACTAAAAGGGTTAGCACCGTTGGTGTTAGCCCTTTTTATTTGTTAATAACCCGGTTACTAGTCTGTAGACTTGTTAGTCGAGATCGCTATAGCTTAGCACTGAGCACTGAGCACTGAGCACTGAGCACTGAGCACTGAGCACTGAGCACAGGCCACAACTGCGGCCATGGCTATTTATTACGATTTACCCATCGCAAAAGGCGTACTTAACTGTGTCTGCTTATTAAGCAGCGCCAGATGAACAAAATCTAAACCGCAAACGTCCACAAGCCATGGTGTTTTCAGGTAGAATAGCCGCATTAAAACGTTAAGGATAATTGGTTATGGCATTAAATGTAGTGATCTTGGCTGCCGGTAAAGGCACCCGTATGAAATCAGACTTACCTAAGGTATTGCACAAGGTGGCTGAGCGGCCAATGGTACAACACGTTATTGATACTGCGCGTGCGCTCGGTGCAGCTAAACCGCAACTGGTTTATGGCTATGGTGCTGACGAATTAAAAGCGGCAATGGGTGAACAGCCACTGCATTGGGTGTTGCAAGCCGAACAGTTGGGTACTGGCCATGCGGTGGCGCAAGCCATCCCCAATATCGCCGATGACGATACGGTACTGGTGTTATACGGCGATGTGCCGTTAACTCGTATTGAAACCTTGCAGCAATTGTTAGCCGTTAAACCCGCTGACGGTTTGGCTATCTTAACGGTGAACTTAGTTAACCCAACCGGTTATGGTCGTATCGTGCGGGAAAACGGCAAAGTAACAGGCATTGTTGAACAAAAAGATGCCACAGCCGAGCAGCTTAAGATCACTGAAGTCAACAGCGGCATTATGGCGCTGCCAGGCAAACAGCTTAAAGGCTGGTTAGGCCGCTTATCGAACAGCAATGCGCAAGGCGAATATTACCTCACCGACATTATTGCCATGGCGCACAGCGAAGGTGTCGCCATTACCACTGCACAACCGCAAAATCCGATGGAAGTTGAAGGGGCTAATAACCGTGTGCAACTAGCGGCATTAGAGCGGGCCTATCAACAGCGTAAAGCAGAAGAGCTGATGTTAGCTGGCGCTAACTTACGTGATCCGGCGCGAATTGATGTGCGCGGCAGTGTTGAAGTAGGCAATGACGTAATGATTGATATCAACGTTATTTTCGAAGGCAAAGTTGTGCTGGGTAAAGGTGTAACTATTGGCGCTAACTGTATTTTAAAAGACTGTGTTATCGGCGATAACACCGAGATAAAAGCTAATTCGATGATTGAAAAAGCTCGCGTAGGCAGTGATTGCTCGGTTGGCCCTTTCGCTCGTTTACGACCAGACACGGTTATGCTAGATGACAGCCATGTTGGTAACTTTGTTGAAATGAAAAAAACCACCTTAGGCCAAGGCTCTAAGGCGAATCACTTAACATATTTAGGTGATGCGGTCATTGGTGACAAAGTGAATGTTGGCGCCGGAACCATTACCTGTAACTACGATGGTGCCAATAAGTTTGTCACAACTATCGAAGATGGGGCCTTTATTGGTTCAAATAGTGCGCTGGTTGCACCGGTAACCGTAGGTAAAAATGCGACTGTGGGTGCCGGAACCGTATTAACCCGTGATGCCGAAGCGGGTGAGTTAGTCGTCGCTCGTGCTAAACAGCGGCATATTACTGACTGGCAGCGCCCAGTTAAAATTAAAAAATAAACGCGCGTCTTAAGCGCTAATAAAAAGCCGGTCATGAAAAGACCGGCTTTTTTGTTTTAGTTTAGCCTGGGGTACATACTGTAAAAGCTTACCGTAAATGCTTAGGCTCATTGATGTTTAATTACCAAAGGAACCCGCTGCGCCTGGAAAGACCACAGGGCTTTCAATGCCATCTTGGCTAACACTGGCTACACCAAAAAAGTAGTTATCAATGACTACGTTTTCCAAGGTAAATTCGGTTACCTTGCCCACTTCACGGCTAAATTGCCAAGCTGAAGCGTCGGTATAACGCCAGTAAATCTTATAACCTTTTACCAGTTTGTCTTCTTGCGGCAAGGGAGCGGCCCATGACAAAGTGGTATTGGCACTTACTGCGCCTTTAATCGTTACGTCGGCAGGTGGATTAGGTGCCCAAGATAAACTGGCTAAGCTAACGGCATTCAGTGCCGTTAGTTTTGCGGCATACGCAAAATCAACGCCATCAATGGTGTCGCCATAAACGATGCCATTTTCGGTGCGTAAATCTTGATGCTGGCGATCATAGTGCTCATTGGTTTCCATAATACGTACGGCTGGGTAGCCTAAATCGTTAAAAGGCCGATGATGACCACCACGGGCAAAACGATCTAACCGATAGACTGGCATCACATCTAAGTTTGTCATGTAGTTATCTGCGATCAAATCAATATAACGGGCAAGGTTACGCGTCGGTGAGTCGTTTTCACCGCCAGTAAAGCGGCGACTGCGCGCTTCGGCTTCGGTTTCGTTGGCCCGAGTGCCTTCAGCAAACACGCGCGCCGTGGTGTTGTCGACCACACCGTTAATTCCGGCGGTATTGCCAATCATATCGTTGTTTAATACCGCTTTAATGCGCCAGCCTGCGTCTTTGGCTTGTTGTGCTAATATTTTGCCGCCAAATAAGCCTTGTTCTTCACCAGCTAAAGCCGCATAAACAATGCTACCGTTAAATTGATATTTGCTTAATACGCGGGCGGCTTCTAACGTGCCGGCTACACCCGAAGCGTTATCGTTCGCACCTGGCGCATCACTGGTAAAATCCATCACATCGGATACCCGAGAATCAATATCACCTGACATAATGACGAAACGATTAGGGTCGGTTTTACCGCGTTGGATGGCAATAACACTGACTACTTCCGTGGCATTGGGGATGCGTGCTTCACCGCTGATCACCCCTGTAGAATAAGATACTTCTAAACAGCCTCCACATTCAGCGGAGATTTTTTCAAATTCAGCTTTGATCCAGCGTCGTGCTGCGCCAATCCCACGCGTATCCGATTCGGTTTCAGACAAAGTATGGCGAGTACCAAAACTCACTAGCTTCTCAATATCGCGTTTAATATTGTCAGCAGAAGGGGCTTCGGCAATCGCATGCAACATTTGTTGTTTATTATCATTTTGTTGAGCTTGTGCGGGTAAGGCTGCGAGTAACAAGGCAGCCAGATAAGTACGGGCAGTAAACATAATCGATCCTAGTTTGAGTCAACTCAGGTTTACTATACAGATTAGCTGAATACTTGGTTGTGATGCTTGCGGTCAGTTGCAGTATATCTGTGATGGTTTTTTTTGTTGTTGCACGGATGGCAACACAACACGGTGTTTTACGCTTATTTACGCTGCGCTTTTGCCGCTTGCCATTCAGCTTGGGTGATCGGTGAGGTGGCGATGCTATTGGCATCTTGTTGCTGGTAGTGTTCGCGGCGTAAGGCGACTTTTTGCATAATTAATACTAGGTCGGCTTCACTTTGCCGATTCCAGTCGACAATTTCATTGATATGTCGGTAACAACCAACACATACTTTGTGCTCATCTAATTTGCAGCATGCCACACAGGGCGAAGAAATGGTCATGAACAGCTCTTTTACTGAAAAATATTAGGGTGTGTTTGATACCGGCACATCGCTTGGCGATATGCCGGTTTACGGTTAGTCGGCTTGATCTACTAACACGGCAATGGCACCGTCGCCGGTGACATTACAGGCGGTACCAAAGCTATCTTGCGCCATATAGAGGGCAATCATCAGGGCAATAGCGCCTTCGCCAAAACCGAGCATTGAACCAAGTAAGCCCACGGCCGACATCACTGCGCCACCAGGAACACCTGGCGCCGCCAACATCACCACACCTAAGGTAAGGATAAACGGCAACATGGTAAATAAAGATGGGATCTCCAGATTGCTCTTCATCATGATCACTGCCACAGCGCAACTGACGATAGTAATGGTCGAGCCTGATAAATGCACCGTGGCACATAAGGGTACTGCAAAATTAGCAACGTCTTCTTTCACGCCATTATTTTTGGTGGCCTGCAGTGATACCGGGATCGTGGCTGCACTCGACATGGTACCCAGCGCAGTAAAGTAGGCGGGCAACATGGTTTTGATTAAGCTCAGTGGTGATTTACCCGCTTTTAAACCTGCAACAGTAAATAGCAGTACGATCCATAACCAATGGAGAACCAAGGCTAAAACTAACACAATGCCAAAGGTTTTTAAGGTAACAAACACCGTACCTGCCGCCGCCATTTGCGCGAAAACGCCTGCAATATAAAGCGGTAAAAAGGGAATGATAATTTTGCTCAATAACAGCTGAATAATATCGCGGCCTTGATCAGATAATTGCTTTAGCGAAGTGGCTTGCGTACTAGCAATACCTAAACCGAATACAAAGGCGAGTGCAAGAGCGGTCATTACATTAAACACCGGTGGAATATTCATCTCGATATAAGGTGTTAAATTTACGCCATCAATACTGGCTAAATCGGCAGTTGCAGGCGCCAGCATCGGCACAACTAACGCCGCAACGATAAAGGCTAAGGTACCTGCGCAAATCGTCGACAAATAGGCAATACCCAGCGTGCGGCCCAGTAATTTACCTGAATTGCGAGGCAAGGCCGCAATACCACTAGTAATAAAAAATAAGATTAATAATGGGATGGTGAAAAATAACAGTTGGCCAAAAAGGCCTTTAAAGGTCAGCAGTAGTTGCGTTAGCCAGTGCGGTGCAAACAGACCGCACAACATACCCAGCACAATGCCGGCAATCAGTTTTAGTATCAGTGCCATAGTGTTCTCGTTCTAGTTATGAGGTATCCCTTGGGGTAGCGATCTGAGCATAACATAACTTAATATGTGCTCGCGAGCCGACCAGACTTATTCTGTCGGCTCTGGCGGTGTAAGTGGCTCGGGTTTACCAAATAAGTAGCCTTGAAACAAATCGCAACCTAAACTCATTAACATTTCAAATTGCTCTTGTTGCTCAACACCTTCTGCAACCACATGCAATGATAACGACTTTGCCATGGCGATAATGGTTTTTACAATGGCCAAATCGGTTTCTTGCGTTAAAAACTCATGCACAAAAGATCGGTCAATTTTGAGAACGGTGATCGGTAGGTTTTTTAAATAAATTAGCGAGGAATAACCCGTACCAAAATCATCAAGTGAAAATGTGATGCCCAGCTTGCTTAACGCCAATAGTTTTATTCGTGTGTTTTCCAAATCTTCATTAAGCATGCTTTCGGTTATTTCAAGCTCTAAAAGGTGGGGATCAATACCACTGTTTTGCACAATACTGCTGACAATTTCAACAAAGTTTTTCTGCACTAATTGTCGCTCGCTGACATTAACGGCAATGGGCAAAGGAGTACCTTGTTGTTGGAATACGCGTATTTGCTGACAAGCCGTTGTTAACACCCATTCGCCTATTTCATTAATAAGATATGAGTTTTCCGCTAAGGGGATAAAGTCGTTAGGTGTAATCAAACCAAATTCTGGATGAAACCAGCGGATCAGTGCTTCATAGCTGACGATCTGACCTTGGCTATTAACCTTGGGTTGATAAAACAATTTTAGTTGTTGTTTGCTGATCGCTTGTTTTAATGATTGTTCTAACCGTTGTTTTTTTCGTAGCGTTTTGTGCATTCCCGGTTCGAAAAAGTACAGTTGATTACGCCCCATTTCTTTCGAGTGATACATCGCAAGATCAGCTGAAGACATTAAATCATCAATATTTTTCTTATTATCATTAAACAACGCTATCCCAATACTGGCTGAAATTTGATAGTGATGTTGTTTCAATTCAAAAGGGTTGTTGATAATCTCTAATAACTTATGGCCCAACTGATGGGCATCCTCCGTGGCTTTGGTTAGTTCACTGCTGTTGAATTGCGCTAACAAAATAAACTCATCGCCGCCTGGTCTTGCTAAAGTATCTTGTTCCCGAATGGCCTGCTGTAAACGCTCACTAAGTTGCCGCAATAGTTCATCACCATATGAATGGCCAAGGCTATCATTCAGTTGTTTAAAGTGGTCGAGATCAATAAAAAACAAGGCTGCGTAATGCCCGCTGCGATCACTATGCGTTTGTGCTTGCGCAGTGCGCTCGATCAATAAACGTCGATTGGGTAATTTGGTCAGCGGGTCATAAAACGCCAATTGATGAATATATTGCTGGTCTGCTTTTGCTTTGCTAATGTCATTAAAGCTGGCGATATAATGAGTAACAGTGCCTTGCTGATCGGTTAAAGCATTGATAACGACTTGCTCAGGAAATATCTCACCGTTTTTGCGTTTATTGTAAATCTCACCTTGCCATAAACCGTTTTCACTTAGCGCTAGCCACATTTTTTTGTAAAAGGCGGCATCATGTTGCCCAGAGCTTAGTATCGACGGTGATTTGCCAACGACTTCATGGGCTTCATAGCCGGTAATAAAAGAAAAAGCCGGGTTGACTTTAATAATATGATTATTGGCATCGGTAATCATAATGCCTTCACGCGTATAAAACGCCAATGCGTTTACCTTCAGTTCGGCTTCCGCTAACATTTGCTGGGTGATATCCCGTACCGCTAAGACAAAGCGAGGCTTGTTTGACTTGGCTTGGCGTCGTGCGGCAATCACTTGAAACCAGAAAACTTTGCCTTCGATCAGTAAAGGATAACTACAAGGCTCAGAGCGGCCTGACTGGCGCGCTTGAGCAATAGCCTTTTGACCCGCAATATAAGCCTCTTTCGGCATACATTGCGCTAAAGTTTTGCCTAAAAAATGCTCAGGTGGCAGGTACATGGGGACTTTATCGGTATTTTTAACCTGACAAAAGCGCTCTTCATCATCCACTTCAAATAACACATCGGGGATCGCCGCCAAAGTGGCAGAGATATCCGCTTCGCGTTCTATCAACGTTAAATAAGGTTTACTCAGCACTTCATGCAGCAGCGCACGGTACAAAAATAAATAAGCTGCAATTTTAAAAACATGGCCAACAGCATTAAAGGCGTCGTGCATATCAAGATATAAGGTGAAGTAAAACCCGCTACACAATAAGCACCACATTGCCGTATATAAAGCTGGCGCATAATAGTGAGTGTTTTGAGCATAGCCAAAGCGCATCCACAAGATGGTCAAAATATTCAAACTAATAAACAGATATTCCGCAGCAATTTTGGTTAAGGTTAGGCCTTGCTGTGGCACATAGACCGTGGGTAATGCGTTGGTGTGATAAAAAATAACCATATGTACTAGCGCAATTATCGCTACGGTTACAACCAGCATACTTACAAAGACGGCTTGTTTAATGGGCCGATTGGCCAGTGGCAGTACCGCTAAGAATAACGCTACAGCGGCGGTGAAGCGGGCAGCAAGCCAGAAATAGATGGTTTTTTGTGGGCCGCTAGGGGTGACATAGTCAGGCATGCCAGTAAAAGATAATAAATGCGATAAATCAAAACAAACTACCGCCAAAAAAGCACAAGCCAAGATGGCGGTGCGGATATTCATGCTAATCAGAATACGCTCAGCACTGACGGCAAAAATCATAAAGGCAAAACTAACCGAAATAATTTCTAAAATAGAGTGCAGCGGTAGGTAATTTATGTCGCTAATGCCAGGGATCAGCCGACTGACAAAGGGTGAAAAAATCAAAATAATCAACGCGATTATTGCGGGGATCGCGAAAATATTGGCATGTGAAACGCGATTAAATACCTTTTGCAGTAATGCAGTCATAGCCACCTAATTCTTATAGCTTAGCTTCAAGGCTAGCATAAGGTAACAAAATACGTTTGATCTACTTTTGAAAACAGGCAAAAAAACTAAAACATCATGGAGTTTACCGTGGATTACTCGTGCTAAAGCAAAGAAAAAGGCCTTTACAGGTAAGCGTTGCTCACATTCAGCCTATACTAAGTTTAGCTAAGGTAAGGTTAATTAGATCAAAGCCTATTAGCAAGGCTGCAACTTAACTCAATAAATAGGACAAGATAATGCGAAAAATAGGGTTATTTATTTTAACGATTTTGCTGGTCGGTTGCAGTCAATTGGGCCAAATGCCGGTTTACTCTGTTTCTGAAACACAATTAGAGCAGATGATTAGCCAGCAAATCCCTGAGTTAACGCGACAAGCCAATGTTGCCGGGATCCCTTTAAAGCTGGCGGTCGACAGTATGGCAGTTAAAATTGGCCCGGATAATAGCGATCTGGTGCAAATTAACACGGCTGCTTCGGCAACCTTAAGCCTGTTCGGTTTAACGTATCCTGCCAGTATGCAACTGCAGGTTGAAGGAGCTCCTTATTATGATGCGGAACAAAAAGCGGTATTTGTGCGCTCAGTAAAATTACTCGACTCTTCGATTGAAGCTGCAGGCTACCGCGGTAACCTTACGCCGGTTACCAATGAGTTATTACAGATAGTGAATCAATTTTTGGCGACTAACCCAGTTTATAAATTGGATACCAGCGATCCAACGGTAAAATTATTAACCGCACTACCGATAAATATGACCGTGCAACAAGGGAGAATTGCCTTTTTACCGGCGGGGAAAAGTCGTTAACCGCCATCTTTTCTTGGCTAAGACAGAACAAGGTGGCAGATGGTCGTAAAAAAAGTGGGGAGCCTAAGCTCCCCATAAATGCAGGACAACATTAACAACGACCAGAACATCCTTATCAGAGCAAAAGCTCACCGCCATCCGTTGATAGCGCAGACTATAAAACAACCCAAACGCAAATGCAAATAATTATCATTAATAAGTTTGGTTTTTTGCTATTGCTTGCAAAAGCAGCAGAAATCGCTAAAATACCTTTCGTTTCGAAACTAAGTGAAAGAAATGAATAAACGTAATACACAACAGCGTCGGCATTTAATTGTCGCCCAATTGCAAAAACAAGGCGAAGTGACCGTTGAGCAGCTGGCGGAGCAATTTAACACGTCCGAAGTGACCATTCGCAAAGACTTAACTGCCCTAGAGGCTGCCGGCTTATTATTACGTCGATACGGTGGTGCTGTGCCGGTACCACAAGATTTTATTTCTGATAGTAGTTTAGCGAAAGTTTCAGAACGAAAGTTAGCAATTGCTAAAGCGGCTGCGACACTGATTAAAGATCATTACCGAATTATTATCGACAGTGGCCGCACAACGGCGGCGCTATTGCCAGAACTAGTGCAAAAACGTGGCCTTGTGGTCATGACTAATTCATTAGCTATTGCCAATGCCTTGCGAGAGTTGGAAAACGAGCCGACGCTACTTTTAACCGGCGGTACTTGGGATCCGCAGTCTGAAGCGTTTCAAGGGCAATTAGCCGAGCAAATGTTACGTAATTACGACTTCGACCAACTGTTTATTGGCGCCGATGGCATCGATTTAGCTCGCGGTACAACTACTTACAATGAGTTATACAGCTTAAGCCGAGTTATGGCTGAGGTCTCGCGCGAAGTCATCGTGATGCTGGAATCAGACAAGCTGGGGCGAAAAATACACAATTTAGAATTACCCTGGTCAATGATCAAAGTATTGGTGACCGACATCGGTTTATCCGCTGCTCAGGCTGCGGAAATAGAACAGCAAGGCGTTAGCGTGATCCGCGCAGCGTATTAAATAGCATTTTTGCGAACCCTTTTAGTTAATTTAACGGAGTAAGAATATGTGTGGTATTGTTGGCGCAGTTGCGCAGCGTGATGTGGTTGATATTTTAGTTGAAGGTTTGCGCCGTTTAGAATATCGCGGTTATGACTCGGCCGGCGTGGCGGTTGTTAACCAGCAAGGTGAGTTACAGCGTTTACGCCGTTTAGGTAAAGTAAAAGAGCTAGCCGATGCGGTGGCATTAGCGCCGGTGCTTGGCGGTACGGGTATTGCGCATACGCGCTGGGCAACGCATGGTGAGCCAAGTGAACGTAATGCGCACCCTCATATTTCTAGCAATATCATCGTGGTACACAACGGTATTATTGAAAATCATAACCCGCTGCGCGAAGCGCTTAAAGCGAAAGGTTATGTGTTTACCTCAGACACCGATACCGAAGTAATTGCCCACCTAGTAGAAGAAGAATTAAAGCAAGCTAGTTCACTGTTAGCAGCCGTGCAAGCAACGGTAAAACAACTGCATGGCGCTTATGGTACCGTGTTATTAGATAAAACCGATCCTAGCCGTGTAGTGGTGGCCCGTTCAGGTAGCCCCTTGGTGATTGGTTTAGGTATCGGTGAGAATTTTATTGCCTCTGATCAGCTGGCCTTATTGCCGGTAACCCGTCGCTTTATGTTTTTAGAAGAAGGCGATGTAGCAGAAATTACCCGACAAAGCGTCAGTATTTTCGATAAAGACGGTAACGCGGTAGAGCGTGAAGTGCATGAATCCAACGTCAGTTACGATGCCGGTGATAAAGGCCAATATCGTCACTTTATGCTCAAAGAAACTTATGAGCAGCCACAAGCGATCAACAACACGTTAGAAGGCCGTTTAAGCAATGATAGCGTGCTAGACGAAACCTTTGGTAATGGCGCAGCTGAGCTATTTAAAAAGGTTAAGCATATTCAAATTGTTGCCTGTGGCACCAGTTATCACTCTGGTATGGTGGCGCGTTATTGGTTGGAGTCATTAGGCGGTGTATCTTGTAATGTCGAAATCGCTTCAGAATTCCGTTACCGCAAATCTTTTGTGCAGCCTAACAGCTTATTGGTCAGTATCTCGCAATCAGGTGAAACCGCCGATACTCTAGCCGCGCTGCGCTTAGCGAAAGAAGCCGGTTACTTAGGCAGTTTAACCATTTGTAACGTGGCGGGTTCATCACTGGTTCGTGAATCTGACTTAGCCTTTATGACCCGTGCTGGCGCAGAAATTGGTGTAGCCTCGACTAAGGCATTTACCACGCAGTTAGTGGGTTTAGCCATGTTGACCATGGCGGTAGGTAAATACAACGGCTTAAGCCTTGAAAAGCAGCGTGAATTAACTCATGCCCTGAAAAGTTTACCGGCCAAGTTAGAAGAAACCTTAGCGCTGGCGCCACAAATTGAAGCTTTAGCTGAAGAGTTTGCCGACAAGCACCATGCGTTATTCTTAGGCCGCGGTGATCAGTACCCCATTGCGATGGAAGGCGCATTAAAGCTAAAAGAAATCTCTTACATTCATGCTGAAGCTTATGCGGCGGGTGAGCTTAAGCACGGCCCACTGGCATTAA
The DNA here is from genome assembly GCF_016343785.1 of Alishewanella maricola. Taxonomy (NCBI): domain Bacteria; kingdom Pseudomonadati; phylum Pseudomonadota; class Gammaproteobacteria; order Alteromonadales; family Alteromonadaceae; genus Alishewanella; species Alishewanella maricola. The sequence continues at coordinate 332,459 of NZ_JAEINI020000003.1, read as the reverse complement.
TTGATGCCGATATGCCGATTATCGTGGTAGCGCCAAACAATGACTTGTTAGAAAAGCTAAAGTCGAACGTGGAAGAAGTGCGTGCCCGTGGCGGTATCTTGTATGTGTTCGCCGATGCCGATGCGCAGTTTAAGTCAGACGCCACGATGCGCGTAATTAACGTACCTCACACCCATGAATGGTTAGCGCCGGTAGTGTATACCCTGCCATTGCAGCTGCTGAGCTATTATGTGGCAATCATAAAGGGTACCGACGTAGATCAGCCAAGAAATTTAGCCAAAAGTGTAACAGTTGAATAAGCACTTGATTTTTTTGCTTTTTGTTTGTTGGGGCAAATTGTATTTGGTACGTAAAAAATAAATTGCTCTAAATTTGGTATCAATAAAATATTAGTTTATGCTCATTACTGAGGTCAGTAATGGGCATAAGCTATGAGAAGCTGGATTGGTTAAGAAAGCTTCGTTAATTGTCAGATCTGCTACTAACCTGCTGCGTCATAAGCCATCTTTATCCATGCAATAAGCTCCGCATCAACTTGCGTTGCATCTGTCAGCTTCACGCGAAATTTGCACATCTGCCCATCTGGTAGCTTTTCGAGACGCGGAGAAGCTGGAAGCTCTTTAATGTTTAGTCCAAGTTCCACTCGCGTTTTGGTTACAGGGCCTATCGTGGCAAACTGCTTCTTTCTGCGGTAGCTGACGTATTTTTGTTTTGGAGCAGACTCGAATGATCCAAAATTTTCCATTTGCGCAAGGAGCGATTCATGAATCTGGCGAAGAGCTGCTTTGGGGCCAACATAAAGAGCATCAATTGGACCGACGACAATGCTGTTATCTGTTTGAGTTAATGTTTTGGCTAAATGAGCAATGGTGTTTGCATCGCCATGTCCAACTCCAAGGTCGCTTTTTAACATATTGACGATTTCGCTGTGCTTGGTGAGGCCGCAATCCTGAGCAAGCGATTTAAGCTGATCTATCGTCTTCCCAGTACGCGTTTCAATATTCTTGATTTGTGTTTCTAAGGCTTTCTGAACGTCTGCCATGTCATCCTCCGATGTTGTGTATGCAGCTCTTACAGTTATGATGCAATCAATATTATTCAGAGAAAATTAATCCTATTGAACTTTAATTTACAGTTTAAACAAACTAGAAAACATATTCGGTTGTGAGATAAAGCCGGCTTTCGCATATATGTGATGGTTCAGCGAGGTGTTTCTGTTTCTCGCTTTTATCAGTCAGTATCCCATTCATGTAATTATCGATGTATGAGTTTAAAAGATATGACGAGTAAAAAAACGCTGTTAAGTGCTAATGCCTCGATGCCCGTTGTGGGTACCAGTAACTGTCGAGCCAGTGCGCTGTGTTAATAATACGTGGGGCCGCACCGAATAAAAGATTGCTGGCCTCCACAAAGGTTGGTGCCTCGAAAAAAAATTACAAATGACTGTACAATGTTAATGACCCAACCGCAATTAGCGTAAGGCCGCCAAAAATCTCAGCTCTGTGCCCTATAACCGAGCCTATTGCACGCCCTAGCATTATGCCAATAGTCACCATCAGTGTCGTCGCAAACCCAATCAAAGCTGCTGCTATCCAAATGTTGACGTTGATGAACGCAAGACTCACACCAACCACCATTGCGTCAATGCTTGTACTAAATGCCGTTAGGCAGATTCGAAATAAAGACTTTCCAGTTTCTTGTTCTTCATCATTTCCAGCCGGCTTTGTACCTTCATAAATCATATGCAGACCCAGAATCGTCAAGAGTGAAAAGGCAATCCAGTGATCCCAAGCTTCTACATATTCTGAGGCTGACTTTCCTATTAACCAGCCTACAAGCGGCGTGATTGCTTCGATAAAACCAAAGATGAGTCCGATTTTGAAAGCTTCTATCAATCGTGGTTTTTTAAGGGTTGCACCTTTACCAATCGCAGCAGCGAAAGCATCTGTGGACATAGCAAAGGCAAGTAAAATAAGCGGAATTGGGTTCATTTAGTTGGCTCCGGTCGGGCATATCAAGTCCACGATATATCCACACGCCCGACCTTGGGCATGGATATATCGATGGTCTCGCCAACCAAGAGGTATTCGCACCATGGCATGTGGCCAATTATGTTGATACGAATTCTTCCAAATTTCGAAAGCAGGCTACTCCCCAACGAGGGTTTATGTTAACAATTATCCTAAATAATGACAAATTTAGCGTGTTGGTGTGGAGCGGCATACTGAACTGGGTTAACAAACGAGGCGTGTGATGGTGAACTTCATTCTTGAAAAGAGAGTGTCTTGAACTGAGGGAAAGTAAATCTTTTTAGAAAGAGCCTGTTCTGAATTTTTGCCATTTGTGCAAAACAGCTAATAGTTGAAGTGAGTTAATTGTTGGTGCGTTCGCAGGATGAAAGTTTTTATGCGTAAAGATTGCATCAAGTGGTAAGTGCGTAGAAAACAGTGGTAGCTAAGTACCCTAAAAATTGTAGTGCACCAAAATAAGGCAATTTAGCGTCATTTGATAATTATAGCCTTTTTTCAGCAGTTTTTTAGCCAGAAACCTTTATTTCCGTTGTACTCCGTGCACTAAAAGTGAACTTTTGTTGCCACACATTTGTGCATCTTTTTACTGGTCTGTCTTGACGTAGAAATATTAATCAACTAAGTTGTGTAAGCGCTTACATTTTTGTGCCTGCAAATGTCATTAAAATGTAAGCGAAGCATATAATAAAATGGCAAAAATACAGGAAACACGGGAGAAAGGTATGAATCAAACACGTTTCAAGCTGTCGCGCATAGCGTTGAGTTTGTCACTGATTACAGGCGCCGGCATGATGGCGCCTGGTTTCGCGCAAGAAGCCGCTGCGGACGAAAACAGTGATATTGAAATAATTCAAGTTTCGGGCATTCGTGGCAGTTTAATTAAGTCGATGGATGTTAAACGCAGCTCTGTCGGCGTGGTTGATGCCATCTCTGCTGAAGATATTGGTAAATTTCCAGACACTAACCTTGCAGAATCCTTGCAACGGATCACGGGTGTGGCTATCGACCGTTCAAACGGTGAAGGAAGCCGCGTTACGGTGCGCGGTTTTGGCCCAGATTTTAACTTAGTGATGTTAAATGGCCGGCAAATGCCCGCTTCGTCACTGGAAGCGACCTCAGCCTCATCTTCTCGTTCGTATGATTTTGCAAACATCGCTTCTGAGGGTATTTCAGGAGTTGAAGTGTATAAAACGGGTCGTGCCACTATCGCTACCGGTGGTATGGGCTCAACCATTAACATTTTAACGACTAAACCATTGAATGCTCCCGGCGAGAAATCCAGCTTTGGTATCAAAGGTGTAATGGACCAGTCAACTGACGAAGGCGCCAGCATCACGCCAGAGCTATCAGGCTTATACAGCAATACTTTTAATGACGACAAATTTGGTGTCGCCATTAGCGGCTCATACCAGCAGCGTGATAGCGGCAACAAGCAAGCCAATAGCGGCGGCTGGCGAACTTACCCTGGAATTGTAACTGGCCCAGACTGTGACATGGGCAATGCAGACTGGGGTGGTTTATGTCCTGCCAGTCCTAATGCTATTGAAAATTTACCCTCGTCAGATTCTATCTATTCGGTTCCACAAAGCCTAGGATTTGCCTTTCATGAAGTAGAAAGAACTCGTACTAATGGCCAATTGGTTTTACAATATCAACCGATTGAAGCTGTAAGAACAACCTTAGATTTCACCTATTCAAAAAACGAAATATCCGATCGTTACAATGACGTTTCAGCCTGGTTTAACTTCGGCCCTTCTTCAGGTGTGTGGAGCGATGGCCCAGTAGCAGCACCCATTGTCTATTCTGAAGCTTTTGGTGCTCCTGGCGATTTAGCCATGGGTGGTGGGCAGTTCTCAACCGTAAACGAGAATAAGTCTTTAGGTTTCAATGTTAACTGGCAAGCAAGTGACAACTTAAAGTTAGAGTTGGACTATCATAGCTCGTCAGCTGATTCTAGCCCAAACAGCCCTTTTGGTAGCAACAACGTTATTGGTATGGCGACTTTCGTGCGTACTCTCACTACCGCACGTTTTGACACTGACTTACCTACTTTAGCCATTGGTTATCCCCCCGGTTTTACTGGTATTCGCGGTGAAGATATGCGAGTAACCGGTAGTTCATTTCGTAATAGCCAAATGCGCAGTGACATTGACCAACTGCAACTTCGCGGAAACTATACCTTTGACGATGGCATCTTAAACAGCATTGACTTTGGTGTAACAAGTTCAGAAACCAAAAACCGTTCAGCATTCTCTAACGTGCAACAAGATAACTGGGGTGGTTTAGGTGCCGCTGGCGATATCAATCCGTCAGTGTTCCAGCTTGATCAGTTGGGCGATAACTTCAGCGCAAGCACCAGCAGCGATATGCTGAAAGAGTTCTTCCGTTGGGACTTCAATACCATCCGCCAAATTGCCAATGATAAATATGGTGCCTTGGGTCAAGTGGGTGATTGCGGTACCTCGTTCTGTGCTTCGTCTAACATGACCACGGACCGCCGTACTACGGAAGAACAAAAAGCTGCTTATGTGCAGTTAAATTTCTCCGGTGAAATTGGTGAGCGTTTTTATGGCTTAACCGCGGGTGTGCGTTACGAGAAAACCGACGTTACATCAAACGCCTTAGTACCGGTCTACAGTGGTATTGCTTGGGCAGGTGATAACGAATTCAACTTGATCAGCACTGGTGAAAGTGACTTTACTGAGCTAACCGGTGATTACACTAACGTACTGCCCAATGTCGATTTCAACATTGAAGTGGTTGAAGATGTAATTTTCCGTACCTCGGTCAGTAAAACATTGGCTCGTCCAAGCTATGCCGATATCCAAGGTGGACAAACGCTGAATGCCTTAGTGCGGATTGACGGTGGTACCGGTGGACGTGGTAACCCAGATCTAGACCCGTTTGAATCAACCAACCTAGACTTGTCTTTAGAGTGGTATTACGACGAAGGCAGTTACATGGCCGTGGGTTACTTCAAGAAGAAGGCGAAGAACTTTATCGGTCGTACTACCGTTGAAGAGCAAACCTTTAATTTACCGCATCCGGCACAAGGCCCTCGTTATGCTGAAGCCGTTGCTGCCGTCGGCAATAATGCTACAGCGATTCGTAACTACATCAGAACCAATTACCCTGATACGGTTGACGCAAACGGCTTTATCTTAGGTGTACCTGGCGATACTGCTGCAACATTTGATATCACTATTCCGGTTAACCAAGATGATGCGAATTTAGACGGCTGGGAATTAGCCTTACAACATTTATTTGGCGAAACAGGCTTTGGTGTGATTGCCAACGCAACTTTTGTTGATGGTGACTTTGAATACGACAACTTCAGTCGTGGCGAGCAATTTGCGTTATTAGGTATGAGTGATACCTACAACGTCGTCGGTTTCTACGATAAAGACGGTTTCCAAGCGCGTTTGGCCTATAACTGGCGTGACAAGTTCCTTGCCTCCACAGTGAATACTTTAGGTTTGCAAAACCCTATTTACGTTGAAGCTTATGGTCAATGGGACGCCAGTGCCAGCTACGATTATACCGAGAACTTAACGTTCTTTATTGAAGCCATTAACTTAACTGACGAGTCAGTACGTTCTCATGAACGTAATACACTACAATTAGTGAATTATACTGAAACAGGTCGTCGTTTTGCCATTGGTGCGCGTTATTCGTTCTAAGATGTCGTTGTCCTGAAATAAGTAGCCATCGTAAGATGGCTACTTTTTACAAGAAGTAGTTATGATGCAAGCAAACGAGTCACTCGCAACAGATAATCCCGCAAACACTGAAAATAAAAAGCCTTTTTTTAAAAGGCAGGTGGATATTGTGGTTGTCGGTGGTGGTAGTGCGGGTTGGCTTACTGCCGCTATCTTAGCTGCAGATCATCAAACAGACCCACATGTCAATATCAGTTTGATCGAGTCTGCCTCTGTGCCCACCATTGGTGTTGGCGAGGGGACTTGGCCTTCAATGCGTGCGACATTAGCGCGTATTGGGATTTCTGAAACAGAATTTATTCTTAGCTGCGATGCCAGCTTTAAACAAGGCAGTGTGTTTCGCCAATGGCGTAGCTCATCACCACAAGATTGTTATTACCATCCTTTTACGCCACCAGTAGCTGCCAATGAGTTAGATATTGCTGACTTTTGGTTTGGTCATCATCAGCAAGTCGAGTTTGCTGCTGCTGTATCAAGCCAGCCTGCCGTGATTGCTGCGGGTTTAGCACCCAAACGCATCGCGACTCCAGAATATGCCTTTTTACAAAATTATGGCTATCACCTTAATGCAGCAAAGTTTGTTGCCTTACTAAGCCAGCATGCCAAACGGCTTGGGGTGAAGCATATTGTGGATGATGTTGTTGCCGTGCATAACCACATAGATGGTCGTGTTGCCGCCTTGCAAACGGCTGAGCATGGTGCTTTAACCGGTGATCTATTTGTGGACTGCTCGGGGTTACAGAGTTTACTTATCGGCCAGCATTATCAAACACCCCTGGTCAGTGTGCAAAACTGTTTGTTAAACGACAGTGCCTTGGCAGTGCAGGTGCCTTATGAGGATGAACGTACGCCAATTGCCTCTGCAACCTTGGCCACTGCCCAATCACAAGGTTGGGTATGGGATATCGGCTTACCGACCCGTCGCGGTGTCGGTTTTGTGCATCACAGTGGCCATACCGGCGAGGATCAGGCGGTCAGCACGCTTGCGCAGTACCTGCAATTATCAGAGCAGGCATTTACAGCCCGCTACCAGCCGAGGCTTATTCGGTTTACGCCGGGCTATCGCCAACAGTTTTGGCGGCACAATTGTGTGGCAGTTGGCATGGCGGCAGGCTTTATTGAGCCGCTGGAAGCGTCTGCCTTGGTGATGGTTGAGTTATCGGCCAAGTTTATTAGCGAGCAATTGCCACGCAGTTTGGCACAACAGGCCGTGATCGGTGAGCGCTTTAATCAAACCTTTAGCTATCGTTGGCAACAAATCGTCGAGTTTTTAAAGTTGCATTACGTGTTGTCGACACGTGATGATAGCGATTATTGGCTGGCCCAGCGTGCCGACAGCTCGATACCTTCGTCACTGCAAGAAAAGTTGATGATGTGGCAACAATTTGTGCCAAGTCGTTATGATTTACCCATGGCTGAAGAATTGTTTCCGGCTGCCAGTTACCAGTATATTTTGTATGGCATGCGACATTTACCTAGTAGTGAGCGGCCAATAAAGGCAAGCTTAGGATTACGTGCTAACCAAGCGTTTGCCGAAGTACAACAAAAAACACAACAACTCAGAGCGGGCTTGGTCAGTAATCGCGAATTATTAAACCAAATTAAAGCTCATGGCTTACAAAAGATTTAAAGGGGAGCCGATGGCTACTATCGAATTACTCAATAACGTTGACCATCTTGGTGTGAAAATCCTTACTGAGCGCAGCCTAGAGCTTGGCGATAACAAAATGTTTTGTTTGAGTTTTCCAGCTGAATTCCGCGCTGCCCAAGCCTATTACCCCGTCTTATTTTATAAAGACGGCCAAAGCGGCCAATTTATGCCGGTGTTACTGCTCGGTTTTCAATCGGGTGAAAACCTATTTTTGCAGCAGCAAGGATGGCAAGCGGGTTATGTGCCGCTAGATATCCTTCGTGAGCCTTTTACCATTGGCCTGCAACAGGGTGAGCGCGTGATCAATATCGATACCTCGCATCCGAGAGTCAATAGCGCTTCGGGTGAGCCGTTGTTTTTAGAGTTTGGTGGTCAAACGTCTTATTTGCAGCAAGTGGCGGCACAATTAGAGACTTTGCATCATGGCATTACCGACGCTAAGGTCTTTACGCAGCAACTATTGGCACTGGAGTTGATTGAGTCTTTTGTACTGGATGTTACGTTAAATAATGGTCAACAGCACAGTTTGCATGGTTTCTATACGATTAACGAGCCACGGTTAGCGCAACTGAGCGGCGAGCAATTGTTGCAGTTACAGCAGGCGGGTTATTTAGAGGCCATTTACATGATGCTAGCTTCGCAAGCACAGTTTGCGCGGTTGATTGGTTTTAAGAATCAGCTGTTGGCAAGCAACTAAGATGTGGCCTGCAGCGCAACCGGTAGCAAGCTTAACCGGCGTAACCGCGTATAGCATCAGCAGTGATGTACTGAATAGTTCGATACCGCTGCACTTGCCTGATTTTGCTGCGCACTGGCCTGCAGTTTGTGCGGCTAAGCAAGGCCAGCCTGCCATTAATGATTATTTGCTTAGCCACTATAGTGGTGAACCACTTACCGCTTATATCAGTGAGGCGGGTAGTGGTGGCCGAGTATTTTACAATACTAACTTTAGTGGTTTTAACTTTCAGCCGGTAAATGCCAAACTTGGGCAATTGTTAGCGGCATCACAGGATAAAGCGCACTGGTATGTTGGTGCTACTTTGGTACCGCGTTGGTTTCCGCAGTGGTTGCAACAACAACACGTGCCGGCGTTGGCGCAACAGGGCAAAGATCCGCTGGTTAGCTTATGGATTGGCAATCAAAGTCGTGTAGCAGCACACTCTGATCTTCCGCAAAATTTGGCGGTGGTAGTGGCTGGGCGTCGACGTTTCACCTTGTTTCCACCTGAACAATTAGCCAATTTGTACATTGGCCCGCTGGATGTTTCGCCTGCAGGCCGAGCGATTAGTTTGGTCGATTTTACCAACCCCGATCTGACACAATTTCCAAAATTCGCCGAAGCGATGAAACATGCGCAAGTGGTAGAACTTGGTCCTGGTGATGCGCTCATTATTCCCAGTATGTGGTGGCATCATGTAGAAGCGCTAAGCTCGCTCAATGTACTAATGAATTTTTGGTGGCGCGACTGCCCTAGTTATTTGCCCAGCCCACAGCTGGCATTGCAGCTGGCGATGCTGAGTATTAACACTTTACCGGCAGAGCAAAAGGCGGCATGGCGTGCACACTTTGAGCATTATGTGTTTGGTGAAGGAGAAATTGCGCATATTCCTGAACATTTACGTGGTTTGCAAGGTTCGTTAACTGAGCCTGTGGCACGGCAAGTGCGTGCTGAACTGTTAAATAAACTTAACCGATAACTCAATCTATAACAACGAGGTCCAAATGCAGTCGCAAGCAATTAAACGCGTGGTGATTGCCGGTGGTGGAACCGCTGGTTGGATGGCGGCTGCCGCTATCGCCAAGTTAATGGGTAAACATTTTGAAATTTGTTTAGTCGAGAGTGAAGATATTGGTACTGTGGGGGTGGGAGAAGCGACCATACCCCCGTTATTGACGCTGCATAAACTGCTAGGCATTAACGAAGCAGAGTTTATGGCGGCCACTCAAGCTACTTTTAAACTGGGTATTCAATTTGAAAACTGGCGCGATCAAGGCCAAGATTACATTCACTCATTTGGAACCACTGGCCAAGATTGCTGGGCGGCGGGCTTTCAGCATTTCTGGTTAAAAGGTCAGCAAATCGGCTTAGCCAGTGATTACGGTGATTATTGTCCGGAGTTATTGGCGTCAAAAGCGGCAAAGTTTGCGCATTTGCCGAATCGTTCCCTAAATTATGCTTTTCACTTCGATGCCGGTTTATATGCAAAGTTTTTACGGACTATGGCTGAGAAACATGGTGCAACGCGGATTGAAGGTAAAATTGCCAAGGTTGAAACCTGTGAGCAAAGCGGCAATATTACAGCGTTACAGATGACAAACGGTGAGCGCATTGCTGGCGATTTATTTATTGATTGTACGGGCTTTCGCGCACTGTTAATTGAGCAAACTTTACACACCGGCTTTGATGATTGGAGCCACTGGTTGCCTTGCGACTCAGCGATTGCGGTACAAACTCGCGCTACGCGTGAGCCGGTGCCTTATACACGTTCTATCGCTCACGGTGCTGGCTGGCAGTGGCAAATACCACTGCAACATCGTGTCGGTAATGGTTTAGTGTATTGCAGTAAGTATTACTCAGATGATGAGGCAAAAGCCTTGTTGCTGGCTAATGTCAGTGGTGAGTTACTGACCGAACCTCGACTGATCAAATTCAAAACCGGCATGCGCCGTAAGCACTGGAACAAAAACTGTATCGCCTTGGGTTTGGCCAGTGGCTTTCTTGAGCCGCTAGAGTCGACCAGTATTCACTTGGTTCAACGCAGCATTGTGCGTTTGTTACAAATGTTCCCTGTTAATGGCGTCAGCCAAGCAGATGTGGATGAGTTTAATCAGCAAACTGAACACGAAGTGCTGAATATTCGTGATTTTATTATTTTGCACTACAATGTGACGGCGCGGCGCGACACGGCATTTTGGCGACACTGTCAAAGCATGCCTATTCCTGAATCACTTGCCCATCGTATTCGTTTGTTTAAAGAAACGGGCCGAGTATTTAAAGTGCCGAATGAGTTATTTGGTGAGAACTCATGGACGCAAGTGATGTTGGGCCAAGGTTTGCTGCCAGAACACTATCATCCGATAGTGGATCAAATGAGTGAAGAGGAACTGAGTCATTTCCTCAACCAAATCAAAGTGCAAAATCAGCGGTTAGTGGCGCAATTACCCAGTCATCAGACGTTTTTACAAAGCTATTGCCCCGCGATGAGCAAATAATATTAATCTTAAAAAAAGCCGCTACAGTCGTCTGTAGCGGCTTTTTGTTTTGTTAATCAGCGTTTTTGATACACCCTGACAAAATCAACCTGCATGCGTTGTGGGAATATGCCAGCGTCGATACCTTTTTCATTAACGTTGCCAGCCCAATTGCCGCCCACCGCTAAATTTAACAGAAGATGAAAACGCTGATCAAAGGGCGCATGCTCACCTATGCCGGGCATAATTTGTGCGGCATCGGTAAACCAATCGGCACTGGTGCGGGTGGCATAATGCACACCATTCATGTACCAGCGGATTTCACCCTCTTCCCATTCAATGCTGTAGGTATTAAAGCCGTCAGTGGGGCTGGCGCCTGCTGGTAATTTGTAGCTTTCTCCAGAATAAGTATTGTTCGGCGCGCGTTTGCCATAATGTAAAGTGCCGTGGATGCGTCGCTCTGGCTCACCCATTGCCGCATTTTTTTCATCTGATTGGGTGCCGAGATTGACCGCTTCCATAATGTCAATTTCGCCTGATAACGGCCAGGCACCATAAACGTTATCGGTGGGTAGCATCCAAATCGCCGGCCAACTGCCTTGACCGCCGGGTAATTTGGCGCTGACGTCGATGCGGCCATAACGCCAGTCACCTTGGCCTTTGCTGCGAATGCGGCCAGATGTGTAAGGTAAGGTGCGTTGTCGCTTGGGATCAAAGCTCGCGGCATCTTCAACAATATCTGGGCCGGAGAAGTTTTCTGCTCGCGCGATGAGGTGTAACAGGCCATCTTTTACCATGATGTTTTCTGGTCGGTCGGTATAGCATTGTTGCTCATCATTACCGCCGCCCCAGCAATTTTGCTCTGGGGTCCATTTGCTTCGATCGAGCTGTTTACCCTCAAATTCATCATGCCAAACTAATTGCCAACCCGCTGGGGCTGCAAAAGCGATGTTGGCCGACGGCGTGCTGAGTTCGGGTAGCTGATTGCAAGCGACTAACGCCAACGTGCAACTAATAGCCAGTAAAGGTAAATTAAAACGCATTATTGCCTCTTAGGTATCCAGTGTTCACCTGGGGTTATTTTTAAAAGAAAAGTCTAACTAAAAAGCTTGCTGTACTGATATGCGGTACAATCCGTGATGTGACTCTTTATGCCGTTAAGCGCTTATGCGTATTATATTTGACGACAGTGTCTAGGCCGTCTAGTATGATGTAAGCGCTTTCATATATAGCATAATACCGTGCTGCAAGTAACTACTTTGTATTGTTGCAGCGACTTTCGGCTTTAGCGAACCTTGGCAGAACTGATGAAGATAACTCTAGCAAAAACCTCTCCTTTATTGCAGCCTAACTTTGTTTTTGGCGTAGCAACCTCTTCTTTTCAGATTGAAGGTGCGGCTGATAGTCGTGAGCCGTGCATCTGGGATACCTTCTGTGATACGCCGGGTCGGATCAAAGATAATTCCGACGGCAAAGTGGCTTGTGATCATGTTGCTCGTTGGCGTGATGATATTGAGCTGATTGCCGGTTTAGGTGTTGATGCCTATCGGTTCTCGATTGCTTGGGGGCGGGTGATTAACCGTGATGGCAGTATTAACGAGGCTGGCTTAGCTTTTTATCAGCAGTTACTTGATGCGCTGCAAGCCAAAAAAATTAAGGCTTTCGTGACACTTTATCATTGGGATTTACCGCAATATCTTGAAGATCACGGAGGTTGGTTAAACCGGAACACCGCTTATAAATTTGCCGAGTATACCGATATCGTAACAAAGGCTTTTGGGGATAAGGTGTACTCTTATGCCACGCTAAATGAGCCGTTTTGTAGTGCTTATCTCAGTTATGAAGCGGGGATCCACGCACCAGGGTTTCAAAATCGGCAACAAGGTCGACAAGCCGCCCATCATTTGTTGTTAGCGCATGGGTTAGCCATGCGCGTGCTGCGGAAAAATGCTCCACATGCTAAAAATGGCATTGTGCTTAATTTTAGCCCGTGTCACCCGGCTTCTAACAGTGCAGCCGATGTGCGTGCGGCCGAGATGGCGGATCAGTATCATAATCAGTGGTATCTGCAACCGCTACTCGAAGGCAGCTACCCTCCTTTGTTAGCTGAATTAGCTACTGATGAACAACCTTTAAGGGTTGACGGTGATATGGCGATTATTGCTGAACCAATAGATTTCCTCGGCGTAAACTACTACACCCGCACTGTCTATCGGGCCAATGAAAAAGGCTGGTTCAGTGATGTACCACCAACAACACCGCCATTAACGGATATGGGCTGGGAAATATATCCAAAAGGCTTAACTGAAATTCTGCTGGCGTTGCACCAGCGTTATACGTTGCCGCCCATTTATATTACTGAAAATGGGGCCGCCATGCCGGATAGTTTGCTGCAAGATAAAGTCGCCGATCAGCATCGTGTAGATTATTTTCAGCAACACTTACAAGCTACGGAAGATGCCATCAAGGCGGGTGTTGATATACAGGGTTATTTCGCCTGGAGCTTGATGGACAATTTTGAATGGGCTGAAGGCTATGCGAAACGCTTTGGTATTGTTTATGTTGATTATGTTACGCAACAACGTACCTTAAAGAATAGTGCCATAGCGTTACGTGACGTGTTCGCTAACCGGCGTTAACTCGGGTCTGTTTGCAGGAGCGGTTATGCTGAGTAAAAAAGAAAAAATAGCCTACGGCCTAGGTGACACGGCCAGTAACATCATTTTTCAAACAGTGATGTTGTTTCTAACGTTTTTTTACACCGATATTTTTGGTATTTCGCCCGCTATCGTCGGCAGTATGTTTTTGTTAGTGCGGATCATTGATGCTGTGACCGATCCGTTAATGGGCGCACTGGCCGATAACACTAAAAGTCGACATGGTAAATATCGGCCTTACTTACTTTGGCTGGCGTTGCCTTTCGCCTTCTGTAGTGTTTTAGCTTTTACCACCCCAGATTTTTCTGAAAACGGTAAAGTCTGGTACGCCTTTGCCACATATACCCTGCTGATGCTAGCCTATACCGCGATTAACATTCCCTACTCAGCACTGGGTGGGGTATTAACGGCCGATCCGAATGAGCGCGTTTCGGTGCAAACGTATCGTTTTATCTTTGGTATGTTAGGGGGCTTGTTAGTAACCGCCTGTACCTTGCCCTTGGTAGAATACTTTGGTCAGGGCGATCAGGCGCGGGGTTATCAATGGACCATCGCCGCCATGAGCCTATTAGGCATGATACTGTTTTTGCTCTGTTTTGCCGGTACTCGTGAACGAGTTCACGCGCCAGCGAATCAAAAAATCACATTACGCAGTGGCATGTCGACTTTATGGCAAAACGATCAGTGGCGTATTTTATGTGTTGCTGCGCTATTTTTGTTAACCGGTATGGTGTTGCGAAATACTCTGGCGATTTATTACGTAAAATATTTTTTAGGTCGAGACGATCTGGTCACCTCCTTTGTTACGCTAGGTATGATCGGTAATATCGCCGGTGTGGCGATGGCGCAATGGTTGTCCACTAAAGTGGATAAAGTAAAAGCTTATATTGGCTTGCAACTTATTTCAGCCGTGATCTGTGTGCTGGGTTTCTTTATCAGCCCCGAGCAAATCAAAATGGCGTTTGCTCTGCACTTTTTCTGGAGTTTCTTCCTGCAAATGGCTACGCCGTTATTATGGGCAAAAATGGCCGATACGGTTGATTATGGTCATTACAAAACAGGTATTCGAGTGACCGGCTTGGTGTATTCCTCTATCGTATTTTTTATTAAATTAGGTTTAGCGGTCGGTGGTGCTTTAGCGGGGTGGTTGTTAGCAGTTTACGGTTATCAAGCCAATCAGGCACAATCTGCCGAAACGCTGAACGGCTTACTACTTAGCTTTACCTTCTGGCCAGCCATCTGTTCGGTGTTAGTTGCCATCGTGATGACGCGCTATACCTTGTATAATGCCCGTGTACAGCAAATCGCCACTGATCTTGCTGCTCGACACTAGCGAGTGCTAAGCTAACGAGGTTAAATTTTGGCTAATAGGACGCAAATGGCAACCATTTATGAAGTGGCAAAAGCGGCGGGTGTGTCGCTGGCGACGGTATCGCGTGTGATGAACAATAATACGCCGGTGCGGCAAGCCACACGGACAAAAGTATTGGCGGCAATGGCAGAGCTAGGTTATCGGCCTAATAGTATTGCGCAATCATTGGCTTCTAATTGCTCTAATAGTATTGGTATTTTAGTTTCTGAGTTACATGGTCCTTTTTATGGTGCGATGTTAACCGGTATTGAAGCCGAGTTTCGTGCTGCGGGTAAGCACGTGATTATTGCTGCGGGCCACAGTGAACGAGAAACCGAGCAAGACGGTATTGAGTTTTTAAAAAGCCGCAATTGCGACGCACTTATTTTGCATGTCGAAGCGGTATCTGATGACTATCTTATTGAGTTGGCGCAAGGTGATACGCCTTTTGTGTTGTTAAACCGGCATATCGATGCCTTAGCCGATCGCTGTATCAGTTTAAATAACGAATTGGGTGGGTATCTCGCCACTCAGCATTTATTAGAGCAAGGACATCGGCAGATTGCCTATATTGCTGGCCCAATGTGGAAAACGGATGCGCGCGAGCGTTATGCTGGACACCAGCGGGCATTACAAGAGTTTCACTGCGCGCTAAATACCGGGTTATTTTTTGAAGGCGACTTTCGAGAAACGGGTGGTAGCGAAGGCTTACAGAGTATCATTGCAAGCAAACAGCCCTTTACCGCGGTGGTTTGTGCTAACGACGAAATGGCTTCTGGTGCACTGACGACAGCGCGTGAGCTAGGTTATCGCGTGCCTGAAGATTTTTCTGTTGTCGGGTTTGATAACGTTAACTTTGCTTATTACACCTATCCTAAATTAACCACCATTGATTATCCGATCAGTGCAATGGGGCATATGGCGGCACGTTGGGTGCTTAGTCAGGTTTATCAGCAAGCGGATACCGAGGTGCAGCAAGTGTTTGAACCGTATTTAATCAGTCGCGACTCAACTCACCTTATCATTTAGTTCTATCTCATTACCGGGGTCAATCATTGGCGATAGCCGCGGTTTGGCCTTCGTAAAGGCTTTGTCCGATTTTGGAGTGTCTATGCCAGATCAGCCAGCAGCAAAACCGACCAAACAGCTCTATCAGTTGTTGGCCGATGATACTGATGGCCGTGCCTGCAAGGATATCCCTGATGAGGTTTGTACTGCCTTACCGAACAATTATTTATTGTTGTTATGCAGTCAATGCTGCACCGCCTTGGCCGACTTATTAGCTAATCCAAAAACCATCTTAACGTGGTTACTGACCTCGCTGGGTACGCCAGCCAGTTTTATCGCTTGGTTGGTGCCGCTGCGCGAGTCAGGTTCAATGTTGCCGCAGTTAATGATTGGGGCCTACGTTAGGCGCTTTGCTAAACGTAAAGCTTTTTTGGTGTTGGGCAGTGTGTTGCAAGCTAGCAGTTTGCTAGGGATGGCGCTGGTTGCCCTTTGGCTCGAGGGGCGTCAAGCGGGTGTCGCTATTCTAATACTGCTAGCTTGTTTTAGTTTGGCGCGGGGTTTGAATTCGGTGGCGCAAAAAGATGTCTTGGGTAAAACCGTACCCAAAGGGCGACGCGGCCGTTTAAGTGGCTTAGCTACGTCTGTTTCAGGTGTTATCACCGCAATCATATCTTTATGGTTATTGCAGCAAGATAGCCACCATAGCTGGTTTTATGCCGGTTTTTTGTTGGCAGCAGCGCTATTATGGTTTGGCGCAAGCGCACTGTTTTCAGCGATCCGCGAGCAAGCTGGCGCCAGCGACGGCGGCGTTAATGCAATGCAAGCGGCGTGGCAAAATGTGCGTAAATTAAAAACCGATAAGGTGCTACGTAATTTTATTTTCTGTCGCGGTTTGTTGTTAAGTTCAGCCTTAGTGCAACCCTTTGTCGTGTTATTGGCGCAACAACAAAATAATAGCCATCAAACCTTAATGTTACTGTTACTCGCCAGCAGCGTGGCGGGTGCTGTTAGCGCCAGTCTTTGGGGAAAAGCTGCTGATCGAAGCAGTAAACAAGTACTGCAACTGGCCGCGGTTTTCACCTTCTTGGGGTGTGTGTTGCCGATTGTTTATTTACCTGCTGCTGAGAATAGTTGGTTTTACCCTTTACTCTTTGTGTGGTTAAACATCAGTCATGCTGGCGTGAGGTTGGGGCGTAAAACATATTTGGTTGATATCGCCACCGGTAACCAACGCACCGAATATGTTGCCTTAAGTAATAGCTTGATGGGCGTGTTATTGTTGCTTGTAGGCGCAATAGCGGCCTTGTTTGCTGCATGGTCAGTAACCGCTGTACTGTGTTTCTTTGCGCTGCTGAGCCTTTTAGCCATTTGTTTTACTTTTCGTCTTTCTGCGACATAACACAGCGTATGCCCCCTGAACTAGGTTTCTTGCCAGTGCTGTATGCATTGCTGAATTTTTGATCAGCTCACAGCCGTGCTTTTTTGGCACATATTCACCAATATTTTTTGAGGTTTTTTTAAACAGCTGATTGACTGTTACATGATATTGGCCTAATTTATGTAAGCGCTTACATGAAATTGGGTGCTTTGCTGTGGGCAAATGCCGGCGTGACAAGGTTAAAAACAGGAACTCAGGGTATGACTAAAATAATGAATAACGCTAAACCCCTAGCCGCTTTGGCGCTGCTGGCGGGTTTAAGTGCATGTGGCGGAGACGTTACAACGAACTCAGACTTTACCGCTGTCAACACCGAGCAGCCAGTATCTGATTGGAAACTGGTCTGGAGCGATGAATTTGATGGCACTAGTATCGATCGTCGTAAATGGAATTTTGAAATTAACTGTTTGGGCGGCGGAAACCAGGAAAAACAATGCTATACCGATAGCCCAGAAAATGTTTTTGTTTCTAACGGTAGCTTAAAAATTGTGGCTAAACCTGCAGCAGAGGGTGCACCACAACCTTACACTTCAGCTCGGCTAAACACCCGTTATCAGGGTGATTGGCGTTATGGCCGTATTGAAGTTCGGGCAAAAATGCCGTCGGGTCAAGGTACTTGGCCAGCCGTGTGGATGATGTCGACGGACGAAGTATATGGCGGTTGGCCAAAATCAGGCGAAATCGACATTGTTGAAGCGGTAAACTTAAAAACCGTGGACGGCGACGGTGTAGTAGAAAACAAAGTCTACGGCACGCTGCATTATGGTAAAGACTCACCTAATAATGTGAATAGCGGTAAAGAATACAGTTTACCTTCGGCCAATCCAGCCGATGGTTTCAATACTTATGCCATTGAGTGGCAGGAAGGCGAAATTCGTTGGTATGTAAACGATTATTTGTATCAAACGCAAATGGCCTCAAAGGTTCGTACCAACAGCAAAGGTGAAGCTATCGGTTTAAGCCACCGTGGCTGGTTTGTTGAAAACTTTAATAATGTTACCGGTGAGCTAGAAACTCAGTGGAATAATGCACCCTTTGATCAGCGTTTTTACTTAATTATGAACTTGGCTGTTGGTGGCAACTGGCCAGAAAACGTGAATAACTTAGGTATTGACGAAGCAGCTTTAGCAAATGGTCAAACTATGGAAGTGGAATGGGTGCGCGTGTATCAATGCGACCAAAACCCTAACACCGGTAAAGGTTGTGAAACCATTCGTGCTGGCTACAAAGATGCCGAAACCTTAGTTGAAGGTAAGGCGCCTATTCCAGTGCCACCTTCAGACGGCATAGCCCGTAATTTGACTATTTTTGATGGCACGCCTAATCCAAACTGGCCGGCTTGGGATTGTTGTGGTGGTTCTACCCCTGCGCTGGTTGTTGATGCCGACCGTGGTAATGTTTATGAATTTTTAGTGGGTCCACAACCTACCGTAAACGGCTTTATCACGCGCTCTGCTTTCATCACCGATCCAAATGGTCAGGCTTCGCCGTTTGATGCGTCACCGTTAATTGAAAACGGCAGCATCAGTTTTGATATGCAAGTGGTATCAGCGCCATCTAACTCGGCTTCTACTTGGATGTTTAAAGTAGAAAGTAACGAAAACACCACTTTTGTTGAATTACCGATTACCGCGAGTTCTGAAGGTGTGGCTCCGGTCACAGGCCAATGGCAAACTTATACCTTCCCGTTAAAAGCACTAGATGCAGCAGGTTTAGACTTGTCCGCTATTGATGTGCTGATGGTGTTTCCTGCTTGGGATACGGGCAATGGCGCAGTATATCGAATGGACAATGTAAAAATTTCTCAGCCGAGCAGCTCACCTGAATTAGTGATCTTCACTGATCAAACGAATCCAGCGTGGCCATTATGGGATTGTTGTGGTGGTAGCACCCCAATTGAAGTGATGGACGATGAAGCGCATGGTACTGTGGCTGAATTTACCGTGGGTCCTCAACCTACCGTATTAGGTTTCTTCAACCGTGCGCCTTTAGGTTCAGGTACGGCTTTTGATGCGTCAGCCCTGTTAGCTGAAGGTGTGGTGCAGTTTGAAGTGAAAGTAGTTAATGCACCAGCAAATGCTAATTCAACGTGGATGTTTAAAATTGAAGCTGCAGGGGGTGATTCAGCCGTAGAACTGCCATTAAGTGCTGGTAATGCGGGTCAAGCTCCGGTAACAGGTCAGTGGGCAACGTATACCTTTAGTATCCAAAGTTTGTTTGATGCGGGTTTAGATATCAGCTCAATCGATGTCTTGATGATCTTCCCTGCTTGGGATACCGGCAACGGTGCGGTATTCCGTGTTGATAACGTAAAAATCTTCAATCCAAATGCTGCGGCTGCCGGTGATGGTTCGCTTAATGTGTTCAGCAATAACGTCAATGCACAGTGGGATCTATGGGACTGTTGTGCCGGTTCAACGCCAAAAGTGGTTGATGCAGGTGCGCCGTATGGCAATGTGGCTCAGTTTGAAATTTTGGGTTGGCCAGAAACCGTATTGGGCTTCTTAGCAAAAGCCGATGGCGCCTTTAATGCCACGCCACTGTTAGCCAATGGCAGCATTAGCTTTGATATGCGGGTGGTAACTGCGCCAGCCAATACCAGCAGCACGTGGTTCTTCAAAGTAGAGTCAACAGGTGCAGCGACCGCGGTCGAGTTACCCTTGGCCTCTGGTAATAATAACCAAGCTCCGGTTACGGGTGAGTGGGCCACTTATCGTTTTTCACTGCAAAGTCTTTTTGATGCCGGCCTCGATATCAGTGATATCAATGTGTTAATGGTCTTCCCTGCGTGGGGTACAGGCCAGGGCGCGGTATATCAAATTGATAACGTAAAAATTGCCAATAACTAAGCAGTGCGACAAGAGTAGGATAATTATGAAACCAATAACTTTTACTAAGAGTCGAGTAGCTGCAGCGGTATCTGTAGTATTGACTGCCGGTATGATGCTGCCATTACAGGCACAAGAAGCAACAGCTGCTGAAGCTGAGCCGCAAGTTGAAATAATCGAAGTCCGCGGTATTCGGGGAAGTTTAGCTCGTTCAATGGACGTTAAGCGCGAATCGTCAGGCGTCGTTGATGCAATTTCTTCTGAAGAGATGGGTAAATTCCCAGACACGAACTTAGCTGAATCATTACAACGCATTACGGGTGTTTCGGTAAGCCGAGTAAATGGTGAAGGTAGCCAAATTACCGTTCGGGGTTTCGGCCCTGAGTTTAACCTGATCACCTTAAATGGTCGTCAGATGCCTGGTACCGGTTTTACCCGTTCCTTTAACTTAGAAAACCTGTCTTCTGAGGGTGTTAGCGCCCTGGAAGTATACAAAACTGCGAGAGCAGAAAACCCGAGCGGTGGCCTAGGTGCTACCGTGAACATCGTTACCTCGAAACCGCTATCAAGCCCAGGCGAGAAATTTGCCATGATGGGGAAAGCTGTGCATGACAGCTCTAATGAAGTTGGCGAAGATGTCACCCCTGAGTTTTCTGCGTTATACAGCAATACCTTTGCGGATGATCGTTTTGGTGTAGCGGTGTCTTTTGCTTCAGCCCGTCGTGATTTCCAAATCCAAAATGCCAACGTTCAAGGTTGGCAAGCAAATGTGCCGCTACCTAGTAACCCTACTGAGGTTATCGATCGGCGGCCACTGGGAGCCGATGGTTTACCAACGGGCAATTACTTCTTCCCAAAAGATATGAACTACGGCATTGCTGATTTTCAACGGGAAAGAACGACCGGTCAGCTCACCTTTCAATATGCGGCTACTGATGATATTACCTTTACCCTTGATTACACTGGCAGCCGTGCCTTAGTTGGTAGTGAAAGTATTGGTTGGGGTATTTGGAATAACTTTGGCGATAACATCAATGCTTATGAGTTAGATGAGCGCGGTACTGCCATTTTTGCTGATATCAGCGGTGATGATGGTTCTTTTACTGCGAGTAAGGGCACCACTGAAGTTAAAGCTGCGTCTATCGGTTTTAATATGGATTGGCAGATCACCGATGATTTGAACGTCAGTTTCGACTTTCATGATTCCAACAATAAAACCGATAACGGTGCCGATAAAGGCAGCGGTAATAGCGGCCAGGTGATCTTAGGTTCTGATCAACTTATTACCAAGTTTTATGATTACCGTACCGGTGAGATCCCGCAAGCGTACATTTTATGGCGTAACGGTAGCAATGTATTAAACCCAGGTGAAATTGATTCTAACTTTAGTCAGTTTTTTGATTCACCAGGTGAGTCAGATATTCAACAGTTTCAGTTGGATAGCACTTGGTTTAACTCGAGCTTTAATATTCCGTTGGTTTCAATTAAAGGCGGTGTTGCTCGTACTGATCAAAACTTAAGTGGTTCAAACGCTTGGAGTGGCTTACGTGGTGGCCCAGGCTTTAACCCAAGCTATACGTTTATTTTCCCAGACGGCATGTTTATTCGGCGTGATACCGGTAACTTCCTTGATCAATTTGCCGGTGGTGGCAATGGCTTAGTCAGTAATTATTACTACAGCTATAGCTACGATGAAGCCGTGGCTCGGCAAACTGCTTATTTAACTGAAACACTGCTAGGCGACAATGCGTATGTGCCAGATGCCTTTTATGGCCCTTATGGCGAAAGTTATGTACAAGAAGTAACAGACAGTATCTACCTACAATCTGCATGGGAATTTGAAGTGGCAGATTTCCCGGTACAGCTGAATGTTGGTGTACGTTATGAACAAACCGATGTGACAAGTACGGTGCTGCAAGATGTAGAGCGCCAAGTAAATTGGGTTAGCCCATCTGAATGGATCATGCAATATGAGCCGGGTGATGCCAACTACTTAACCTTGACCGGTTCCCATAACGTGTTATTGCCGATGATGGATTTACGGGTTGATATTACTGACGACTTAGTCAGTCGTTTATCAATTGGTAAAAGTATCAGTCGCGCACCTTTAGGTGCTTTGGCTGGCGGTCGTAGTTTAAGTGGCAGTCCAAAACCCGGTTCGCGTAGTGGTGGTCAGGGTAATACTAATCTGCAACCGTATGAGTCAACGAACCTCGATTTGAGCCTAGAGTATTATTACGCACCAGGTAGTTATGCCGCCATTGGTTACTATCGGAAGAGCGTGAAAAACTTTATCGGTAATACCATTACAGATATTACTATCGAAGGTTTAAATGACATTCTAAATGGTCCACGTTATCAACAAGCGGTTGCTGATATTACGGCGCGCGGTGAACAACCTACCGACACGGCTATTTATAATCAGTTGTTAGCCAATGGCCATGGTGATGCTAACGGTGCAATTGCACCGACCAGTGCTGATCCGTTAATTGTTTGGAGTATTAGCCAACCACAAAACATCGATGATACTAAGACGGTAGATGGTATCGAAGCCGCTTGGCAGCATATGCTAGGTGAAACCGGTTTTGGTTTTGGTATTAACGGTACCATCGTTAACGGTGACGTTGAATTTGATATTGAAAGTTTAACGCAACAAACACCGTTAGTCGGCCTGAGTAACTCTGCTAACTTACAGTTATTCTATGAAGACTATGGTTGGTCAGTAAAATTAACTTACGCTTGGCGTGACAGTTATTTAATCGGGGTAGGCCAGAGCCAAGGTTCGTCTGATGCACCACCGCAGTTTGCTAAGGCTTATGCGCAATGGGACATCAGCATCAACAAAGATGTCACTGATAACTTTACCGTGTTCTTTGAAGGGATCAACCTAACAAATGAAACCGAGCAAGGTTACGGCCGTTACGAAGAGCAGTTCCTGTTTGCTCGTCAATATGGTCCACGTTATATCTTAGGTGCCCGTTACCGGTTCTAAGTGTTGCTTCTCCCTGTTGTTTCTTTAGTGCCCGCTTGCGGGCACTTTTTTTGCCTTAACCTTTGTATTAAAACCAAATGAGCTTGGCGTATCATGCTGCTACGCTGTTTGCTGAGTGTCTTTTCTTGCGGCTATCCGCGCCGTTACTCTTCATGCTCAACCCCCTGCTCTTGTTTACATTACGGCCAATACCACTTGAATTTACCTGCGACATGTAAACCCACCTCTTATAGTTAGAGCCCACCTTGCAATAGGTCAGTAAGGTTTAACAAGGATACGCGCTGAGCGGCAATTGAATAACAAAGGGCGTAACAGGCAGCACAGTAGAGGAACCCTTAAAGTGAGCGGTTGAGTGGCGCGAAGGCGCTAATGAGTTGCATAGAATAAGCTTTTGGCAATGAGACGATATAAGGATAACCATAACCCAGCGCGAAGGGGTTAGTAAGCAAAGGGCGGTAACGGCTATGCATCAAGTAGCAAAAATAGGCTGCAAATCGCAAGCATAAAAAAGCCCAGCGAGGTAGCTGGGCTTTATACGGCAAAGGCGCTTTACATATCACAACTCAGCGCAGTGGTGCTGGCATTACTGGTAATGCGTGCATCTGACAGGCTTAATTGCAGCTTGCCTGAAGTACTGATACTGAATACTTCAAACACCTGAGCCAAATTTAAGCCCTGCTGTTGAAAGCAGCTGATATTAAGAGTGAGCTGCTGCCATTCGTTTTCTGGCATAGCGGCGAGTGCCGCAGCAATATTTTGGCTAGCCGTACAATCTGCACCACACTGCATGCCTAATAATACGCTATCCGGTACTGCGCCATGGCGCTGCACAGTTAAACTTAACACGCTTTCTGCGCTGCCAAAGGCTCGCAAATCACGTGGAAACGGACTACCAAAAATTAAGCTAGCAGTTTCTTCACCCGTAAATTCAAAGCGGCGCGCATCTTCTTGTACCAGATTATCAAAGGTACGGCTGCTGATACTTCCTAGCTGTTGAACGCTACTGCCAACGGTCACCGTGTCAGTACCGCTACGTAATTGTAATTGCCAAGGTGAACGCGGAGCGCGCTCAAAAATGGCCATTTCGGTTTCTCCAGCAGCATCACCAGCATCTTCAGACAATTGATTACCTAACACATCTGCTTCGCCATAACGTAAACCAAAACCAAATGGCAGCAGAGGTGCATAATCGGCATCACCAACATTGACCGTCGTTTGCTGCGGGTTAGCAGGCCATGAGAACGATAATTTACCGTGGAAGTCATACTGCGGTGTGCCGTCTGCTTTTGCTAAAATCACATCGGCCACACCTGCGCCTTCACTGCCCGGTAACCATACCGCGACAAAGGCGTCAGAGGCGTTAAGCTCTGGGTTGACCCACATGCCTCGGCCACTGATAAACAATGACACCACAGGAATACCTTGTGCTTTAAGCTGTTGCAGTAAAGCTAAATCAGCTTTATTACCGCGCTGATATTCTAG
Source organism: Alishewanella maricola (assembly GCF_016343785.1). Classification (NCBI taxonomy): domain Bacteria; kingdom Pseudomonadati; phylum Pseudomonadota; class Gammaproteobacteria; order Alteromonadales; family Alteromonadaceae; genus Alishewanella; species Alishewanella maricola. Next base: position 308,111 of record NZ_JAEINI020000003.1, on the reverse strand, counting down.
GTTATCGATATCACCGTTACCTTCTGCATAAGGCTCTTCACCAAACACCACGATGGCCACATCGGGTTTTTGCAAGAAGCTGCCATCAGTTGATAACTCAGTGCTACCACCCGCTGCACTAACTTGTTGCTGGATCCCCGCATAGATGGAGGTACCACCGGGGAAGTCGGCGTTGGTGTTACCGGTGCCTTGCCAGCTAATAGTCCAGCCACCTGATTGTTGGCCGATATTATCTGCGCCTGGGCCAGTTACTAAAATGCGTTGCGTTGGGTTTAATGGCAGTAGATTATTTTGGTTTTTCAATAACACCAAGGACTGACGCACTGCATCACGTGCTACCGCACGGTGCTCTGCCGCACCAATCAGTTCAATGCGACCGGCTAATGGGCGATTGGCGGGGCTGGGTTTATCAAAAAGACCGGCGCGCTTTTTCACGCGTAAGATACGGCGAACCGCATCATCCACACGTTCTTGACTGATCACACCGCTTTTTACTTGCTCAATCAAATTGTAGTAAAGCGGCTTCCACGCTGCGGTAGGTACCATGTAGATATCTAAACCGGCATTGGCTGCTTGTGGGCAATTATCATTGGTACAACCAGGAATTTGGCCATGGCCATTCCAATCACCCACGATAAAGCCATCAAAACCCATACGCTTTTTCAGCACATCTGTTAACAAATAGCCATTGCCGTGAATTTTGCTACCATTCCAGCTATTGAATGAGGCCATCACGCTTTGTGCTCCGGCTTGTAAGCCGCCCACATAGCCTTGGGCATGAATTTCAAACAGTTCTTGTTCGCTGACTTCGGTATTCCCTTGGTCGATACCGCCGGTGGTGCCGCCATCGCCAACAAAGTGTTTAACGGTGCTGATCACGCGACGATCGCCCAGAAAATCTGCATCGGCTGCACCTTGTAAGCCGCGCACAATGGCTGCAGCATAGTTGCGTACGATGGTCGGATCTTCAGCATAGCCTTCATAGGTTCTGCCCCAACGATCGTCTCGCACTACCGCAACGGTGGGTGCAAACACCCAATCAATGCCCGTCGCCATCACCTCGCGTGCCGTAGCCTCAGCAATTTGCTCAATTAGCGCTGGGTTGTTGGCCGCACCCAAACCGATGTTATGTGGGAAAATCGTCGCGCCAATCACGTTATTGTGACCATGTACTGCGTCAGTACCCCACATAGTTGGGATTTTGCTGCCATCTAAACTGTCATCAATTGACGCTTGGTACATTTTTTCTGCTAAGGCGGTCCAATCGGCTGGCGTGGCATATTTATCATCGTTAGGAAAAGCGCCGCCGCCATTTAGGTATGAACCGAAACCATATTTGCGCATATCTTCCACGGTAATATCACGAATTTCCGGCTGGATCATCTGCGCAATTTTTTGCTCTAAGGTCATCTGTGCCATTAACTCAGTAATGGCTTGCTCAATGTTGGGATCTTGTGCCACGGGTAAATTCAGTACTGGCCAGATGTTTGCTGGTTGTTCAGTTTCTGGTGGTGTTACCGCCTTATTACACCCGGCTAGCACTAAGGTGCTCGTCAAGGTAAGTAGCAGGGTTTGGCGGTTAAGGGAGGTCTTAAGTTTCATCATCAATCCTTAGCTGCGTCTGTAACAACCTGAGGTTTTGAACCAATCAAGCCGTAATAAGCGATGTAAATGTAACAAAGTAGTGGCAGGATAAAGGCCGGTTGTACGCCAATTCGGTCGGCTAAGGCGCCTTGCGCTAAAGGTAAAATGGCGCCACCGACAATAGCGAGGCACAAAATACCAGAGCCTTGACTGGTCATATGTTTTAAACCGTTGATCGCCAAACTAAAAATGGTTGGGAACATAATAGAGTTACATAGGCCAATAAACAGTAATGACCACATGGCCAATTGGCCTTCACTTAGCATAGTTAAGGCCAGTAATAACACGGCAGTGATAGCATTGAATGCCAGCGCTTTACCCGCATCTACTTTTTGCATTACCGCGGCACCAATAAAGCGGCCTACCATAGCACCACCGAAATACCAGGAAATATAGTGTGAAGCGGCGGCCGTCGTCATGTTGCCAATTTCAGGTAACGATAAGTAAATAGCTAAAAAGCTACCAATGCTCACTTCGGCACCGACATAAACAAAAATACCCACCGCGCCTAATACTAAATGCCGTTGTTTCCAGGCACTACCTTGCAGCGGTACTGCTGCACTGGGCGCTTTTTTGCCCATGGCGGGTAGTTTTAACCAAACAAAAATAATCGCTAAAACAACTAAGCTTGCCGCTAATAATAGGTAAGGCAGTTGCACAGTTGATTCTGTCACTTCAGTAGCGGTAGGGACTGGGGCATCTTTACCACCAAAGATTAACCAGGCACCAAAGAATGGCGCCACTGTCGTACCCAGCGAGTTAAAGGCTTGCGTCATCGTCAAACGGCTAGACGCGGTTTCTGCTCTACCAAGGGCGCTAACGTAGGGGTTTGCTGCAACTTGCAGAATGGTAATTCCGGACGCTAATACAAACAGCGCCAATAAGAACAGCCCATACACATGCATTTCAGCGGCTGGATAAAACAACAAACAGCCCGCGCCTGCAATCAGTAGACCAGTGACAATACCTGCTTGATAGCCGATGCGGCCAACCAAAATCCCTGCGGGTACAGAGACAATAAAATAAGCACTAAAAAAGCAAAATTGGATCAACATGGCCTGGGTATAACTCAGGTCAAATAATTGCTTTAGGTAGGGAATTAAAATGTCATTCAGACAGGTAATAAAGCCCCACATAAAGAACAATGTGGTCAGTGCCGTGAGTGCAAAACGGTAATTCCCCGGGTTGTTTTGCATATGCGTTTCGGCCGGGTTTGATAGAGGTGATGCTGCCATAAAGGCTCCCTTGTCTTTTGGGTTGTTAATTGACGTCTTGTCTATTGGCGTCTTTTTAATGTAAGCGCTTTCATTTATAGCACATTGACTGCTGATAGCAATGTTTTTCGGTATTTAGCCGCGGTTTTTTTGCAGAAAAAAGATACAACTTTTTACTCGGTAGGCTTTGTGTTGTGTATGGTATCTCACGAAGCTATCCGTTACTCTGCTTGGCAAAGCGTAAAGGTAATAAGCTATATCATGACCACACTAGCCTCTAGTAAACCGACCTACATACTAAGCATTGATTTTGGTACGCAAAGTGTGCGAGCAATCATTATTGATGAGCATGGCAACATTTTGGCAAAAGGCCAGCAGCCGATGCCGGCCTATCAAACTACCTCGCCTGGTTTTGCAGAATTAACAGCGGCCAGCTATTGGCAAGCGTTACAACAAGCGTGTCAGCAGCTATGGCAAGTAAGTGCTATTCCAGCTTCTGCTTTAGCGGCTATGACGTTAACTACCCAACGAGGCACGATGTTTTGTCTAGATAAAGACAAAAAGCCCTTACGGCCTGCCATTATTTGGCTTGATCAACGACAAGCGAGTCAGTTGCCTCACCTGGGGTGGCGTCGAGTACTATTTAAGGTCGTTGGTGCAGCGGCCATTGTACGCCGATTTCAAACACGCGCTCCTTCAAACTGGCTAGCCAGTAACGAACCAGCCATTTGGCAGCAGACCGCGCATTATGTATTGCTGTCAGGTTATTTAAGTTGGCGCTTAACCGGCGAACTTACCGATTGCACAGCAGCACAAGTTGGCTATTTGCCTTTTAATTTTAAACGACAACGTTGGGCCAGCCGTTTTAGCTGGAAGTGGCGAGCATTATCGATACAACCCCATCAGCTGCCCCGTTTAGTCGCAGCGGGTGAGCCAATAGGAAAACTCTGTGCAGAGGCTGCGGCTGATTTGGGTTTACCAGCAGGATTATCGCTATTGGCGGCCGGATCGGATAAAGCCTGTGAAGTGTTAGGGTGTGGCGGGTTAACGCCCGATATCGGTTGTATCAGTTATGGCACTACAGCCACCATCACCACAGTAAACTCGCGCTATGTAGAACCGCAACGCTGGTTACCCGCCTATCCAGCTGCGCACGGGAATGCTTATACCAGTGAGGTGATGATTCATCGCGGGTTTTGGCTAGTCAGTTGGTTTAAAGAACAGTTTGGTTTGCAGGAGCGACAAGCGGCTACAGAGCAAGGGATAGAGCCTGAGCAACTGTTTGATGCGCTGTTAAAAGCTGTACCTGCCGGCAGTATGGGATTAATGCTCCAGCCATATTGGTCACCGGGTATTACTTTTCCGGGGCCTGAAGCGAAAGGCGCGATGATTGGTTTTAGTGATGTGCATGAGCGGGCCCATGTCTATCGTGCCATTATTGAAGGGTTAGTCTATGCCTTAAAAGAAGGCAGCGAGCGGCTGCAACGGCGAAATGGCCAACCTATTCAAACGCTGCGTGTATCGGGTGGCGGTGCTAAAAGCGTTGAAGTTCTGCAAATAACCGCGAACGTCTTTAATCTGCCGGTTGAGCGCCCGCACACCCACGAAACGTCAGCGCTGGGCGCGGCGATCTCAGCGATGGTGGGTTTAGGCCGCTACCCGGATCACCCCAGCGCTATTGCTGCCATGTGCCGTTTACCGCAGCGTTATTTGCCTGATCCGGTTAACGCTGCGCAATATCAACGACTGTATCGGGAAGTGTATTTGAAAATGTACCGCCAACTCCAGCCGCTGTATAACAAAATCCGCGACATCACCGGTTACCCTACCTAACCCACTGGTCCAACCGCACTCCGAGACAGGTCATACCGGTGTCTGAGTGTGGTCCAACCTGTCTCAGAGTGTGGTCGGAGGTGTTTGAGCCGAAAAGCGGGCGTCATCATTCGTTATTGCGGTATATTAATCAGCAATGATCAGTTAGGATTTCAATTGTGACGTGTCAATATGCAGCTTGCAGCGTGACATACTCAGCTGCAGCGACATGGCGGTTTGTTATCACTATGCACGCCACTGGTTTTTTTTACATCAATGCGGGCGGGTTTTACTAGACCACTACAGTCACGGTTATCCAACCTGACAGTTTGCACATAGTTTGAACATTGAGTAGCGCCAATATGGCGCAGAGAGATAAAGATGCAAGGTATTGATTACTTAGCGAGCCCGCTGGGCTTAGTAGAAATTGTGGCGAACGAGGCCGGTGTGGTTGCGGTGACGTTTTGCCAAAGACAACAGCAGCCGAGCACTGAGCCGCAATGGACGCGCGAAGCGAAAGCCCAGTTGGCTGCTTACTTTGCCGGTGAGTTAACGGTGTTTCAATTACCGCTGGCGGCAGAGGGCACTCCTTTTCAGCAGCATGTTTGGCAGGCGCTTCTCACCGTACCCTATGGCCAAACCGCCAGTTATGGTGATATCGCCAAACAAATTGGTAATCCAAAAGGCATGCGCGCGGTGGGTTTAGCCAATAGTAAAAACCCGATTTCGATTATTGTGCCTTGCCATCGCGTTATCGGCGCCAATAAAACACTCACAGGCTATGCCGGTGGCGTTGATAAAAAAGCTTGGTTATTGGCGCATGAAGGGGTTAGCGGTCTAAAGTATTAATCGTCAGAGCGCAGAATACAATGCTTGGCATAATCTTTGGCTTCATTGGCTGTCCAATCGCCTTTAGCTTTGGTATCCATCTGTTCACACCATTTCTTTGAACCCACTTCAGGGGCACAACCTGCTAATAACACCACACTGGCCAATAATGCTAGGGAAAGTTTTTTCATAATATCTTCCTGATAATTCATATTAATAGGTGCTGCAATATGCAGAAGCGCAGCGCTGTAAAACGCTTTAGCAGTGTAGCGTTTTCAACGGCATTTTGTCAGAGAAATATTGCGGGGTGTTTTTGCAAAATAAAAGCAGGCTATAGCATTTTAGCTTAGCCTGCCAAATGCGACGGGTTAGCGTGGTACAAACTCTAGCACGGTAGCATTAATGCAATAGCGTGTCGTGCCATTCGGGCCATCATTAAAGCGATGTCCTAAATGAATACCTGATACCGCCGCCACAATTTCGGTGCGGATCATGCCATGGCTGTAATCAGTGCGGGTGGTTACCGCGCCATCAATCGCTTTTTTAAAGGATAACCAACCGCTGCCCGAGTTAAAACGATCTCGGGTGTCAAATAACGGTGCGCCGCTAAACGCATCAACAAATACGCCGTCAGGGGTATTTTTAAATATTTCATATTGTTTACAGAAAGGCCGGTCGGTATCACTTTGAAAGGCCACTTGATAACTTTCGCTATCAGCACCGACACTGAATAAACCCAATGCCTTATAAAATACCTCTGGCTCCATATAGCCTTGTACGCCAAAGACTTCTACCCCGTTTTCGATAAATAACAGGGTGGGGGTTGCCCAAGTGGGCGTGGTGATGGTTAAACCCTCTAACTGGCTGGCTAAGCGATAATGTAGCGGGATCTTACCCTGATATTTACTGCTGACATTGGCTTTGAATTTTTCGCAATATGGGCAATATTCCGCTGCATCAATCATTACAATGTGTTTGCCCTTTAATAAAGCGCTGTTGTCGACCGCCGGCGCGGCGGTAACATTTGAGCTATCAAAGCGCACGCCTGTTGAGTGGTCTGGGCAATAGCCATTGGGATTTTTGGCGATGTAATCTTGATGAAAATCTTCGGCGGGAAAAAATTGGTTTAATGGCTGTATTTGCGTTTGGATCTCGCCATAACCGGCTGCCGTAAGCAGAGGCTGATATTGCGCCGTCACTTGCTTAGCGATTTTTTGTTGCTGTTCATTTTGAAAGAAAATGGCCGAGCGATATTGCGTACCCACATCATTACCTTGGCGATTGCGCTGTGTGGGATCATGCATTTCATAAAAGCGCTGTAACAAGGTTTCGAGGCTGACTAATTCAGGTTGAAAAGTCACTCGAACCACTTCGGCATGGTTATTCGGGTTAAATTTGTTGCGCTGCTGGGTAATCACCCGATAGCTTGGTTCCACACCATTGCCACCGGCGTAACCTGACTGTACATCCGTGACCCCAGGCATCGCTTCGAAGCGTTTTTCTACACCCCAAAAGCAACCGGCGCCCAGCACTATGGTTTCAAGCTGCATACTGGCTTGCGGTGTAGTTGCCATTAATGGCGTGGTTAAAAAGAAAATACTGAACAAAAAGCTGCTAACGATGTTGCTTAAAATACGCATGTTACTGCCCTCAATGACGAGTTTTAATCTACGTTGCGTTATTGGGGATAGACCATTTCAATGCCAATCAGTTCGGGTTGTTACCGAGAGAGTGTTTGTTTCATCCTTTATTTTCCTGCGTTTATCAGATGCTTTCCTTAGCTAAGCCGAAGTGCCTTGTTGCCTCTGAGGTCTTTGCTAATACTCACTGCAAGCCAAACAACCAATAGGTAAATAACGATGAAAATTGAACACGAAGTAAAAGTATTGCGCGTTACCGCTTTGACCAGCTTAGTTTTGTCTTTAAGTTTATGTTTGATGGGTATGAAATCATCTAATGACGGGCGTTTTGAGACCTTAACCGTTGAGCGCTTAAACATTATTGAAGCGGATGGTACCGTGAGAATGCTGTTAACGAACACTGCACGCTTTCCTACTACCGAAGAAGTGAATGGCAAGGTGTTAAACGAGGATCGTAAAAAGCGCGCCGGTATGTTGTTTTTTAATGAAGAAGGTATGGAAGCCGGTGGTTTTATTTACGATGGTGCGAAAAATGCGAACGGTCATAGCGCGGGCATGTCGATGACTTTCGATAAATACGATGGTGATCAAGTCATGCAGCTACTAACCGTTGATGAACAGCGAGGTGATAAACGTATTGTTCGCTCTGGGTTGGCTTTTAATGATCGTCCTGCAGCAGAAACCCAAGATGGCGTGCGGAAAATTATGCGCGAGTTGGCACAAATTACCGATCAATCACTAAAACGGCAGAAGATACAAGAATATCAAGATGCCGGACTAATTGGCGGCGCACCCCGTATCTTATTAGGAAAAACTGCACAGCAAAACAATGGTTTGTTTCTTTTTGCCAAAGATGGTTCGCCACGTGCGATGTTTTATGTAGACGAAAACGATGAAGTGCAGTTAAAGTTTATGGACGCAGCCGGCGAAGTGACGCGTTCATGGTCAAGTACTGCGGCTAAATAATGGATAAGGCGGCAATGGCCGCCTTTGTCACTTTCCAAGGACAGACAGGAACTGATTATGTTGCAGCGGTTTTACGCCTACTTACAAGTTGACCGGCTTTTTTTACTAGGTATTTTCTGCTTTAGTTATTTTTTAGTCATTAGTAACCGCGTGCGAGCGGGTATGGTGTCTTGGTATACCTTTACGCCCGAAGCGCCCATTGTCACGTTTTTTTCCGCTTTGCTTATTTTTTTGTTGGTGCGTTATTGCTTAAACCGGTTTCAACATAACGATGACGGCCAGCTCAGTTGGTTGAAGATGTTGCAGATTATCTTTGTCTCTCTGCTAGTCTATTTAGCCGCTAATAACAGCATTAGCGTTCTGATTTCCGTGATGTTTAACACTGTCGAACGTAATTTTTCACCGAATTTGCTGTTAAGCAAAAATTTAGGTGATATTGTCGATGTGGTGTTATTCGCCGGTATTTATTTGGCGCGATATCATTGGCAGGCGGCCAGTCGTTATCAACAACAAGTTGCCGATTATAATCAACAGCTGGCGCAATTAACTATTCAGCAATTAAAAGCGCAACTGAACCCGCACTTTATTTTTAACGCGTTAAACACTTTAGATGAGTTGATCAGTGTCGATCAAAAACAGGCCAGCCGCTATTTGCATGACTTTGCCGCGCTCTATCGGTTATCTATGCACAATGCTACGCAGCAGTTAGTGCCGCTGGCACAAGAGATAGAGTTTGCGGAATATTATTTTAAATTAATGCAAACTCGTGTCGGGCCCGGTTATCAGTTGATTATTGATCCGGCTTTGCGCTCCAGTCAAAGCTTGTTGCCACCCTTTAGTTTGCAGTTATTACTCGAGAATGTGTTTTTACATAACCAAGGCAGCCTTGCAGCGCCGTTGCTGGTGGATATTTCGCTGCAGCAACAACGTGTGGTGGTCAGTAACCCCTTACAGCCGAGCGCCAAAAAAACACGCAGCGGTAACGGCATCGGTCTCACAAATTTAGCTAAACAGTTTTTGTTTTTAACCGGCCGTAATTTAGATATCAATCATGCAAATCAACGCTTTAGTGTGAGCTTGCCATTATTAGAGGAGCAGCCACGTGTTTAGGGTAGCCATTGTGGAAGATGAGCCATTGGCGCGCAGCAAGTTACGGCGGTTGATTGCCGAACTACCTGATCCGATGGAAGTTGTCGCTGAACTGGCGACAATAAAAGAAACGGCCGCTTTTTTAACGAGCGGCCAGGCTGTTGATGTGATTTTTTCTGATATCGAGCTGGCGGATGGCAATGTGCTGACCACTTATCAACAAATTCCGCCTCGCTGCCCGCTGATTTTTATTACCGCTTATGATCAATTTATGTTGTCGGCTTTTGATAGTCAGGGCATTTCCTATTTACTTAAACCCTATAACAGTGAAAAGCTGTTGCAGGCTTGGCAGAAATTTCGCTTATTAAGTGCCAAAACCGTTACTGCGGAGCCTGATCTCTCCAAGCTGACTGCCTTGTTAGCGCAGTTGCCTGCAACCCCTGCCGTGGCCAGTTATGCCACGCGCATAGCGATACGGCAGCAGCAACAGATTTACTTTTTAGATATAGCCGATATCAGCTATATCCAAGCTGATGGTGGCCTGATTATGGCGTTTGATGCAGCAGGAAAGCGGCATTATTTGCCTTACACGAGCTTGCAAGCGGTAGAGGCGATTTTAGATCCGCAACGTTTTTTTCGAATTAATCGCAGCGAATTAGTGCAAACGCATTACATTGAGCGGTTAGAGCGCTTTTGTAAAAATACGCTCACGGTCTTTCTTCGTTCTGGCGTGCAGTTAAAAACCAGCCAAAGCCGAACCAGCGAGTTTAGTCGCTGGTTGGGTATTTAGTTGCTTAAACAAAGGTGAGTACCAGGCTAATAATCACGCCGGTGATCAGCAGCTGCATTAAACAAAACCCCATGATGTCTTTGGCTTTTAAACCGGCAATAGCCAGCACAGGCAAGGCCCAAAATGGCTGGATCATATTAGTCCAAGCATCGCCCCAGGCCACCGCCATGGCAACGCGACTAATATCAGCGCCTAACTCCAGCGCAGCCGGTAACATTACTGGGGCTTGCACTGCCCACTGACCCCCACCAGAGGGCACAAAAATATTAACGATACCGGCACTGATAAAGCTAAAAAACGGCAAACTTTCTGCACTAGCAAAACTAACAAACCATTCTGACATGCTTTGTGCTAAACCCGACTGAATCATAATAGCCATAATGCCAGCATAAAATGGGAATTGGATCACAATACCGGCGCCGCCTTGCACCGCTTGTTGCAAGCTATGCAGTAAACGCCGTGGTGTGCCATGCAGCACTATCGCTAAAAATAGGAATAAGTAATTAACGATGTTTAAATTAAGGCTGCCACCTTTGACAAAATACTGGACTAAATAAGCAACACCCGCAAAGCCGACGATCAAAGCTAATAGTAGGCTATTTTCAAGTTTATCTGCCGGGCGCTGCTGGGTGATTTCTGGTAAAGGCGTGTCATCGAGTTTAGCGGGGTCGACATAGATACTGTCTTTTGCTGACGGTAGCATCAGGTAGTTTACCAGCGGCACTGCAACAAATAGCAAGGCCAGTAATATCAAGTTAAAGTGCGCGAAGATAGTCTCACTGGTTGCGATTAAGCCAATTTGCGCTTCGGCAAAATGTCCAGGTGTCGCAATGGTCAGCGGCACAGAACCGGCTAAACCACCATGCCATACAATAAAGCCTGAATAAGCACTGGCTACCAATAAGCGATAATCCACTTTGATTTGTCGGGCTAATGCTTTGGCAAATAATGCGCCGACCACTAGGCCAAAACCCCAGTTAAGCCAACTGGCGAATAATGAAATCACGCTAACTAACACAATGGCTTGGCCCGGCGTTTTGGCCAGCATAGCTAAGCGATCTAAAATGGCTTTTACCAAGGGCGTACTGGCCAGCATGTAGCCGGTAACCAGCACCAACAGCATTTGCATGGCAAAACTGAGTAAGCCCCAAAAGCCATCTCCCCATTGTTGTAATACTTGCTGCGGCGACTGCTGTTCAAACAGCACTGCGGCAGCAAATACCACTATGGTGAGTAGTAAGACAAAGATATAAGGATCAGGTAGATAACGTTCGACTAAGCGAACAAAGGGTTTCGCAGCGGTATTAAGCATCATCAACTCTTTTTATAATAATAATAGGCTTAACTTTAAAACAGCTTAGCCAAACAACACAACCGCTACAAGGCGTTAGCCGCAGCACACTTTAGTCTTATGCCAAGAGTGATTAAACGTAAAGGCACTGGCTTCGCCTTGTCGCTTTAGCGTATGCTTAGGTTTTGTGTTTATCCGGAAAAATTAATGAAATTATCTCGTTTATTAGCCACGACAGCGTTGTTAGTTGGCAGCACCTTAATGGCGCCGTTACATGCGACAATCGTGCAATTTAATACGTCGTTGGGCAACTTTGAAGTCAACTTATTCGACGAAACCACGCCAAAAACCGTAGAAAACTTTTTAAGTTACGTTAAAGATCAAAGCTACGATAATAACGTGGTGCATCGTTTGGTGCCGGGCTTTATTGTGCAAGGTGGCGGTTTTGTTTACACCGGTCAGGTGCCGTTTGGGAATGTGGTGGCTAAGGCTGCAGTACAAAATGAACCGAAATGGTCTAATCGACGTGGCACTATCGCTATGGCTAAAATTGGCGATCAACCCAACAGTGCAACTAGCCAATGGTTTTTCAATTTAGTGGATAACCAAACCAACTTAGATGCGCAAAATGGCGGTTTTACCGTATTCGGTCAAATCTCTGTGCAAGGTTTGGAGATTTTGCAGCAAATGGCACAATTACCTACTTATAATTTTGGTGGCGCCGCAACCAACATTCCACTGCGTAATTATACGTCAGCCGATTTTGCCGCCGGTAAAGCCCTAACGGCTGACAACTTGGTGCTGATTGAAAGTGTGTTTGTGATTGATACTCGAGTTAACACTGCTGCCGGTTTAACCCCTGTAGCCAATACTTTAGCAAGTAATGGCACTTCCGAAGGCGATTCAGGCTCGGGCTCGATTAATTGGCTCGTGTTGTTATTATTGCCATTAGCGGCTTTACGTTTGCGTGCCGCTCATCGTAGCTAAGGCTTGTTGACGTTTGCTGTTTAGATTTTGTTCGTTTGGCGATGTTTTGATTGCGAAATGAGTGCGTTAAGCTTTTCAGGCCGTTTACTAAAAAAGGGTTGCGGCCTTAAACCATTTTTTATCTCTTCCTCGCGCGACTAACAGCAGGCTTAACGTGATGGATGTTTCTGCCCTTCTCAAACAACTACCTGTGGCCACACAACCGGCTTATCGGCAAGTTTTGCAATTGTTATTGCAGCAAATCATACCTTTGGCACGGCCTTTAGTGCTGGGTATTAGCGGTGCGCAAGGCAGCGGTAAAAGCACCTTGGCCAAAATGCTGTGTGGCTTGCTGCAACAGCAGGGTATTTCGGCCGCCACCGTGTCGCTAGACGATTACTATTTGTCGCAACATGCTCGGCGACAGTTAGCCGCGCAAGTGCATCCGTTGTTGGCCCAACGTGGCGTACCCGGCACACATGACATTCATAAAGCATTAGCGGATGTGCAAGCGGTACTCGCTGGGCAGGCTGTAGCATTGCCACAATTTGATAAGGCGATGGACGATCGGCTAGCTGACTTACCCAAACAACAGTTTGATGTGCTGATTGTTGAAGGCTGGTGTTTAGGTGTGGAAGCCGAAGCTGCTGAGGTGTTGGCGCAGCCTGTAAATGATTTTGAAGCCGCTGCCGACGCTAAGGGCGTGTGGCGTAGCTATGTTAATCAGCAACTGGCCGGTAGTTATGCCGAGTTATGGGCTTTCCTACAGCCACTGATTTGGTTAAAAGCGCCTGATTGGTTCAGTGTTTGTCGTTGGCGAGCTCAGCAAGAGCAGCAATTATGGCAGCAACGAGGTAAAGGTATGTCGGCTACTGAATTGGCTGCTTTTATGTTGCCCTTTCAGCGGCTGACTCAAGCCAGTTGGCAGCAGTTGCCGACACGAGCAAATTACACTATTGTACTAAATGAGGCACAGCAACCGTTGCTCAGCCCTGGAGGCTGCTGGTGATTTACACACATCGTTTGACACTGCGGCCACTGACCCTTGCTGATGCACCTTTTATGCTGAGGTTATTAAATGATCCGGGCTTTTTGCAACATATTGGCGATCGCGGGGTACGCGATTTGGCTGGCGCTGAGCAGCATTTGCAACAAGGGCCGTTGAAAAGTTATCAACAATACGGTTTTGGCTTGCGGGCAATGGAGCACACCGCCACCAAACAGTTGATTGGTATCTGTGGTTTATTGCAGCGCGAACAGCTTGATGCGCCCGATCTTGGTTATGCCTTGCTCGAACCTTATCAGCAACAAGGTTTTGCTTATGAAGCTGCCAAGGCCGTGTTGCAGTGGGCGGTTACGCTACGGATACCATCGTTGTATGCCATTGTTAATGAAGATAATACGGCTTCGCAGGCCCTGTTACACAAGTTGGGTTTTGCTTACCATAGCCCCTTTAGTTTAACGCCTGAACAGACCGGTTGGTTATATCAACGAGCATTACCAATAGCTTAAATGACGTTGCTAAACACCGCCGCTTAACAGCCACATTCCTGAAGTTTCCGTTCTAGTTGCGCAATACGCTCCTGTGCTTGTTCACGATAGCGTGTTAAACGCTCGATGGTCGCGGCTGAATTGCTCTTCACAAAACTCACTTGTTCTTCAAATTGCACTTTTTGTTTATTAAATTGAAAGCGTTCTAGTTGAATTTGCTGCACCGCCTCGCGCTGTTGTGCTAATTCTTCCCGTAACTGTTTGATCGTTTCGCGTTGCTCGGCCTGATGTTGCGAGGTAATGCTATTTTGATGTTTCAACAATGCTAAATGAGCGCGTAATTGTTCCACATTGTCGCATTGTTCAGGGTTATTCGGTTGCAAAAGGGCTTTTAATTCGGCTAATTCGTGTTGCACGTTATGCAGTTGATCCGCTTGTGCTGCATTAATGGCTAGCGCCTCATCCCGCTCTGCTGTTAACGCACTGAGTTGCTCGCTTTGCGTTGCCTGCTCGGTGGCACTGTGTTGTGGCGAGGCCAGTTGTTGCAGTAAGTCTTGGTGCTGTTGCTGCAGTTGTTGCAATTCTTGCTGTAACTGAAGGTTTTCTGTTGCCGTGGCCTGCTCGGCGGCACTGTGTTGTGGCATGGCCAGTTGTTGTAGTAAGTCTTGGTGCTGTTGCTGCAGTTGTTTTAATTCTTGCTGTAACTGAATGCTGTCGGCTAATGCAGATGGCTCTGCTGTGGTTTTTTGACGGCGTATCTGACTCAACAGCGTATCGCGCTCAGAGCTGAGTTCAGCACATTGCTCGGAATATTCGGCCAGTTGCTGATGGATCTGTTTTTTCATTTCAAAGTGTTGGCGTTGCTGCTCTGTCAATCGTTGTTGTAAGGCATCATACTCGGCCTGTAGCTCAGAAAAATGCTGTTGCTCTTGTTGATACTGCGCCACCGCGTTTTGCGCTGCACTTAACGCTTGCTCGGTGTCTTGCTGTGCGCTTTTAGTCTGCTGCAACGTTGTTTCAAGTACTTCGAGTTGCGTTTGAGCTGTGCTTAATTGCTCAGCCAGTTGTTGCTGTGCCGCCTGCTTTTCCTCTAATTGAGCAATTAACTGCTGTTGTTGTTGATACTGTTGTTGTAACTCAGACAATTGCTGCTCGGTGTCGTTAAGCTGTGCTTGCTTTGAGGCGAGAGCGGTTGCGTGTTCAGAGGCTTGAGCATTGGCGGCGGCCACGGCCGCTTGGCTGGCGGTTAGTTGCTCCGTTGCCTTGCTCAGTTGTTGTTCTAACTGGCCCAGTTGTTGTTGCAAAGCGGTGCGTTCTTGTTGCAGGCTGGCAAAGTGTTCTGCCTGAGTGGTCAGTTTCTGTTGTTGGCTGTGCAATGTTTGCTCTAAAGCCGTTTTACGCTGTTCCAACTGCTGCCATTGCTGCTGTGCCTGTTGTAAGTGCTCAACCGCAACCACTTCACCTTGCAGTGCTTCGGCTAATTGTTTTTGCAACTGCGCCGTTTGTTGCGCGCCTTGTCGCTCGGTTTCACGCAGAAACGCTTGCATAAAATCGTCACTGAGTATTGGCGCTTGCTCAAGCTGTCGCTGTTGAGCTTGCTCGTATCGCCACTTTTTATAGTGTGCTATCACCGTTGCTTGTGCGTCAGACACTTTAGACAAAACATAATCTAGCGACACGGTTTTACCGGTACTTTCTAGATCATCACAAATTCTTTTCACATCAGTATATTGCGACATTTTCTACGCCCTCACAGCGAAGCAGCAAAACCAGAGTAGGCAAGGAACCCATATTCACAGCTTAGAAAATAGCCAAGTTGCCAGCAATATTGATCTACTGATTAATTATGTTGCGAGTGTTTTTTAAACCTTAAAGTTTTTAAGTGATTAAAATAATTCAGTTTATTTTTTATTTAGCGAGTTAAGTTAACGGTCAAAATTGTGGTTTTAACCATCAATATAATCCTTAGGTATTAGTCAGTGTCACAAGTTTTTGCTATTTAATGTTAGGCAAGGTAAATTAACTGATTATTTGTACAGTGTTTTGTCTGATGATTTTATACATTGCAGAAAAGCCCAGCGTTGGCCGTGCCGTAGCCGATGTGCTCCCCAAACCACAGCAAAAAGGCGATGGCTTTATTAAAGCCGCCAATGGTGATGTGGTGACTTGGTGTATTGGTCATTTACTGGAACAGGCAGAACCTGAAGCCTACAATGCCGATTACAAAAGTTGGCGCAAAGCCCACCTGCCAATTATTCCAATAGAATGGAAACAACACGTTAAGTCGCAAACCCGCCAGCAATTTAATGTGGTTAAAAAACTGATCAAAGAAGCCGATGTGTTAGTGAATATGGGCGATCCGGATCGTGTCGGGCAAATTTTGGTGGATGAAGTGATTAATTATGCGGGGATCAGTCAAGCCAAGCGTGCGGCCACCAAGCGCTGTTTAGTGAATGACATGAATCCGGCGGCGATCAGCAAAGCCTTAAAGGATTTGCGCCAAAACACTGATTTTATTCCGTTAGCCACTTCAGCCTTAGCGCGGGCAAGGGCCGATTGGTTGTATGGTATTAATATGACACGGCTATGTACCTTACTAGGCCAAGAGCATGGTTATCAGGGCGTGTTGTCGATCGGCCGTGTGCAAACGCCGGTGTTGGGGTTAGTGGTGCACCGCGATCTAGAGATTGAACACTTTGTAACGAAACCCTTTTATGAGGTGTGGATAACGCTGCAAACCCGCAGTGGTGAGCAGTTTAAGGCAAAGTGGCAACCGAGTGCCGCCTGCGAGCCTTACATGGATGAAGATGGCCGGGTGTTACTGAAAAAGTTGGCTGACACCGTGTTAGCAAAGGTGAGGGGCCAAACGGGCCAAGTTAAAGCCGTGAAACGCGAACAAAAAAGCCAGGCTGCACCCTTGCCTTACAATTTATCCTCATTACAAATTGATGCGTCTAAACGCTTTAATTTAAACGCGCAAAAAACCTTAGATATTTGTCAGCAATTGTATGAACGCCATAAGTTAATTACCTATCCGCGTTCTGATTGTCGTTATTTACCGGCGGGTCACTATGCTGAGCGGCAAAAGGTAAGCCAAGCGATTGCCAGCAGTAGTTCGCAATTAAGTGAGGCCGTGAAAAAAGCAGATTTAAACTTAAAAAGCAAGGCCTGGAATGACAGCAAGGTAGGGGCGCACCATGCCATTATACCTTCCGAGCGGGTGCTGGATGTGCAGCGTCTTTCGCTAGATGAGCGACATATTTATGAGTTAATTGCTCGACAATATTTAATGCAGTTTTATCCGGCGTTTCGTTATAGCGAGCATCAAATTGATACTGAAGTTGCCGGTGGGTTGTTTGTCGCCAAGCAAAAATCGACCGTCGATCTGGGCTGGAAGGCCTTACTTGCACGTTCCGGTTCAACTGACGAAGAGACGAATGAATTCAGTACAGCCTTGCCGGCAGTGCAGCAGGGCGATCAGGTTAATTGTGTTGAAGGGCAACTGGATGAGAAGCAAACCAGCCCGCCGAAGCATTTTACCGACGCTAGCTTACTGGCCGCTATGACCGGCATCGCGCGTTATGTTACCGATCCAGAAATAAAAAAAGTGCTACGCGATACTGACGGTTTAGGCACTGAAGCCACGCGAGCAGGCATAATTGAATTGTTGTTTAAACGACAGTTTTTAACGAAACAAGGTAAAGAGATCCACGCCACACCCATTGGCCGGCAATTAATTCAAAGTTTGCCGCAGCGCATGGTGGTGCCCGATATGACGGCACACTGGGAAGCGCAGCTTGAAGCGATTTGTGAAAAACGCTTGCGATACGACCAGTTTATGCAACCGTTACAACATGGCTTAGTCGAGCTCATCAGCGAAGTTAGCCAGCAACATGGGCAGTTTTCGGGATTAAAAGGGCTGGGTCAAAACCGCTTTAGCCGCAGTAAAACCGGTCGGGCTAAATTTGCCGCCAAGAAAACCAGCAGCAAAGCAGCAAGGAAAACAACCTCAACCAAAAAAGCGGCCGGCAGCACTCGGTCTCGTCGCAGCAGCCAATAAAAAACCGCAGTTACAACCTAACCCAAAAGAGTTATAGCATCTTAGGCTGTTTACTAATAAAGCACAGTAAAACAAGGCTTTTGCGCAATAGCGCTAATTCAGGTGTCGCTAACAAGAAGGATGCACTAGGCTATAAATAGAGCAAGATAACCGTAACAGTGCAGTGCTTATAGGCTGGCACTAGCTATATTGCAAAGATTGCCTACACTTTAATAGTGTCATGGCAGCTCAGACAGCCAGCGCTGTTGTACAACAGAGAGGGTGCACAAATGATTTTGTTAGTTGGTGGTGAAAAAGGTGGCAGCGGCAAAAGTTGTCTAGCACAGAATATTGCTGTGTACTTTTCCCGCGAGAAAAATGCTAATGTGATGTTGGTCGATTGCGATCCGCAACGCACCACGTCAGATTGGGTGCAAGAGCGACACATGAATCCAGAATTGCCTTGGCTGAATTGTGTGCAAATGTACGGCAAAATTCGTTATGAGCTGAAAAGCTTAGAAATGCATTACGATGTGGTTGTGGTGGATTGTGGTGGCCAAGACAGTGTGGCTTTACGTTCAGCGATGGTGGTGGCCAGTCATGTATTATTTCCACTAAGACCGAAGCGCCGCGATTTAAAAACACTCGAACACCTTGAAGATTTGGTCAGTGCCTGTAATGTAGTTAATCCAGAGATGATTGTGGGTTGTGTTTTAACCCAGTGTCCGTCACTACCCAATCAAGCTGGGCGCATTTTAGATGCAAAAGAGGTCTGTAAGAGCTTTAATTTACGTGTGCTCGACAACATTACTTACAGTCGCAACATTTATGACGATAGCGAAGAAAAAGGCTTATCGGTAATGGATGTGGATAATGAAGGTAAAGCAGCCTCGGAAATGAAATCGATTATTGAAGAATTGCTATCCATGAGGGCGATACAACAAGATGGCGCTAAGCGACCTGAAGAAAAAGTCTTTGCCGTCAAATAAACCCAGTTTTACCACTGAAGAGTTTATTGATGATGCAAATAATTATGCCTTGGGGCTGCCGCAAATTGTCAGCTTGCGGCAACTATTACCAGACGAGGATGAAACGGCTAAACTGCCGATGCGTCATGCGACTTTTACGTTAAGCGAAGAGGCGATTGCCGCCTTAGCCGAGTTAAGTGAATTAACCGGTGAATCTAAATCGAAACTGATCCGCACCTTAATTAAACGCGCCACGCAATCAGTGCAAATTGATTTGGCGCGCTTAAAACCCACAACATCAAAAAAAGACTAACGATTCCACCAGTGTTTTGTAAGTTAGTTAACTAAAAACGCGTAGGCAGTTACATAAGCCGTTTCTTGAAAAACTTTTAGGCCGGTTGATTTAAAATCTACAGGTAAAGGATGACGTTTAATGCGATCTTTTACTGCCGCACCCGACAAAATGGTGGTGGGACAAGTGGGAATTAATTGAATTGCCGCTTCAATTTTAAACCCTACCGCACCGCCCGCAAATTTACCCTTTTGTGGCCGTTCTTTAATGATCAGATGCTCAATTTTATAATCTTCGACCAGTTTTTTTATCGCAAATTGAAATTTTTGTACGCTTTCAGCTAGTTGATCTTGGCTTAGCGCGATTCGATTAACCCGACATTCCGGAAGATCAAATAAGCCGTCTTCTAAATTCATTAAACATAAAATGGCTTCACTGCCTTTTATTTCGATCCCGCAGACGCGCATGGCAATTTCCTGTTAGTTATCTTGTAATTGGTTTAAATGTTTTTCGATAATCCGGCAGCTTTTTTGCTGCACCTCACCAAAAAGCAAAGAATTAAATTCTTGGTTTACGCAGTAGGTTTGCCGATATTCCAAAATACTGCTGCGACTGGCTGCCGCATTGTTTAGTAATTTTTGTTGGCCAACCCCAAGGTTTTCAGTTAAGGCGGTAAATTCGCGCTGTACCGCAATCACTCCACGATCTTCCTGCTGCCAGCTTTCAGACACCACAGACTCTACCTTGTTAAAAAACATATCTCGGTAGGTTTTAAGTGGCTCTCTGCCAGAAAAAGTGATTAAAAGTAAGATAATAAAGGCAAACCAAAAAAACTTTTTCATAGTTAAGGCTTATAATTGCAAGCGATGCCTCATTCTAGCGGAATTCAAACGCTTTCGCATTAAAGTGTTGTGATATATGGCGCTAGCTTATTTTATGTCAAATAATTTCGGTAAGAGCCTGATATACTGAGGCCATCACCAGTTGTCACCCAGTGCCATGTTATTGTTGAGGAAGACCAGTGGATAAGCAAAAAATTGACGTGAAAAACATACCGGTTGAAGTGAAAATTCATCGACCTGCCGCTGATACCACAACGAAATATGCTTCACGCGATCGGATCTATATTCGTTCGGTGAAGGGATTACACCAAAGCCTGCGTCGTAATATGGGCTTTATCTTTATGTCGTTGTTTTTTCTTTTGCCATGGATCCCATATCATGGTCAGCAAGCCATCTTGTTGGATATTGGTGAGCAAAAATTTAATATTTTTGCCTTAACCCTGTGGCCACAAGACTTTACCTTATTAGCCTGGATTTTTGTGATTGCCGCTTATGCGTTGTTTTTTGTGACAACCTTTTATGGGCGTGTCTGGTGTGGTTATCTTTGTCCGCAATCGGTGTGGACTTTTACCTTTATGTGGTTTGAAGAGAAGATCCAAGGCACGCGTAATCAGCGCATGAAGCTTGATCAAGCGCCGATGAGTTTTAATAAGTTTTGGAAGAAAGCCCTAACGCATTTTTGTTGGTTGGCTTTTGCATTGTTTACCTCATTAATTTTTGTCGGTTACTTTACGCCGATTGGCCCACTATTCCTTAATTTCTTTACACTGCAAGCCGGGTTTTGGGCGGTGGTGTCAGTACTGTTTTTTACTTTTTGCACCTATGGTAATGCCGGCTGGATGCGCGAAATTATGTGTACGCATATTTGCCCTTATGCGCGTTTTCAATCAGCGATGTTTGATAAAGACACTTTTACCGTAACCTACGATGAAGCGCGTGGAGAAAACCGTGGACCTCGAAGCCGTAAAGATACCGATTACAAAGAAAAGGGCTTAGGCGATTGTATCGACTGTAACTTGTGTGTGCATGTCTGCCCTACGGGCATCGATATTCGCAACGGCTTACAATATGAATGTATTAACTGTGGCGCCTGTATCGATGCTTGTGACGATACGATGACAAAAATGGGCTATCCCAAAGGCTTGATCAGTTACACCACCGAGCACACGTTACAAGGTAAACCGGCCAAGGTGTTCCGGCCGAAGCTGGTGGGGTATTTCCTTGTCTTAATTTTGGTCTGTGTGGCTTTTGTGGTGAATTTAACTATTCGTAAACCGCTGGAGCTCGACATCATCCGCGATCGTGGCGCCTTGTATCGTGAAACGCCAGAAGGCTTAATTGAAAATACCTATACCCTCAGTATTATCAATAAATCGCAACAACCAAAAACGCTGAACTTGTCGGTTCTGGGCATTGAGCAGTTAAAATGGATTGGTGATACCGAAGTGATATTAGCCGGGGGCGAAAGCCGTAACGTGGTGATAAGCCTCGCTTTAGACCCTTATTATGCGAAGAAGCCGGTGTTAGACGTAAGCTTTACCGTGACGGATGCAGGACAACCTGAGTTAACGATTTCTCAGGAGAATAAATTCTTTGCCGGGCGCTGAGCTGACGCAGCGTTTTGATTTTTCAACGCTGCAGCCCGACCTTATTTTAGATGCGCTGTACCATTATGGTTTAGATGTCAGCACGGGGCTGCTGGCACTGAGCAGTTATGAGAATCGTGTTTATCAATTTAGTGCTTATCGTGATGGTGCCGCACAGCCCGAAAAACTGGTGGTTAAGTTTTACCGACCAGAGCGTTGGACCGCGGCGCAGATTGAGGAAGAGCATCAATATGCTTTTGCCTTAGTCGACGCCGACATCCCCGTAGTGGCGCCGCTTCGTTTTGCTGGCAGTAGTTTATTGCATTATCAGGGCTTTTTATTTGCGGTTTTTCCAAGTCGTGGTGGCCGTACTTTAGAAATCGACAATGATGAGCAATTGGCTATGCTGGGGCGGTTTTTAGGTCGGATGCACCAGGTTGGCCGCCAGCAACCTTTTCGTGAACGCCCCACCTTAACCGTCGAAAGTCATTTAATTGAAAGCCAGCAAGTATTAGCCAACTTAAGTTTAATTCCTACTTATCTGCGGCCGGCCTTTGACAGCGCCTTAGCGCAGGTGATTGCCGAAGCCAGTCGACAATATCGGCCCGCTCAGCTGATCCGGCTGCATGGTGATTGTCATGCGGGTAATCTCTTTTACACGGGCAATGGCCCGTTTTTTGTCGATTTAGATGATTGTCGCATGGGGCCGGCGATGCAGGATATTTGGATGATGCTGTCCGGTGATCGGCAACAGCAGCGTTTTACCCTTGAGTTAATGCTAGAAGAGTACGAACAGTATTGTGAATTTGATCCGGCCGAGTTAAAACTGATCGAGCCATTACGCGCTATGCGTATGATCCATTATATGGCATGGTTAGCACGGCGTTGGGAAGATCAAGCTTTTGTGATGAACTTTCCATGGTTTGGTACAGACAAATACTGGGAACAGCAGTGTCTGGCGCTAAAAGAGCAACTGTCATTATTACAGCAACCCCCTTTAAGCTTAGTGCCAGACTATTAACAATTTGCTAAGCTAGTGCGCAAAATGACCCAGCAGTATGACTAAACAGAGGTAAATAATGAAAAAGTGGTTAGTAGCAGCCGTCGCTGTCGTCTTGTTACCCTTGTCGGCATTCGCCAACAATTACGAAGAAGGCAAGCATTACGAAGTGATATCAGAACAAAAAACAGCTAAGCCAGAAGTGAAAGAATACTTTTCTTTCTATTGTGGTGGTTGTTACGCTTTTGAGCCGATTGCCCAGAGTTTATCGAAAAACTTACCTGCCGGTACCGAGTTCAAAAAATCACACGTCGACTTTATCCGCGCCGCTTCACCTGAAATTCAAAATGCTTTAGCGCGTGCTTATATCTCTGCGAAAAACCTAGGTAAAGGCGATGAAATGGCCACAGCTATTTTTAATCAAATTCATAAAAGCCGCGTACCATTTCGGGCAGAAGACGATGTGCGTAGCCTAGCGCTGATTAATGACATTGATGCAGAAGCCTTTGATAAAGCCATGCGCAGCTTCCCAGTGCGCGGAGCGGTAGGCCAAATGGCACGTGAACAAGAACAATTAAGTGAAAGCCGCGTTCTAACGGGTGTGCCAATGTTGGTTGTTAACGGTAAATATAAAATCAATAATCAAAACTTAGATCAACGCAATCTGCAAACAGATATGCAAAACCTTATCGAGTTTTTATTAAAGAAAGACTAGTTATATCTTGCTAATAAAAAGGGCCTGCATGCTGATAATGCAAGTCAGTTAAGCATGACCTGTTTGCTCTAAATCAACCGTTGAAGGCCATGGATGGCCGGAATCGAGCCTCAGGGATGATTCATGGCGTGTTGATGTGAGCAAACCGTGTCATGCTAAATACTAAACTGATCGTCATTACAGCATGCTGGCCCTTTTCTATGCGCTTAATCAGCAATCTCGACAGCCGTAGGGACTAACTGATAAGCCTCCGCTTTACCTTCAGCTTGTGGCCAAACTTTAACGATACCTTTTGCATAAGCCGTTTTGCCTTTCGCGCTTAATGGAAACACCATATCGCCATCTTTTACTTTGATGCGAAAGCGAGACTCTGCTTCATCGCTTGCGAGTGTCATCCAGCAATGCATTTTGGTACAAACGGCGGTGACAGTACCTTCAATGGTAATTTCTTTATCAAGATAGGTGGCAGGCGATGCTAATACCGAGGCTACGCTGGTCAATGCGGTTTTATCAAGGTTCTCACCAAAGGTAATGGCTGCAGATAAACTGGCCGCAAAAAAAAGTGACGCTAAGCTGAAAAGTGCTTTCATGGTTTCCTCCTACAAAGGCCAAAAGAACAATAATGCCGGCACACCGACGACAATCACAACAATTTGCATCGGCAAACCAAGCTGCCAGTAATCTGTAAAACTAAAACCACCTGGGCCTAAAATCAAGGTATTATTTTGATGGCCAATAGGGGTTAAAAAGGCGCAAGAAGCACCGATAGCAATAGTCATCAGCAGCGTATCGGGGTTTACGTCAAGTTGTGTGGCTAAACTGATGGCAATGGGGCACATCATCGCGGCTGTGGCGGCATTATTTAAAAAGGACGTTAGAACAATAGTGAGGATTAATAAGCTGATTACCGTTAGCTGTGGGTCTGCTTTACCGACTAAATCGAGCATACTTACGGCTAATAAATCCCCTGCACCCGTCGAACTCATGGCCCCGGCAACGGGGATTAAACAGCCTAATAACACGATCACCGGCCAATCAATCGCACTATAGACCTTGCGCAACGGAATCACATGAAAGGCCATGATCAACAACATGCCGGCAGCAAAAGCCACGGCGGCCGGTAATAATCCTACCGAAGCCGACAGTACGGCTGCGAGCATAAAGCCACTGGCCAGTAAGGTTTTGCGTTTATCCGGCACCTGAATTTGCCGCTCAGCCAAAGGCACACAGCCAAAATCGGTAGCGAAGTTTTGTAAGGCTTGGCTGTTGCCTTGCATTAAGATCACATCCCCGGCTTGAAACCGAGTACGGCGTACCCGTTTAACTGAACGATTACCGTGGCGTGATAACGCTAACAAATGAATATTAAAGCGCCGGCGCATTTGAATTTGCACGGCGGTGCGACCAATAAGATCGGAGTTGGGTAAAAGTGTTAGCTCAATCAAACTGACGTCAGGGCTGACTAAGGTTTTTTCTTTAGAGGGGGGAATATCGGTTTGGCTTTTGGCTAACGCTTTATCTTGTTCTTTTTGCAGCTGCGTATCGGCGCTATCTTCCAGTGCTAATTCTAAGCTCGACAACAATTTACCCAGTGTTTCTGGTTCGGCTTCAATCACTAAAATATCGTTTTCTTTTAGTTGATAAGAGCTAGAAGGAACATGCTCTCGGTACTTGTTTCGTACTATACCCACTACTTGTGAATCGAGTTCATCTAAACTGCGCTCGAGCTCACGTAAGCGGCTACCACAGAATTTACTACTCGCTTTGATCCTAACTTCCGTTAAATATTTGCTGGTTTCAAAGCTACTGAGATCAGCCCGTTGCCTTACCGGCACCAAGCGCCAACCTAATAAACCGATAAATAACACGCCTGCTAGTGTCACCGCGATGCCCGGCCCTGCAAAGTCAAACATGGCAAAACCTTGACCATGTACCTCGGCTCTAAAGCTGGAAATGATCAAGTTCGGGGGGGTACCAATAAGCGTCGTCATACCGCCAAGCATTGAGCCAAAGGCCAATGGCATTAATACTTGGCCGGGTGCCAGATTAATGCGGCTGGCAAGCGGAATGGCCATCGGCATCAATAACGCTAATACGCCAACGTTATTCATAAAGCCAGACAATACCGCCGCAAACGCGGTTAAAGCAGTAATAGTGAGTGTTGGCCCTGCATTAGAGGGTAAAACTTTGTGTGCTAAGACATCAATCGCGCCAGTCGTTTGCAGTGCTTGGCTTAAGACCAATACACAGGCAACGGTAATCACCGCGGGGTGACCAAAGCCATTAAAGGCTAGCTCTGCAGGGATCAAACCTACCAACACGCAGGCTAGTAGGCTAAACAGCGCTACAATGTCGTGTCGCCAACGATCCCAAATAAACAGTACTATGGTGATGCCTAGGATCAAAAAAATCAGTAACTGGTCAAGCGTCATAAAGGTTCCTTTACCAGACAGGGGCAAAGCCACTGTCGAATAACCGCTCTTTCTCTATACTAGGCGTTAATGGGTAGAAGTAACAGCTAAAGAGTTGAAAAGTCGGCCTTTAGTTTGAATGCCGAGAGAAAAACTGCAGCACGCAGCGCGTGCTGCGTGCTGGGAGGGATTAACGCGCGCCAGGCTCGGCGAACTGGGTCATCCAATCTTTCACTTGGTTATACCAATAGATGGAGTTGTTTGGTTTTAAGATCCAGTGGTTTTCATCGGGGAAGTAAATCATTCGCGATTCCACGCCACGGCTTTGCAAGGTACGGAATAACTCAAAGCCTTGCCCAACCGGTACCCGATAATCTAACTGGCCATGGATAACTAAGGTTGGCGTATTAAATTTACCGGCAAAATAATGCGGCGAAATACTTTTGTATATCTCTGGTTTGTCCCAGAAATTGCCAAAGCGGGTTGAATGTACAGCAAAGTCTGCCGCCATTTGCGAATACATGTTGTATACCGCGGCATGGATCAGCAGCGCTTTATACGGATGTTCAGTACCTAACAAGATAGCACTTAAGTAACCACCGTAGCTGGCGCCACCGGCCACCATCCGCTCGGTATCGATCCAGGGTTGTTGCTGGAACCACGCTGTCGCGGCTTGAATATCGGCTAAGGGTTTCGTGCGCCAATCGGGGTTAATGGCATCGGCAAAGTCTTGGCCAAAACTGCTAGATCCATGGAAGTTAGGCCAGGCCGTAACATAGCCCCAAGAAGCAAAGGTTTGTGCATTCCAGCGGTAGCTAAAGCTATCGCCAATGGCATTGTGCGGACCGCCGTGGATCAGCATAAAGAAGGGATACTTTTTGCTCTTATCAAAGCCCGGTGGGTAATGCACCCACATTTGGATATCTTGGCCTTCAGCACCTTTATAAGTTACCGATTCATAACTGCCTAAATCCGTTTTAGCCAGCAGTTCGTCATTAAAGCTATCAAGACGTGTGGTATTACCCGAGCGCACATCCACTTTCACCAAACGAGCAGGATACATAAAACTGTCGTTGGTGGTGACTAAGGTATTTTTACCCGCTAATACCGGGCTACCAAAGCTGGTGTTTTTGGTAATGGCGCGTTGTTTGCCATTCTTGGCATCGACATAAAATAAACGGCTGGTAGCCGCGTCATCCACACTGGCGTAAAAGCCTTTACTGTCTGCGGCCCAAACAAAGTCACTGACTGAGCGATCCCACTCAGTGGTGAGCTCACGGGTGGTTTTCTTCGCTAGGTCGTAAACCATTAAACGTGCGGTATCGGCATAAAAACCCTGAATACGCTGGCGGCTAAAGGCCAAGCTTTTACCATCAGGGCTAAAGCTGGGGTTGGCATCGGGGGCTTGGTTATCCGGTGTAATGTTGTCAGCTTTATCGCTGCCGATGGCCGCTAAAAACAAATCAATTTTCGGATCAACGCTGTTGCTTGAACCATTGGCATTAAAGGCGATATAGCGCTCTTGCGCATCAATATCGTAGCTGCTGGCGTTTTGGCTAGAGCGCGGTAATTCGATGCCGATTTTTTGGGTGATAGCTTCTACTTCACCGCCTTTAGCAGGCATACGGAAAACATGCGCTTGGCGATTTTCATCTATCCAATGGTCAAACTGCGAATAAGGCAGCGCATTCCACTGCCACGCTGACACTTTTTTCTCTTTATTGGCTTTTAGCTCGCCACTCATTTCTTCCCAGGTTTTGCCTGGCCAAATACGGCTAACAAAATACAGGTGTTCACCGACCCATTTAATACCATAAACGCCAGTGGGTACTTGTGTTAAACGCTGTGCTTCGCCAGGGCTGGTAAGAGGTAACAGATAAATTTGTCCGGCATCGTCTTTATGCCGTTGGCTGATAAAAGCCAAGGTTTTACCGTCTGGCGAAAAGGTGGCTTCGCTGGCACGCATGCCTTCAGCGGTAAGGGGGCGTTGCATTTTACCATCGGCGCTAAATAGCCAAAGCCGGGTATGGCCTTGATCGGCGGGTACATCATAGCGGGTCACGGGCGCGACAATCATACTGCCATCGGCGGAGGCAACCGGAGTGCCAATGCGCTCTAATTGCCATAACCGCTCTACACTTAAGCTTTTATCATCGGCCGGGTTAGCTAGGGCTAACAGTGGCCAAAACAAACACAGCAACACGAATTTTTTCATCGTAAGACTCCGTATCATTGAATGCCGATCAGTGTGGTTTTTTATAAAACGCGGTTTGCTCATATCCACATGCCATAATCATGCATGGCCTGTCAGGGGTGATTTAAAGCAAACCGGTCATGCTTTACTGATCGGCATTACCGTATTATTAGGTTATTTTTATGAAACTTTACCGTTAGAATAGTAGCACAAAGCCTTACTAGGTTAAGGCGTTCTGCCGCAAGAACTAAGGCGTTAAACGGGAGTATCTATGCCACTGGTTGGTGTGACAACAGCGCCGCCGCTTGTGAGCGAACTCGCCATAGGTTTTGGCGTTCCGCAGGCACAAATCTGTGTGTATATTGCAAAGCGGCCACCGATGCAAGAATATGCCGCACTACGCAACATACAGCCGCTCAGTCTTGGTGAAATAACAGCAATTAATCAAACCTGTGGCAATGGCTGGCGCAAAGTGTTTAATGTCTATGCCAAGCTGTTATTTGCGCTAGCGCCGCAGCGGTTTACCTTTCAACAAACTGCCGGTAGTTGGCAGCAGTTTCGTGAGCAGTATTTGTTACAAGCAGGCAGTAATACGGCGTTGTTATTTAGTATGCCGCAACTGACACCAGCCAGCCAACGCATCCATATTATTGCTGGCCGCACCCATGCTAAAACACTGGTGAGTGCCGGTTTAAATGCGCAATTACATTGGCTCAATAGCGAGTTTGCCATCGACCAGCAGCAACGTGTGTTAGTCTGCCCCTATTTTGATTATCGGCAGTTGAATAATGAAAAAATTCAGCTGCTTTCAACCCTGATAAGTGAGTTAGCGCATGAGCCAAGCTGATACTTTAACCCCACAACTGACCGAGCTTTGCCGCCTGTTAGCCGATAAGCAATTTGGCGTGGGCGGCAGTTGTTTGTTGTGGCAACTGGGGCTGGTCGAAAAACCAACAGATATTGATGTAGTGTGTACAGAAGCAGACTTTGCCGCCATAAGTGCGTTGTTAAGCAAAGCAGGTTATCAACCGCAGTTAATAACCTCGGATCCCAAATATGCTACCGCCAAGTTCAGCCATTTTCGCCATGCAGAGGGCCGTAGTGTGGATTTGATGGCCGGCATTGCAGTGCGAAAAGAAAATACAATCAGCCGCTTTGCTTTTCATCCTGAGCGCTGCCGCTGGCAAGACGGCATCTGTTGGATGCCTCCCGCCGATTGGCTACAGATTTATCAGCTGTTTGGGCGAAGCGAACGTATTGCACAACTGCGGCAGTATTTAGTGCAGTTGCG
This sequence comes from Alishewanella maricola, assembly GCF_016343785.1. NCBI lineage: Bacteria > Pseudomonadati > Pseudomonadota > Gammaproteobacteria > Alteromonadales > Alteromonadaceae > Alishewanella > Alishewanella maricola. Next base: position 279,042 of record NZ_JAEINI020000003.1, on the reverse strand, counting down.
CTTAGGCAGTTTGACTTAGCGATCGACCAACAACTCAGTCAGTACCTGTTTGATAAAGTAGACCACCGCACCAAGGGTGCTAATGGGCAAAATAAACGGGATAATGCTGTAAATTGTTTTTTCAAAAAAGCCAATCAACAAAAAGAAGATGACAGGCGCGATGGCCAACAGCAACGTAAATCCTAGGTGTTTTTTGATGATGTTCGCTATGTGTTTTTCTGTGATTTTGTTCATCGCATATCGTCTTATGTTATAGCTATTAGCGCAGAACTAGGGTCTTTTCTGCTGGACCGGCAGTAACAGAAACGACTGTTAATGATTAACAACTTGCTTTGTTACATTTTAAAAATATCTATTGTAACTTTTGACCGCCACATGGTGAATATTTACTCTGACAATTTATTATCTTAAAAAACGCATTGGCGCCGGCCATTGAGAAAATTTACCAGATTTATATAAGGTGGCTATGGTTGTTGGCTTTCATCATTGCTGCAGCGCAAGTTAATTCCAACTTACATGGTTGTAACATTTTTTCGGCCTTGCATTAGTATTGCTGTCTATTTAACAAACTCTTCCAGTGTATTTAGCGAGCTTACTGTCAGCTATTTTTACAAAATCAAGTTCTAAAAATAATTAATTTTTAATAAACTTTTTTAAATTAGCGGCTTAGATAGGTGGCGTGAATATTGCTGCTATCAGAAGTTGCTCTAATGCTATAAGCAACCCTCCTACGTTAATAAAAATAAATTAATGTTAAAAATAATAACAACCCAAGAAATCTTTAAGTTTGCAAAACTTCTTGTTTTGAACGACTAACAGTCTCCCTCTAGCCTTGTTAGGTATTTAAAAAGAATTTTGCTTCGTTGTCTAAAGAACAATAATGATAAAGCGGGAGAAGCAAATGAAATTTAATAAGTGCCTGATAACTATTACTTTATCGGCGGCGTTGGCGAGTATGTATGCAAATGCAAATACATCGCCATATATCGTTCAAGTTGATTCCAGTCAGCTTACTGCAACAGGCCCTGCCCCGGCGATTCAAGCCGCCTCAGGTATGTACATCGTTGAGTTGAAAGGTGCTACAGCAATTAATATGGCTGCCCAACTCGGTGAGCTAAGACCGAGTAACCAATTGGTGGCAATTGCAGGTAATAACTACAACGCTAAATCACCAAAAATTGAAGCCTATGCTGCAGCTCTTAAAGCTAAGCAAGTTTCCGTTGCCGCTGAAATTGGTGTGTTGGATGTACTTCACAAATATGTACACACATTCAATGGATTCTCGGCCCGCCTCTCTCCAGAACAATTAAATGCAATAAGTAACCATCCCGACGTTGCAGCAGTATACCCAGACGAATTACATCAATTACAAACAGCTAATACACCTAAGTTCATGGGTTTAGTTAGTAATGCGGGTGATGGTTTACACGACACCGGCATTGTAGGCGAAGACGTAATTGTAGGCATATTAGACTCTGGTATTTGGCCTGAAAACCCTTCGTTTAGCTCAGAAGGAAACACTCTTGAAAACACTTACGGACCTGCTCCAGCGGGTTGGGATGGTGAGTGTAACGTAGGTAGCGTTGGTGCCGCTGATGGTACTGCACCTCTGGATGAGTTTACCTGTAACAACAAACTAATTGGCGCGCGCTATTTCGGTAGTGCGTTCTCAAGCGTATACAATATTCGGTTTGAATTAGGCGAGTTTGCTTCTCCCAGAGATGCTGATGGCCATGGTAGCCATACTGCATCAACCGCTGCGGGTAATGCAGGCGTAACAGCGTCTTTACGTGGCGCTAATGTTGGCGCCGTATCGGGTATAGCCCCTCGCGCAAGGATTGCCGCTTATAAAGTGTGCTGGAACTCAAACTATACAAATGCAAGTGGAACCGCAGAAAGAGGGTGTTTCTTTGGTGATAGCTTAGCTGCTATCGACCAAGCGGTGGTAGATGGTGTTGATGTATTAAACTATTCCATCGGTAATTCTCAAGCAATTAATTCGCCGGTTTATAATGCATCACTCAGTGCTGCTAATGCCGGTGTGTTCTTTTCAGCCTCAGCGGGTAACAGTGGCCCGACTGCTGCCACAGTAAGTAATATTGCACCATGGATTACCACAGTAGCAGCGTCTACTTATGATGGTGTTTCTGCGGTTATTGGCAACGAGTTAACAATAAATAGCGGCACATTAGCACCCAGCGGTATTTTTTCTGTTCCTGCAGTTATTGGGTCTCCGGTTCCTGTCGGTGGCTTAACAGCAGATTTAGCGCTTGCTAGCCCAATTGAGGCTTGTGGTCCTTTAAGTAGTAACTTGACAGGTAAGATCGCACTTATTGCCCGTGGCGGTTGTCCATTTGCTGATAAGTTATTAAATGCTCAGGCTGCGGGTGCTATGGGTGCGGTAGTCTATACACTCAGTGGTACACCTATTGCAATGGGTGGTACTGTCACGGGCTTGAATATCCCTGGTGTAATGGTGTTCAATGCTGATGGCCTAGCTTTGGTAAATAGTGTTAATACAGGTGTAACGAATGTGACAATGTCACTCAATGGTGCTGCGACAGAGGCGGTTGAGGTTGGCAATATCATGGCGAGTTTCTCTTCACGTGGTGTTAATACGCAAACCGGTGATATTCTTAAACCTGACATCACTGCACCGGGTGTTCGCATCTTAGCGGCGACAAGTCCAGCGCAGTTGCGATTTGGTGGTAACCCACAAGGTGAAAACTTTGCCTACTTGCAAGGTACCTCAATGTCTAGCCCACATATTGCGGGTATGGCGGCATTGCTAGCGGGTCAGTATCCGGGATGGAGCCCAGCGAAAATCAAATCAGCCATGATGACAACCGCTCGTCAAAATCTGGTAAAAGAAAATGGCACCACACCAGCGAGTCCATTTGATTTTGGTGCGGGTCATGTTGCACCTGCTTCATCATTAAACCCAGGCTTAGTTTATGACGCAAATTTAGGGGATTACCTAGGGTTCCTTTGCGGACAAGGCGAAGCGGGGTTAGTCTCTTCAGTCCGTTTTGGCGCTAATTGTAACGATATTACTGCTTCTGGCTTTGCTACTGACGCCAGTCAATTGAACTATCCATCAATTGCAATTGCTCAGCTTGCAGGTAAGGAAACCATTTCTCGTACTGTAACTGACGTATCGGGTGATGGTGGCTCTTACACAGTAAACGTTGAAGCGCCTGCAGGCACCACGGTCACGGTAAAAACCTTTGATGCTGCTGGTAATGCTATTCCAAGTGGTTTGTTAGAAGTAACGCCAAACGGTAAAGCAAGCTATAGCTTAACCTTTAATTCAGTACCTGGCTTCCCAGTTAATCAATGGGTGTTTGGTGCAGTAACCCTTGAGCGTACCGATGGTTTGACTGTTCGTAGTCCGATTGCGGTGAATCAAGTGCCGTCGGCTACTATTGTTGTTCCAGAATCACTGTCATTGAAGTTGAACCGGGGCCGGGCATTGTTCTTTGTTGAAACTTTGTACTCAGGTAGCTTCACTGCTGATTATCAAGGGCTAAGTTTGCCGTTTGGTGTAAATAAAACTTCACCTAGCAACCCTGGCGCCTTTAACTTTGGGGTAAATGTAGCGGCTGCTAACCGTTACACTACGTTTGAAGTGCCTGCCGGTTCTACGTTACTTAGAATTAGCACACGTGACGCATTAGTCAGCGTTCCGGGTACTAATTTAGACTTAGAGCTATGGGCGTGTCGCGCTGCGGGGTGTTCACCTCTCCAAAACTCGAAAGGCCCAGATGCCAACGAAGATATGATCATTGTTAATCCACAAAACTCAGAAAACACCGATATTAACTTCTATTTGTTAATGGTCCAAGGCGTGAACTTGCTTGGCAATAATAGTGTTAACTATCAGGCGCTTATTTGGATTGTTGATGACAAAGAGAATACAACACGTGTATCTGCTTCACCACGCGCAGTTGATGGTCGTTTACAAAACATTTCTCTGTTGACCCGTGACTTAAATCCAAATGGGTTATACATGGGGACCGTGACGTTTACTGATGGCAATGGTGAAGTTCAAGGCACCACAGCGCTTGAAGTACAACCATAATAATAAGAAACGCCGGAGCAACTAGTTTGTTCCGGCAAGTTATAAAAATAAGGAAGTCGATAATGAAAAATCTGCAAAAACTATTAAGTCACTCGTTGTTATTAATTACATTAATGTTCACCACCTCTTTCGCTGCTAATGCCGGTCTTATTAATATAAAACACGATATTATTGGTGATTTTTACGGCAAAATGGGCTCTATTGAAGTTCAAATAGATGACAGTTTGTTAAATACCGGTTTGCTTTATAAAAGTTTTGGCGATCAGATTACTTTAGTAAATATTAGCCTGTTTGGTCTTTTTTCTTCAGTAGGCGAGTTTGACATTTCATTCTTTGATGTGGGTATCGATAGCGACAACATTTACGCGGGTATTGAATTTTTCGAGTTCGACGCAAATGATGTAGGTTTCGGTGCGGATACATGGAATTACTATATGATTTTTGATGCATTTACATTTGGATCTTTAGAAATCTTTGACCTGAACAATGATTTCATCGCTTTCGACACTTTTAGCTTAAGCGCTGCTCAAGTCGTACCTGCACCTTCAACGCTAGTTTTATTAATGTTGGGAATGGGCGGGTTAATGTTGCGTCGTAAGCGCATTATTTAAGCTTTTTTTGATTTTTGAGAAAACCCAGCTTAGCTGGGTTTTTTATTTCTTGTTTTATGATTATCTAGTTATAACCGCGTTGATAAGGCGTTATTTATATCGTCGTTTTGAATAGCTTGAATTCAAAACAACGTGGAGGAATGTAACTGCTATTGCTTTTAACAAAGACTTCGATAATGAATACTAAGATTTTTGCAGAATGTCATCGCGCATAACGTGTTAGCTGCTATCGCAAATGCCGCTCTCATTACTCAAGTAGAGCTCAGAAGTGAAGCTATGCGGTTGCTCCGGTTATGGAGTAAGAACTAAAAATAGTTGAGAAGCAAAGTAAATAGGAGCAAGCCATGCAAGCGTTAGAGCTGAAAATCCCGCCGTTGATTTTGGTGTTGTTGTTTGCGCTGGCGATGTGGGTGATCGTAACTTTGACACCGCCTTGGTTGCGGTGGCATACGCTTAGTGTTTTCTTGGCTGCGGGTTTTGTTAGTGTAGGAACAGTTGTGGCGTTGTTGGGCGTGTTAGCGATTCGACGTGCTGATACTACGGTAGACCCGCGCGTACCGCAGCAAAGCTCAAGCCTGGTGATTCGGGGTATCTATCGTGTCAGCCGTAACCCCATGTATTTAGGTTTTTTGCTGTTGCTGATGGCATGGGGCTGTTATTTACAAAGCGCGTTGGCGTTGCTGTTACTGCCAGTGTTTGTGCTGTACATGAACCGGTTTCAAATAATGCCGGAAGAGCGCCATTTACAGCAGAAGTTTGGCGCTGACTATCAGGCTTATCTTACGCAAGTAAGGCGCTGGCTTTAATTGGCCAGCGCCTTATTATTACTGGTTTAACAACGGCTTTAAATACTGGCCAGTGTAAGATTTTTCGCAAGCAGCGACTTGCTCGGGTGTGCCGGCTATTAAGATCTCGCCACCACCGTTGCCGCCCTCTGGGCCGAGATCGACAATCCAGTCGGCGGTTTTAATCACATCTAAGTTGTGTTCAATAACCACGATGGTATTACCGTGGTCGCGCAAGCGGTGCAATACGTTTAGCAGTTGCTGAATATCATAAAAATGTAAGCCGGTAGTCGGTTCATCCAAAATATACAGGGTTTTACCGGTGTCGCGTTTGCTCAGTTCGCGCGCCAGCTTAACCCGCTGTGCTTCACCTCCCGATAAGGTGGTCGCAGATTGGCCGAGTTTAATGTAAGTAAGCCCTACATCTTTCAGGGTTTGCAGTTTACGGTTTACTGCCGGTATCGCTTCAAAAAACGCCAGGGCGTCTTCGACCGTCATATCCAGCACTTCGTGAATGTTTTTGCCTTTGTATTTGATTTCCAGCGTTTCGCGGTTATAGCGTTTGCTTTTACAGACATCGCACGGCACGTACACGTCGGGTAAAAAGTGCATTTCCACTTTAATTAAGCCATCGCCTTGGCAGGCTTCACAGCGGCCGCCCTTAACGTTAAAGCTAAAGCGCCCCACCTGATAACCGCGTGAGCGGGCTTCTTGGGTGCCGGCGAATAGCTCACGTACCGCAGTAAAAATACCGGTATAAGTGGCGGCATTCGAGCGCGGGGTACGGCCAATCGGGCTTTGATCGATATCGATCACTTTATCAAAGTGCTCTAAGCCTTTAATGTCTTTGTGCGGAGCCGGATCGGCACCTTCGCCTTTATTCAACACACGATGGGCAACGCGAAACAGCGTGTCGTTAATCAGGGTAGACTTACCTGAACCCGATACGCCGGTAATACAGGTCATCACACCAAACGGGATTGCTAAATCAACGTTTTTTAGGTTATTGCCGCTAGCGCCGGTTACTTCTAACCATTTATCGGTTAATGCTGTGCGCTTCTCTGGTACAGCAATTTTGCGGGTACCGGCCATATATTGCCCAGTGAGAGACTCCGGCTCGGCCATTACCTGCTCAAGGCTACCTTGCGCCACGATGTAACCACCATGCACGCCTGCGCCAGGGCCAATATCAATAATATGGTCGGCCATGCGCACGGCATCTTCATCGTGTTCAACCACAATCACCGTATTGCCTAAATCGCGCAGGTGGGTAAGCGTACCTAATAAGCGATCGTTATCGCGTTGATGCAAACCAATCGACGGCTCATCCAACACATACATCACCCCCACTAAACCCGCACCAATTTGGCTGGCTAAGCGAATACGCTGTGCTTCGCCGCCCGAGAGGGTTTCCGCACTGCGTGATAAATTAAGGTAATTTAAGCCGACGTTGACCAAAAAGCTTAAGCGGTCTTGAATTTCTTTTAATACTTTTTCAGCAATTTTGGCTTTTTGCCCCAGCAAGCTAAGCTGTTGGAAAAAGCTTAAGCAATCACCAATCGACAGCTCCACCACTTGCGGTAAATTGGTTTGGCCAATAAACACATGTCGCGCTTCGGTGCGTAAACGGGTGCCGTGGCAACTCGGGCAAGGTTGGGTGGCGAGGTATTTACTCAGCTCTTCGCGAACTGAATTGGATTCGGTTTCGCGGTAACGCCGTTCCATATTTGGCAAAATGCCTTCAAACGGATGACTGCGCTGCACAATATCACCGCGATCATTTAAGTATTTAAAGTCAACAATGATATTGCCGCTGCCTTGCAAAATGGCTTCTTGATGCTTTTTACTGAGGGTGCTGAAGGGCACATCGAGCTGAAAACCATAATGATCGGCCAGTGCTTTGAGCATTTGGAAATAATAGAAGTTGCGTTTATCCCAACCGCGAATGGCGCCACCTGCCAGGCTTAACTCGTCACTGACGATGACTTTTTTCGGATCGAAAAATTGTTTTACGCCTAAGCCATCACAGCTGGGGCAAGCACCAGCCGGGTTGTTAAACGAGAATAAACGCGGTTCTAGCTCGGCCATCGAATAACCACAGGTTGGGCAGGCATAATTGGCCGAGAACACCAGCTCTGGGGCAGTACTATCATCCATTAACGCCACTTTGGCCACGCCGCCAGATAACTGCAAGGCGGTTTCAAAGGATTCGGCTAAACGCACTTTAATGTCGTCGCGTACTTTAATACGGTCGATCACCACTTCAATGGTGTGTTTTTTTTGTAAATCGAGTTTTGGTGGATCTGATAAGTCACAGATTTCGCCATCAATCCGGGCGCGAATATAGCCTTGGGCGGCTAAGCCTTCCAAGGTTTTGACATGTTCGCCTTTGCGCTCTTGTACCACCGGCGCCAGTACCATTAGCTTGGTGCCTTCAGGAAACTCGGCCACTTTGTCGACCATTTCACTGATGGTTTGCGCGGCCAGCGGTAAATCATGCTCGGGGCAACGCGGTTCGCCGACACGGGCAAACAGTAAGCGCAGGTAATCGTATATTTCGGTAATAGTGCCCACGGTAGAACGCGGGTTATGCGAGGTCGATTTTTGCTCTATCGAAATAGCCGGCGATAAGCCTTCGATATGATCGACATCGGGCTTTTCCATCAGGCTTAAAAACTGCCGGGCATAGGCCGATAATGACTCAACATAACGGCGCTGGCCTTCTGCATACAAGGTATCAAATGCCAGTGACGACTTGCCCGAACCTGATAGGCCGGTAATCACCACTAGTTTATCTCGGGGAATTTGCAGCGAAATGTTTTTTAAGTTGTGGGTGCGGGCACCCCGGATATCAATTTTGTCCATTCAGGCTTCCAGTGGTGGTTGGCGTGCTGTTTGCTGTACAAATATACACTAATGGCAGGGTTAATAGCCAGTATCGAGCTAGAATTGCCCCTGCTCAAGCTATTTTAGCAAGGTAAAACACCCATAAAGCGCTTACTTACGTATTGAAGTGGGGTTTGGCTTAAAACACCGAAATTTATCTGTAAACCGTGATTTTTCAGTTAGCTTACTGGCATGCCTTGTGGCGAGTGATATGGCCAGTTAAGTTGATGCAGGGTAACAGCGCTTGGTTAAGACAACCTGTCGTTAGTTATACCGCCCGCTCAGTTTTTTTATGCTAAACTGCGGCCTTCGTGAAATCTAATATCTAGCAACGCTCTGGCAGAATGCATCAACTAAATTCTCTTGAAAAACGCGCGGCCATCGCACTGGCTTTAGTTTTTTCTACCCGCATGCTCGGGCTCTTTATGCTATTACCGGTATTTGCCCTGTATGGTAAAGAGCTGGTTGGCTTTTCACCCTTGTGGATTGGTTTAGCGATTGGCGCTTATGGTCTCACGCAGGCGATTTTACAAATTCCTTTTGGTTGGTTATCGGATAGAATTGGCCGGCATAAAGTGATGTTGTTGGGGCTGTCATTATTTGTGCTTGGCTCGGTAGTCGCCGCGATGGCTGAGTCAGTGTATATGGTAACACTTGGGCGTGTACTGCAAGGCGCCGGTGCTATTGCGGGTGCCGTGTTGGCGTTAGCTGCGGATTTAACCCGAGAAGAACAGCGCCCTAAAGTCATGGCGATTATTGGTGGCAGTATTGGTTTATCCTTTGCGCTGGCTATGGTGCTGGGGCCAATTTTAGCGCGTTGGGCAGGGCTTAGCGGCGTATTTTGGTTTACCGCCGTGTTAGCGTGTGCGGCGATGCTGATTGTGGCTTTTTTAGTACCACACAGTGTGAGCCGTTCGGCTGGCGCTGAAACCATAGCGTTACCGCAAAGCTTAGCCAGTATGTTGGCGCATGGTCAGTTGTTGCGTTTAGATGTTGGTGTAATGCTATTGCACCTAATGTTAACCGCTATGTTTGTCGCTTTGCCGCCGTTATTACTTAAGCAGCAGTTAGCGGCAGAGCAGCATTGGCAGGTCTATTTACCGGTACTGTTGTTATCGTTTGTGTTTATGGTGCCGATGATGATTATTGCGATGCGTCGGCAGCAAGAAAAACGATATTTTTTAATTAATGTTCTATTATTAGTTATAGCAATGTTAATTAGTTGGCAGGCGGCTACCCTCTGGGGTTTTGTTTTGGCATTGTTGGTCTTCTTTATTGGTTTTAACTATTTAGAAGCCAGTTTGCCCGCCATGGTTTCGCGTGTTGCGCCAGCAGGACAACGCGGTAGCGCCATGGGCATTTATTCCAGTAGTCAATTTTTGGGCGCCTTTTTTGGTGGCTTATTAGGCGGCACCTTGGCACAGCAATTTGGTTTTAGTGCAGTGTTTGCAGGTTTAGCCTTGATTGGTTTAGTATGGCTGGCAATTGCCAGCACCATGCAGGTGCCTGCGCGTTCTCAGCGCTTATCGTTACCGGTTTCGGTAACGACTGAGCAGCAAGCCAATCAGTTGGCCAGCAAGCTGGCCGCGTTGGTGGGAGTTCAAGAGGTCACGATATTGTTAGCAGATCAACGTTGCTATCTGAAAGTTAGCTCGCAGCAGTTCGATTTAGCGCAAGCTCAGTCTTTGGTTGCCAACGGCAACCAGTAACATTTTTGCAGGAGAGATACGCATGGCGCGTGGAATTAATAAAGTCATTTTAATCGGTAACTTAGGTGCTGATCCTGAAGTGCGTTACATGCCGCAAGGCGGTGCTGTTGCGAATATGACTATCGCAACGTCAGAAAGCTGGACCGACAAAGCGACCAATGAGCGCAAAGAACAAACCGAATGGCACCGTATTGTGATTTATCAGCGTTTAGCTGAAATTGCCGGTGAATATCTGCGTAAAGGCTCAAAAGTGTACATTGAGGGTAAGCTTAAAACCCGTAAATGGACCGACAAAGACGGCGTAGAGCGTTACACTACGGAGATCGTGGCAAACGAGCTGCAAATGTTGGATGGCCGTGGTGAAGGTCAGCAACAAGGTGGCGGTATGGGTGGCGGTCAGCAAGGCGGTTACCAGCCTCGCGGCCAACAAGGCGGTAATAATAATTACCAGCAAGCCCCACAGCAAGGTGGCAGTAACTATCAGCAACCAGCGCAAGGCGGTGGCGGTTATCAAAAACCTGCACAAGCTCCCCAGCAGAGCGGTGGAAATTATCAAGCACCTAGGCCCAATCAGCAGGCTGCACCAATGGAACCGCCAATCGACTTTGATGACGATATTCCGTTCTGAAAAAATGTTTTGTAATTTGTAAAGACAATCTCTCAGATCTAAGAGAAAAGCCCCTTTAATCAGGGGCTTAAGTCAAAAATATGATTTGTTTACCTTCTGGGTACGCGAATTAAGTGAAAAAGAAAGTAAAACGTTTTTAAATGTAAAGACGATTGTAAAGACGACCCCCTCCTTCCCTTTTTCGCTTTTAAATCAATCATTCAACGTTTACCTTAAGTAAGGAAAATGCGTTCCTGCTTTCGTTTGCATTTGTGATTCTGGTGCTATACTCGGCGAGGTATTGTTAACCAATTGGGGTATCTTGTGTCGTATACAGCCAGATTAATCCAAGTTGAGCAGCATGGAGATCGGGAGGTCATTGTCCGATGCCCTGAAGGGTTGCCCTCGATTGAGATCAATTTGTATCTCATGACATATCGGGAATGCTCCTATTCATATCGATTGACGATAGCGTACTCGATCATGCGAGTTTATGAATGGGCGAAGAAGCAGGATATTGATTTGGTTGAAAGGATCCAAAGTGGAGAGTTTCTCTCCTTCCTGGAAATGCAGTCACTTCAGTCCAGCTTACGTTTTCGGTCAAGAGCCCCCACAGACGCTCCAGAAACGCTTGAAATAGGAAAGAAAACGTTTATCGGTGAATGCACCTACCGGACACGATGTTATCATATACTTGCGTTCTTGGCTTACCTTGGGGATGTGTTCGCGGGCTCCAGGAAGTTAACTGATCCTTACCGCAAAAATAAACGGGATTTCATTGCTCGCTTGTCACAACTATTTAACGCACACCGCGCACTTGCTATACCCAATCTACGCTATGGCTTAACCGATGAGCAAGTGCATAAACTTAGATGGTGCGTGGATCCTGATAATCCTGAAAACCCATTTCAGGAGAGAATCAAGGTTCGCAATCAGTTAATTATCGATTTACTGTTACTTACCGGGATCCGAGATGGTGAGTTGCTCTGTCTTCGCCCCGATGCACTGATCCGCCGACCGCATGGATATGTGCTTAGAGTGACGCAAAATACCACGCTTGATCTCGACACCAGGAAGAATCCTCCAAACGTCAAAACTTATGAGCGGGAAATCCCTGTGACTGAGAGGCTCGCCGGCATGATCGATAATTATATCGTTACCGAGCGTAAACAACGTGGGAAAGCTGCCGCGAAGGCACCGCCGTATCTCTTTTTGAATACAAAGATCAATCCACAGCCTATGACCATTTCAGCGCTTGTTAACCTCTGTCTGAGAGTGCGCAAAATGGAGCCTAAGACTCTTAAAAATCTCCACCCTCACATTCTTCGGCACACATTTAACGATTTGTTGGTATTAACGACGAAGCTAGATCCGAGTGGTGAGGAGTTTAAAAATATTCAACGGCAGCTCTGTGGATGGTCTTCGACCAGTACACAAGGATTAGAGTACATGAAACGATCCCGAGAAATAATTGCATCAAGACACTTGCAAGAAATTGAAAAACAGTTTACGCTTAAAAATCCTCATTAACGAGGGTGTAAATTCAGTGTGGTTTTGGCTTATATGCCGCGCGCAATTAGATTTGTGCAAAGCCATACATATTAGGTAATAAATTCTGTATGGTTTTTGGCATATATGCCACGCATAATTAAATTTGTGCAAAACCATACGCGAACACGCTTCGCATGCTCTTTATCATAAATAACCTTACTTAGCCTAACGTTTATAACAGATGTACTGTGCCTCTTATTTTTATTTGACTAAAAAAAGAGGGCGTATATCCAGGCTAAGTGAGGTCGTAGTCTATGGTAAAATCCACCCGTAAGCGTATCAAATCTGTTCTGATCATCAAGCAGATCAAACGCCCAATCTTCTCTCAAACATCCATAATCGGTCGTTCCCGAATGGTAGATACCACTGGGAATGTCTGGGAAATTGGTGAGAGTGTTCCTACATCACTCAATTGGGGACTTTTCCCTGGTCTACCGCCGCTGCTTTTGAGCCAGCTCAAATATTACTTTGAGTCGCTGATCAGCAAAATGGCACCCGACACCATCTATCAGGAATTCGCCACGCTAAAGCGCTTCTTTCGCTCTATTGACGATTTTGATCAAAGCGAAAGCCTGAAGGAGCAGCTCAGTGAGTCTCTTCTGGATTTTATCTTCACGCACAGAGATCGTTCTGACGAAGGAGATCTGTCCGTACTCAGAGCCTGGTACCGGGACTCATACCATCTTGGGTTGACGCTTTTTTCTCGAAACACGGCTCAGCTTCTAAAGCGGTTCAGATTTAGGGGCAACATAAAGGGGATCGATGTTATGACCTACATCGAAAACCGCTCCCCTTTGCACTCTGATGAGCTTATTGCGTTACGCTCGGCATTAGCCGAGTGTCGTGATTACGTAACTCCCTCCGATCCGATGTTCAAGAAATTGGTGGTTACTTGGCTCTATGTAGTGCTGGGGGTCCGGCCTCGCCAGATCTTGCTGCTCATGACATGCGATTTTGCAGTGAATGTGAATACCTCGACAGGGGAAAAGTCATTCATGCTGAACGTTCCCTCGGTGAAAAAGCGCTTCACCGGGATCAGAGAGCGATTTAAACCTCGTTTCATCCCTATTTTCCTGGGAGAACTGCTTGAGATGCTCATTGCTGAGCAATACCGGGGTCTCGCTAACAAGGAGGAGCTGCAAAATAGTGATGCTCTCCCTATATTCCGTAAATCGGCGGAGAACGTTCGTAAAGAGCGGGGCTCAACCTTTGAGCGGTTTCAGGATGCCGCATCAGATCGATTATTTAACAGCGCTCCAAGTGAGGTTGTTGATTTCATCAATCAATACCGGAACAAGGAAGGAAAACCGCAGCTACTGTTAAAACTGTACCCCAGAAGGCTTCGCAAGACGTTTGCGACTCACGCCGCGGCAATGGGGGCGTCCGCAATCACATTGATGGAGCTGCTGGATCATGACGATTTACAGCACGTGATGATTTATTACCAGCTGGGGGTCTCTTTTGCTATTAAGGCAGATGCTGTCTACACCCAGCATTTTAAAGAGTATATCTCCTTCTTCGAAGGCAAGATCACTCTGGCCGAGCTGGTTAACCGTAATGATGTCAAAACCGTATTCGGCCCTGATTCACTCAGAAAGCTGGTCGGGATTGGGTTGTGCGCCAAGCAAGAGCCCTGCAAGTTGCAACCCCCTTATTCGTGCTACAGCTGCAAAAAGTTCGAAGCATCTAACGATGTCTCGGTGCACCGTGAAGTTTTTAACGCGATGCAAGCGGAGATCCGAGAAAAGTTCGGTGACGAAGCCCCTCCCGGGTTTTATACCGCGACACATATCAAAGCTTGTGGTGAATTGATTGAACGTCTGGAGGTGGATCATGAGTAAGTCTGGCGCGCTGTTATCAAATATGTTGATGCCGAATTTCAACGTAAAAAGTGCGAACAAGGAGGTAGCCAAGATCTACAACCTGTGGCAACCAACGGACAGCACGGAAGAGAACTTCCGGCAATTGGTGATTTTGAGCCAAAAACTCTGCCACCTCACATTTAATGGGCAAGTTGACTGGCACAGCAACACCTGGGACATCAGAGCCATGACATCGACGGTTTCCCTCCGCCGGATGGGTGAAGCCTGTAATGTGCTTTTTACTAAACGCTCTGGCTTAAAAGCGCGCCAGAAGCAGAGTAAATCTGCAGAGCGCCCGCTGAGCGAGCCTTTCCTTTCGCTGGCTAAGTCGCTTGTTGTCACGGCTCATACTGAGCGGCCCATTACACATGTGGCGCATATGGTCTTTATTCGCGCCATTCGTTACCTGGAGGAGGTGTTTGAGCTTAATGGTTGCACGAAGATCCATCAGCTTAATCCAGGGCATTTCACTGAGGCGTTAAAACTGGCAATTGCGCAGGGGGAACATCCCTCTACGCTCTATGTTACCGGTGAAAAACTGAGTTCAATCGCCTCTCGTGTGCAAGAGCTCAACCTGACCATCATGCCGCTTAATTGGATAAACCCGATCCCACGTAGCGAGAAGCATGGAGGAAGTCAGCAATTCAGTAACACCAAGCAAGGACGTTCTCGTCGCGCGGAGATGTTACCGAAAACGGCCGCCTTGGTTTTTCTGTCTGCGTTGTGGAAACACTACGATGAGCTGGAGGAGAAGGACAAAGCGCTGATCTGCATGGCTGTGGTACTTATGGTGTGCGGTTTCCGCATGGACGAGTTTGTGAGTTTGGATATCAACTGCATTCCGTCTAGGGAGGAGTTTGAGCGACGTACGCTAGAACTTGATCCCATTTCGGGCAAGTTAAGTCGGATCCTGAAAATTCGAGTCATGGCCAGAAAAAGCTATGTCTGGGATTCCAAGATCGTGCCACCCAGCATGAACGAGCTGATCTTCCAGGCTTATGACAGATTGGTGGCGTTATCTGAAGATCACCGTGTCGTCAGCCGGACGTTGTTGGAGCAGGGAAAATGGCCGTTGTTCATGGAATTTGATGACGATGATCTGCTGACCTCAAGGCAGGTAATGGACATTATCGGCATGTCCTCCACCAGCAATACGATCAGCACCCTTAAACGGTATGGTGTTGAGCCGACACCTGGCTCTAAACACAAGCACACCTTCTTTCGGGTAGGCGATATCCACCGGGCTTTTTCTGATGCATACAGAGAGCGAATTAAGCCCATTGCTGATGGCTTTGGTATGGGCAGTCTCAAGGTGAACGTGTGGGATCTGATCACGTTGCGCTTTAAAGATCAGTATACGCCCAAGGAAGTGCTGAATGTCTTTGCCGAGCCGCTAACCGGCACACAGATCAGAGACTTCTTCCAGGGACGCGATTATAAAGGGCGCATTTCGGGGGATGACAGCCGGATCAAAAGTGTGTTTGAACGTTATGACTTTCCAGAGTTGGCGGATTTAGAGCCGGATCTTCAGGTAAGGACACACCAGTTCCGGCACCTACTGAATACCATCATGCAAGAATCCGATCAATTCTCTCAAGAGGAGATCGCCCGAAACTTCTTGCGCTCAGGTGTGAAGGATAATGCTGCCTACAATCACCGAACACAGAGCAAAGGTGCTGCGCCTGCTATCGAGGGGATTGTCAGTTTGGTCATGGCCAAAAAGGAAGATCTTCCTCTTGAAACGGCAGCGAAGCTCGCTCGAAGCTTTCCATTATTGTCGCCTAATGAGCTGACTAGGGATCTGGATAGTCTCGGGAGTTCTCATGTGATGGATATTGGTCGTTGCCGACATGACTATGTGCAGGGGCCTTGCGGCCTCCACTATGCCTGTTTGCATAACTGCAAACATTATCGGCGAACCAAAGGTGATGCCACTGAGATCGCCCGTCTTGAAGCCCGGCGCTCTATTGCCTTGGAGCAAATGAAGATTGCGCTCACTGACGCTGAGGATGGATTTACCGGCGCTAATCAGTGGTATAACCATCACGCAGAATTGGTGGCCGGTTGTGATGCGGCGCTTGCCGTCGAAAAGGATCCCCAGTACACCCCTGGGCAAATCGTGCAGATCTTCCCTAGCGGCCGGGACTCTTGTGAGGTGAAGTAACGATGGAGCGTTATATCAGCGAGCAACTGGAGCAGCAGATTGTGGCATTTCTGCAGCAGTGGGAAAGTGGCGAGCTGGGTCAAGCTTTGTCCTGGGCAAAGGTGGCGAAAGCGTCTGGCTATACACGCCAGGCGCTTAGCGCTAATCGACCGATCCGAGATGCCTTCAACAAGGCGAAGCAGGCATTAAAAGATCCTAAGAAGAAGCCGCTTGATACTGAAAAGACCCAAAATGAGATCCTTTTATTGCGGGAGGAAAATGCCAGACTGGCTGCACTGGTTCTTGAACACGAAAAACGGTTCATGCGATGGGCGCACAATTGTCAGAGTAAAGGGATTAACTTGCTCGACTTAGATAAGCCCATCGGCGTGAGCTTTAAATTGGTTTCAAGAACGCGGGGACTGCCAAGAGGTTAATTATAATTGACATATGTCGATTATAATCTACATTCAGAGTGGAAACTGAAATGGCTAAGTAAGTTCCCTTCTTATTCTTAGTGCCATGGATGGCGCTTTTTTTCTTATGAAAGCGCTACTGCAAAACTGAGTAGTTTCATATTGTTGTCTTGATGTTTGCGGTGCTGAGTTTGCTTTTTCATCTCCTGTTTTTCTTTTATTTGTACCCTTTTAGCTGGTTTGTGATTTCTTAAGAAATGGCCACCAACAGACATTTTTATTGAATATTGAATTTTTATGTCAATTAAGTTTGACATATGTCGATTATAATCTACATTTTTTATGAGTGTTTTTTGTACAGTCAAACTTCCAGGGATGGGTAGGTTGCCAGGTACGGCCAAGAAAATGGTTATACATCGGAGACAACTTATGATGACCATCCCTGTAAACCCGCTCGACATGCTTATCCAATCGTTCAGCGAGAAAAAAGCTAAACGATGCCGGTTACTTAACCTCAGAGATTATTTAATCTGCTCCTTGTTTATTAATCCACATAGCAAAAACCTTGTTGTCGTGTTTGGTGGTGCAGATGAGAGAAATAATGCGGATGCGTTGATGGGCTGGCTGGTTAGATCGGTAGAGCAAGATCGGTCTTTTATGCATTTGGCGCCCAAGGAAGTGGAAGCCAGGTTGCTACGACTACTCTCAGACCAACTGGGTGTCTGGCAAGATTAAGATATTGGGATCACTTCTCGGGCACATGCTCGATGAGTTTTTCGATAGGGACCTTAAAAAAATTGCACAGACGATCAATGGTATCCAGCGACACCACAGAGCCGGGCTCATTCAACATTTTTGACAATGTTGCCCGACTTAGATCGGTCGCTTCACAGATCTCATTGAGTGTAAGCCGTTTACGATCTTGAAATGACTTTTGCTCTATCAATGTCATGAGGTGGTACTTGATCATAAGCTCTCCTACGCAGTCGTGTCTTTATCATAACTGGTTTTTGGAAAATTGAGCACAAAACCTGCTCAACGGAGGTCGAAATGAGAGCGATCATGCGCGATAGCACTGGCAAGTTGAATATACGGCTAAAATTCCTTGGGTGTAGCTTCGCAGAGCCTACCAATTTCGTTGATTCAAAGACGAACCGTGCGCGACTGTCTACCATCTTAAATGCCATTCAACATGGCGTAAGACAGGGTGAATTCGATTACGTCAGTTACTTCCCGCACAGTAGAAACCTCACGAAGATCATTTCGCTCAAATCTAAGTTCATTGCCTTAGATGAGAGACGCCTTCCGACGGTGCAGCAATTCTATCAGTATCAGTTTGAGCAACACCGTTACTATGTTAATCCAAAACGCGCGGCTCGGATCATGGCCTGTTTTGGCGATGTGCCCGTCGACCGTGTGTCGGGACGGCATCTATGCAAGCTTGCCTATGAGCTCCGGGATTTGCGTGAGATCAGCCTGGAAGAGCGGATCAGAACGCTTAGGCTGGCCTTAAATATACTCGACCAGTCCGCCGTGGCCTTTATGCTGGATAAGCCTCTTCACTTGACTCCCAGTGATGATAATCAAGCTTTGTTGGGCTATTTAGATGTCCTGGTGATTTGCGACTGTGTCCCCTCTAAGTACCGTGATTTTTTCCTGTTGCAGTACATCACCGGGCTGCCGGCGTCGATATTGCTGAGCTTGAAGTGGGAGCAGTATCGTCCTGATGAAGCTTTTTTTGAATTATCCGGCCGGTTCGTGCATGTCGACAAGTATGCCCGAGAACTGCTGTTCAAGCTAAAACAGCGCTCAGGAAATAACCAATATGTCTTTTGTAACTCTCTTGGTCAAAAACTTGAGGGAAGACTGAATTGGTTACGGAACGAGTGTTGGCGTACTGCCTGTTCGAGTGCCGGCATGGGACAGCTGGGTAGCCGCGCACTTCGGGATGCTTCAGTCATATACCTGTATGCCGGTGGGATGAGTGTGGAGCAGATCTGCCAACAAACCGGGATCCTTTTTAAACCCACGGTGCAACGGATCCTATCTCAATATCTGTTGCAGTGTCTGTCATGAGGCGAGTTTACGGCGGTGAGTTTATTGAATATTTCTTTTACCGGGAACGTTCATCTCCGATATTTTACGCCTATGGGATCCGGTATCTGGAGCCTATAGGTGCGCATCTGATCAGAACTTCTCCAATCACCGATTTCGATGCAAACCGCCGTCGATTCAGGACGATATACAAGTTTTATTCGCTTTACCACGAAATCGACGATCCAGCCTACAAAACCTTAATTTGTGATTTGTTTGGCCATATCAAGCTGCCAGATTTCGTGGAAGAGTTAATTCTAGGGCCGGCATCCTTAATTGTGCACTGAGCACGGGCGTTAATGATTTGCGTCCACAATGCTTATAACAGCCTAACCTGCATCAAAACGTTATTTTTTTAACAGTCAGCGAGGTTTGCATGCTTCCATTATCACTTATCAAGGTGACAGTGACGGATTTGGAGTACGTTATTAAATATCTACTGCTACTGTGTCACTCGAAGCGTTCTATTGAAAACAACAACCCTATCCACAATAGCTATAACCGGATCAGCCTGTTTTACCTTGGTCTCCGGGTAGAGAAAGCGATGCTGTTTCTTAATGGCCTAGATTTTATTGAGGAGGTTGATAACGTGTGTGAAGATTTGGATAAGCTCATCACGTGGATTTTCCCCCTGGCCGAAATACAGAAACTCAAAACTGCTATTCGCCAAAACCGGCACCAATCAAAGTATTGGTCGCCGGTGTTCCACAAATATCATGGGGAGAGCAATAAACCAGTCATCATAGCTGCGCGTGAGCGTGTCACAGAAACTCTTCAGCAATAAAAAAGAGGAGATCAAACCTCCTCTTGATTGTCGCTTAAATTCGGTTTTATGCCACTTTACGACGGGCACCCATCATCAGTATCAGCACGCCGGCTGCAGCCAACCCAGCAGGGGCTGACACATCAGCCATGTTAATGGGTGCATTGGGGTTGTTGATGTTAATTGTCGGGTCGTTGATGGAGCTTAGCGTTGTACCTCCATCACTCACAAGATATATGCCTTCGTAATTCCTCTTTTTGTCTAAGTTAGTGGCGTAATGATAGCTAAACCAAACAGCAGCACCGTTAACTTGTCGAGAGCTGAATCCATATGTACTGCCTGAAACTTCATAGTAGCCATATGTGTGCCCTGTAACGTTTTGTCCGAACATTGAATGGGTGGCGCGTTGCTCTGCCGTAGAAGAGACCGTCGCATTGCTGAATACGTCCTTGCGCGGCTCTATGGTTGGAAAGAGAGAGACAGCAAGTGTCTTTATTTCATCATGCGTTGGCAATCGCCAGCCCGCGTAAACAGTGTCTAAAAGCGCTTTAACTTCATTGATACTTTTTCCGCCTGTCTCAGTCAAATCCAGCCACTCCAGGCCAGTTTGCGTATCCAAAGTAGCAAGTCCGTCACCAATACTCTTCCAATCTGTGGCGACAAAAGCCGCACTTGCCTGTCCTGAGATTAACCCTGTAACTAGGGTAGCGATAACGAGAAGCTTCTTAAGCATAGTCAATTCCTTTTACACGTTAAAAATGGGCGAAGAGCCTGTCAGTGTTCTTTACGCGAAATCAGTGGCTTTCCCTGATTAAATGCGCTATTGACAAGATATGTTCAAATTTCATGCCATTAAAATGGGTCGGGGTTTAAAACGATTTAATCTGACACTAGCTCTGCAAATTGCCAAAAGTTTCCCGGCTGGTATACTGTATATAAATACAGTTTTGGAGGGTGACGTTGGCGGTATTGATTGGCAAAGCGGGTGATAAGTGGCCACAAACGCCACTTCCCTTTTTTTGTGATCCTGTAAAAGCCGGTTTTCCTTCACCGGCTCAGGATTATGTTGAGTGCGAGCTTGATTTAAACGAGCTGTGTATCCGGAATCCGTACGCAACCTTTTTTGTTAGAGTCGAAGGTGACTCCATGATTGGCGCCGGGATCTATGACGGAGATGTACTGGTTGTTGACCGCTCAGTCGATGCCGAGCATGGAGATATCGTGGTGGCCGCGGTTGGAAACGAATTTACCGTAAAAGAGCTGTGTACCAGGCCATCGCTATGCCTGATCCCCCATAACCCAGCCTACAAACCAATCTGGCCACGTAACGGTGAAAGCCTCGATATCTTCGGGGTCGTGACCAACGTGATTAGAAAAATGAAACGCAAATGACAACTCCCCTCTTTGCTTTAGTGGACTGTAACAATTTTTACGCCAGTTGCGAGAAACTGTTTCGCCCTGATTTAGCCCATACCCCGGTTGTTGTGTTATCAAATAACGACGGCTGCGTGGTGGCGCGATCGAGAGAAGCTAAGAAACTTGGTGTTAAAATGGGTGTGCCGGTATTTCAGGCGCGCGAGCTCATACAGAAGCACGGCGTTGTGGCGTTCTCCTCTAACTACGCGCTTTACGCAGATATGTCTCAGCGCGTCATGAGCACACTGGAAAGCCTGGCACCCAGGGTTGAGGTCTACTCGATTGATGAAGCCTTTCTTGATCTCTCCGGTATGGAAAACACCCATGATCTGACGGAGTTTGGCTTTACCATTCGTAAAACCATCCTTAAGTGGATTGGGATCACCGTCTGTGTTGGTATTGCCCCTACCAAGACCCTTGCCAAGCTCGCCAACCACGCCGCTAAAACCTGGCAAAAGACGGGTGGTGTTGTGGATCTTACCTGCAAAGCGCGACAACGAAAGTTACTGGCCTTGCTTCCGGTGGATGAAGTATGGGGAATCGGTGGCAAGTTAACAAAGCGGCTGCAGGCGCTTGGCATACACACTGCGCTACAATTAGCTGATGCCGATCCCCGTTTTATCAGACAACAGTTTTCTGTTGTTGTGGAGAGGACTGTTCGTGAGCTTAATGGTGAGAGCTGCATTGCATTGGAAGAAATGGCTCCCACGAAAAAACAAATCGTCAGCAGCCGGGCTTTTGGTGAGCGCATCACTGATAAGCAGGAAATGCGAGAAGCTATCAGTGAATACATTAGTCGGGCCTGTAAGAAACTCCGTCAGGAAGGACAGGACGCTAAGCACCTTACCGTATTTCTCAGAACGAGCCCATTTAGTGACAAGGATGCGCCTTATAGTGCGAGCCGAAGTGTTGAGCTGGATAGGCCAAGCAGTGATACCCGGGTATTTTTAACTCATGCTATGCAATTGCTCGACAAAATTTGGGTTAACGGTTACCGCTATGCAAAAGCTGGGGTTATGCTCTCGGACTTTTACGATCCAGGGATATATCAGCCAAGTTTATTTGACATGCCGGCCGAAGACGACGAGTCAGCGCACAGGCTTATGCAGCTTATGGATCAGCTTAACAGCAAGCATGCAAAAACAGTTTGGTTCGCTGGGCAAGGGATTAGTCAAAGCTGGGGAATGAAGCGAGAAGCTCTATCTCCCGCATATACAACAAATTGGCAGCAACTTCCCGTTGCCAGATGATCAAAGTGTCATGACATGAATATTCGTCCACGCTGGAGAGCTGGCCTTTGGTTTAACCTGGTGTTGACGGCAACCGTGTGTTCTTAATCAGAAAAAGCCTGTCAAGCCTATGCACTTAGCGTCCGATTGGATAACTTACGATTGCTTGAGAATTATGAAGCGCCATCATCTGATCTCCTCTGACACCATGAAATGGAAATTGAGCGAACTCAAAACCTCTGGTCTGTAAATTTAGATAAAGGAATTTATCTGACAAAGACAGCTGTTGGGCATGAGCCGGGAATGTACCTTCACCTTTCTTTGTGACCATAAACGCGATAGGAAAAAAGCTTAACAAACTACAAAAAGATAAATGCCCTGCATTCCGAAAGGCCACAAATTTAGCACTAATATGCATATTAAACGGGTAAAACCAGTAATAGATATCGTGAGTGCCATCAATTGCTGAATCATTCCCCAGAACAAAGCGTTTTAGGGGCTCAAAATAAGGTGTGTTTACTGGTTCCGTTTTGCATTCTTCCACCGAGGTTGCCGCTAAAACATGTCCGATCATTGCCCGAGCAAACCTGATTGAATTGACGTTTGTCTGGATAGTTGAGTAGGGGCTGTTTGCTAACTGAAAATAGTGCGAAATCTTTGATGTCAGATCTTTGCAGACTCTCGCTATTTCGTCATCATTGCCGCCCAACACACGATTATTGCAGTCGTGACAAATTGTCTTAAACTTGCTTCCATTATTGGAAACAACACCTCTGATGTCATCAACACTTAACCCCTTCATTTCTGTAATGTGCCGCTGTTCAACCTTGGTAATCGTGATCGCACCTTTAGGAGGGACATGATCAGGTGAAAGACGGCCATAGCTGCCGCAAATTAAGCAGTAACCTTCGTTAATTGAAGTGTGGCGAGATCGCTCTGAAATGCGAACCGTGAATTTTCCCATTCTTTGTAATCCCTTAAAGACTCAATCATCGTCAAAGCACGCTTGCATCATCCCAAAAGATGAAAATCAGTGTAACATTAGTCAAGAGTCGACATGACCAATGTCCGTGATTCCTCTATGATTTGGAGATAGTCAATGTCAGCCTCTCTACAGAATGTTTGCATGACGTGATCAAATAAGGCGATTGCTCTGTCGAAAACGCTTACCATTGCATTAACTTCACGCACTAACTTCAAGATACCGTCAGTATTACCGATAGATGCCTCTGACATAAAAAAAGCATGTGCGAGGTGATTTCTAGCACTCAGTACTGTTTCCAAAAATAATCTTGTATCATCGTTTATTACGCCGGATTTTATTACCGGGTAAAGAAGTTTCCCCAGTGTTTTTTTAGACCAAACGCCATCTTCTTTTGGGTCTACGCCAGATGGTTCGAGCTTTTCCGATAAAACCCATAGTGTTACAAGATTGAATTCGACAATTTGGGCTTTGTGCACCGCTCTGCCGACATGTTGATAAAGCGCCTGGAGATCTGTCATTTTTCTTTGGCTCCATTCGGACGCGCAATCAACAACTCGTATAGCTCCAGCAAACTTGAAAGCTCCAATTTCTGGCTTCTGGAAAGTTCCTCATCAAAATTTGAGTTTTGCCCTCTAAATCGGATAACAGCATTTTCTGATTTCGATATTTTCTTGGCAAGAGAAAGACTGAAATCATCGGCATCCGTAATATTCCACTCATATACGGTTCCATTTTCATGGCGTCGTTTGAAATTAACTCTATTGCTACTCCAACGGAACTCGTCAGCAGAAACACTGTATTGAGAAATAAATAGCCAGTCGTCTCCGCGATAATTAACAGCAACCAATGGATGAACATCACCTTCATTTGTGATCAGTAAACGCAATGACCAAAAGTTATGTATCCCTTGTGACGAACTCCCATACACAATTACTCTTTTATCAAAGTCATCATACTCAAATACAAATGAAGCCAGTAAGTCAGCAATTCTTGGGCCTGTTTCCGGGTATCTTGCAGCAATTGTCCTCAGGAAAGAAAGTTGTGCCTTATTCATGCGAGGCCCAAATTGGTGAAACAAACTGTAAGTCAGTTCTTCACCTCTGTTTATGCTCGTGATCATTGTTTTCGCCCCTGGATAAATTGGGCCGGGCTGGAAATTATCTATTTCTTTAAGAACCTCTTTATCTGCAGGCTTGACATAAGAAGGACCAGAACCACTTTCATAATAAATCAAGTATACGGTTTGTCCATCTTCCAAAAGGATCTCTTTGGCAATGTCTTTGATTGGCGATATGCTGGTTACACCGGTGAATATAAAGCGTTTACCGACGTTGCCGTGGTAATAGAGCCCATCATCTTCACACTCTGTACGAAAAGAGTATCTAGGAGCATCGGGAAGCGAGGTGCAAACCCCCTTGTAATAACTGTCATAATCAGCACCTTTAAGTTTACCCAAAATAAAAACTTCTTTCCCTTGAGGATTAAAAGTCGGGCGGACCTCTTTAGCTTCTGATGAGAATGTTAATACCGAAGTGAAAAATCCTAACAGCATAAACAAAGCTGATTTTTTCATGATGCATCCTGCTTTTCGATTAGTTTCACTAATATAGCAGGTCTCATTTTTTATCTGCCCAAAAAATAATACAAAATTTCATAGAGTTAACATTTAAGTAATTAG
The DNA here is from genome assembly GCF_016343785.1 of Alishewanella maricola. Lineage (NCBI taxonomy): Bacteria > Pseudomonadati > Pseudomonadota > Gammaproteobacteria > Alteromonadales > Alteromonadaceae > Alishewanella > Alishewanella maricola. The sequence continues at coordinate 254,226 of NZ_JAEINI020000003.1, read as the reverse complement.
CTGATTTTTCGATACAACAAAACCAATGACAGTTGCTTTTGATGATTTATTCCGCAGAAGGCGGTTGAATTCCTCCCGCTCCCACTCCTAATTTTACTAGGTGGGTTTTCAATTACCGCGGAAGAAACGGTCGTTTTCTTTACACTTCCGGCCGATACTCAAATCAACTCACTTCAGCCTCAAAACGTGTAAATAAATTCTGTAAAGAAATCTATGTAAATTTTAGGTACCTTTTCTATGCGTTTGAACTAGAATCCAAAAGGTGAATCGGTTGTTGGAGGTGAACGATGATTGTTGGTTATGCCCGGGTGAGTACTCAAGACCAATCTCTTGATCTCCAGAGCGATGCTTTAAGAGCGGCCGGCTGTGAGGAAATTTTCAGCGAGAAGATTACAGGTAAGCAACGCGAGCGGCCTGAATTGCAAAACTGCCTGCGGATGCTTCGTAAAGGCGATGTATTGGTTGTTTGGAAACTCGACCGCCTGGCGCGCTCACTCAAAGACCTGGTTGAGCTCATTACCGAGCTTGAAGCAAAACAGGTCGGCTTTCGCTCTATTACCGAGGCTATAGATACCACTACCGCCGGTGGCAAGTTGGTGTTTCACATATTTGGCGCATTGGCTGAGTTTGAGCACAACCTTATCCGCGAACGAACACTTGCCGGCTTAGCTGCTGCCAGAGCGAGAGGGCGAAAAGGTGGGCGCAAACCCTCTATGAGCCAGTCCGATATTCAAAAAGCAACTGCAATGTTGTTAGATTCTAAAATAACGAAGACTGATGTTGCCAAACACTTTAAGGTAAGTCGCGTGACGTTAAATAAAGCGTTGGACAGTAGTGAATAAGCGCGGAAATGATTGTATTAGAGCAATAGCAGGCGTTTTTTGCTAAACGGGGTTCTCCTAATCTCGTGATGCTAACTAACCTGGTTGAGATTGCAGGAAAGTATTTAACATAAGCATTTAAGATTTTTACCTTCATATCGTGCCAGTTAGAATAGGTGAATTTAGTTTACCCAAAACAAATTCTGATATAAAACATGCTACATGCTCAACAGTAAAAGGATATTTAAATGAGCCTTGTTGAAAATGCACTTAATGAATTCCTCAAATCGTCTGAAGCTGGTGTTTTTGCTTTAATTGGAGATTGGGGGGTAGGTAAGACGCATATCTGGAATCAGATTATTGAAGAAAAAAAGGATTCATTAACAAGACCAAAATACTCATATGTCAGCCTGTTTGGTTTAACCTCTATAATAGATGTAAAGCGAGAAATATTCCTAAATGCAGTCGATAAGAAAAAGATAGGTCAGAATCCTGACTTAGACACGCTTTCTGGTAACTTTACTCCCAAGTTGAAAAAACTTGGCGGAGTCCTACAGAGCGTTCCATTGCTTAAGCGTATGCTTCCAAGCGAAGAAAGCCTTATGTTTTTTGCACTTAAAGATTTAGTAATTTGTCTAGATGATCTTGAGAGAGCTGGTAAAGGTCTTGATGTTAAAGATGTGCTTGGACTTGCTTCAAGTTTAAAAGAGCAAAAAAATTCCAAGGTCGTTATTTTACTCAATCGTGCTCAGCAAATTAACGACGATTATGAAAAATATAAGGAAAAAGTCGTTGATTTTGAATTTGAATATAAACCACGGCCAGACCAGATATTCGATATCGTTTTTGACAATAGCTTCCAATTCTACGCATACGCCAAGCAAAAGTCAGAGTCTTTGGGAATTAGAAACATCCGAGTTCTCAAAAGATGCAAATCACTAATAGACTCTATTTTTACCGATTTATCTGTCTACAGTGACGCTTTGGTAGAAGATGTTATCAGTTCACTAATCTTATATAGTCATTGTAATTTTTCTCACCATGCCGACAACTCGATACCAAGCTGCACATTTATTTCTGAGTATAAAGCTAGTGATGTTTTTTCATTGTATTACAAGATGGATGGTGAGGCATCAACATCTCCTGAACAACTTCAGAGAAAAAAATGGATAAAATATTTTGAAGCTTATGGTTACGGAGAAACTGACGAGAAAGACTCCGTTTTGTTAGAAGGCGTTGTTTGTGGATTTATAGACAAAGAGAAATTACATCCGCTCCTTGCGTCTAGAGATCTTGAGTTTCGTCAAACTGCCTTGGCTGGAGATATTAAGAAAGCTTGGGAAATTTTTAGAGGTAGTTTTGATGATAATGCTGACGCATTTATTGCAGCTCTATATGAGTCATCAAAATCTAATATAAAGCACATAGGCTTTGCCGACTTAAATTCAGCAGTTAAGAGGCTTAGACAGTTGGACAGGTCGGACTATGCTGATGAGATCATCGGCTTGTTTGTGGAAAGCAGGGCTACTGAAAACGATACGTCACAGATAGAAGAAGCTTTTGACAGTGTTTCTGATGAGATAGATCCAAAAATACGTGATATTTGGTCGCAACAACTCAAGCGGAAAGCCTCAGTAAATTTTACAGATGCAGCCGTCCGATTGCTTAATGGACAATATGCTGAAGAGCACATCGTTGCTGTGGTAAATGGCTCGGTATCTGATTACGTTGATTTTCTCAAAGCGAGTCATGGAGGGTATCGGATGGTGGATAAGGTTCGAACCTTAGAAAAATATAAACACTACTCAGGTAGTAACAAGCAATACTCAAGGATTTTTGACAAGTTAGTCGATGCACTGAAGCTAATCGCAGAAGAAAGTAAGATAAATAAAATGCGAGTGGATAGCTTTAATATTTTGCCCAAAGTTTTGTAGAGTTCTCAGCCACTCGACATATTCATGCGACACTTACGATATGGCATTTTATGATTATTTCCTTGTCTAACTTGTATACAACCTGCATCACCAAGCACATGAAGGCTGAATCAGTTACCTTAATGTTCCATCTGCGTGATGTATTAAAAACCTCTTACTTAGCATGTCAGTTGTGATAGCCTTCACAACAAAACAATTCGCTAAAAACATCTACCTAGGGATTTTAGCCTAAATTTTTAATAAATAAGGAAAAATATGAAAAAGACAACGGCGTTCGATGTTTTTGAGAAATGCGTCCAAGCTGTTCAGGAAGGTGAACTAATTGAGTCACTCTCTTCTAAAGATAAAGAATTTCACTTTCAAAACTGGTTCCAAGCAAGGCTTGAAACACTCTCAATGCACTTTGAGGGATCTGGTCGGAATACATATCCTGATTTCAGTTTGGTCGAACATACAGAGGGTTATGAAATTAAAGGGCTTGCATGGCCAGGTCGTGAAAGGGACTATGATTCGAACAGCCAGGTCCCAACGGGCTACCATAATGGTCGTCAAATTTTCTATGTTTTTGGTCGTTACCCTGCAGACTTATCCGGCTATGTTGAGAGTAGTAATGGACGTAAACAGTACCCGGTTGTAGACCTAGTAATTTGTCACGGTGATTTCCTTAATGCTGATCATAACTATGTTCACAAAAACAAGAGCGTTAAGGGGTTTGGAACCTATGGTGATATTATGATCCGCGACAGAAAAATGTACGTAGCGCCAACCCCTTTTGCGCTAACCGAGGGGACTACCGGCCTTATGACTCTTATTTTACCTGAAAACTTTGGCTGTGATGAACGGTATCAAGCGGTTGGTGAATTGACACGAGTCGAGTCGGAATCATTAGTCGTTGGATATAACTTTGATCTTCGTACTAATGAGCTTCGAGCTGAACGGGTCCCAAATCCAAAGGCAGGTACTGAGCATAAATTTATTGCTTACCGTCTAAAAACACAAACAAGTAAAAGTGTCTCAATATCAGGGGCTTCAGTGTCTTCAGAAACGAACGGAAAGTCCGATTAATAATGAGTTCAACGGATATATATGAAGTGCCAACGCAAACTAAATTAACCACTGCGCTAGAGAGTGATTTTCCTATAGTTGAAATCAGCCAAATTGCTGAGCAAGAGAGTTGGCGCAAAGAGATAAACCGCCCGATTTATCATATACATAAGTGGTGGGCAACTCGGCTTGGATCAGTATTTCGTGGGATTACATTGGGTGCGCTAAGTAAGCCTGGAACTGATTTGTGGGCGCAATTTTATGAAACTCATAACTTCGATGGAAAAGTTGTTCTTGATCCATTCATGGGGAGTGGCACGACTCTGGGAGAAGCTGTAAAGCTTGGCGCTAAAGCTATCGGATGTGACATCAATCCGGTAAGCACATTTCTTGTTAGACAAGCGTTTACTCCCGCTAGTGAGGAGCTACTACGGAATGCATTTAAACAATTAGAGCAAGATGTAGCTTCAGAGATAAGACGTTATTATCAGACAAGAGACCCAGAAACAGGTGAACTCATTCCTGTGCTTTATTACTTTTGGGTTAAAACTGTAGCAACCCCTGACGGGGAAGTATTGCCGCTTCTATCTCGCTTTGTTTTCTCTCAAGATGCATACCCTAAGAAAAAACCTCGTGCACAAATATTGTGCCCTAGGTGTTGGGGGATTTTTGAGGATCGTTTCGACACTACAGAGCTTCAATGTAAACACTGCAACCATCATTTCAATCCTCAACAAGGTCCTGTATCTGGCCAGTATGTTACTGGCGCTAATGGTGTGCGTCATCGTATCAAAGATCTTTTATCAAAGGATGATGAACCTCCAAAGCATCGCATGTATGCGATGATGGCGTTACGTGATAACGGGCAAAAAGTTTACTTGCCTGTACAAGAAGAAGATATTGACTTGTTCAATTCAGCTGCTGCTAGACTCTCGGTTGAAATATTGCCTCTGCCTGAGTCGAATGTTCGATCTGGGCACAATACTGACCAAGCTAGGGGGTATAACTACACCAAATGGCGTGATTTTTTTAACTCTCGTCAACTACTTTGTCTTGGCATATTACTCCGTGGAATTCTTCGTATAAAAGATCAAATTATTCAAGAACAGATGTTGTGTTTATTTTCCGGAACTCTTGAATTCAACAATATGTTTTGCAGTTTTAAGGGCGAGGGCACCGGTGCCGTTCGGCATATGTTCTCAAACCATATCCTCAAGCCTGAGCGAGCACCACTCGAAAACTCAGTATGGGGAACACCAAAAAGTAGCGGCACATTCAGTACGTTATTTGAGTCTAGGTTACTGAGAGCAAAACGATATCTCGAAGAACCCTTTGAAATTGCACTGGGATACGATAAAGAGGGTAATCGTGCGGGTTCCAGCAAAATAGTTGCTAGCCACCCTATTCGAGCCAAAAATTATGAAAACTGGAATGAGCTGAAAGATCAAGAGCAGGGGCTGCTTATCCTGAACGGTGATAGTTCAGCATTGCCAATCCCTGACAGTTCGGTAGATGCTGTAGTTACTGATCCCCCATATTTTGACTTTGTGCATTACTCTGAATTGAGTGATTTCTTCTTTGCTTGGCTTTCTCCGGCTCTAAGAAGCAGATATCCCTGGATGAACAAACAGGATTCATCTGATTTAGGAGAGGTTCAGCATAAGGACCCTCGTGTTTTTGCACGCCAACTTTCCTCTGTATTCACTGAGGCGTGTAGAGTGCTTAAAGATGAAGGTGTATTAGCTTTTAGTTTTCATCACTCAAGGGCTGAGGGATGGGCGGCTATCTATGAAGCCATAAACAGAGCAGGGCTTGCTGTTGTGGCAGTTCACCCGGTTCATGCGGAATTGCGCGCCGCAAGTCCGAAAACAGCGGCAAAGGAACCTATTAGTCTAGATGCGATTTTAGTATGCCGGAAGAAGGTGTTCGCAACTTTTCAACCGCCAGAACTCCATAGATCCATATCTTCCATTGCAGATAAACTTGGATTGGCCGGCATGCGTTTATCTATGGGGGACCGATTTGTTATCGGTGCCGCACATACACTTATTGCTCGTGCTAGTGATGATCTAAGTTTTGATGAAATCAGGGTGGAACTTGAATCGGTATTAAAAGAGCTCGAAAACCTATGAGTGATTTGTTTTATTACTACGTAAACTCTTTGATTATATTGCTAACATGAAGAAAAAAACGAGGAAGCAATGCATCCTCGTTAGAAATTTAACACCTTAACAAGCCTCATGCAGCCTTTCGGCGGGCGCCAAAGATGAGCATCAGTGCTACGGCTGCGGCTAACCCAGCAGGAGCTGAGACATCGGCCATGTTTACAGGGGCATTGGGGTTATTGATGTTAATTGTCGGGTCGTTGATGGAGCTTAGCGTGGTGCCGCCATCACTCACCAAATATACCCCCGCATAGATGTTCTTATATAATAAACTGCTTGAGTAAAGGTGTTCTAACCAGACGTATTTATTTACTTCATTTCTTCCAAACAGGAATGTTTGACCATTTTTTTCATATAAGCCATAGTAATAGCCGCTTAAATTCGCTCCAAATAACCGATGTTGTATACCTTGATCTCCGTAATTTTCATTAATTGTTACGTGAGGACCATTAGAAAAGTTTATGGGGTATAAATTCATGGCCAGGTTTACTATTTCCTGATGTGTAGGAATTCGCCAGCCCATATAAATAGTACCAAGTTCTGATTTAACTTGATCAATACTTTTGTTGCCAGTTGCAGTAAGATCTAACCACTCAAGTCCCGTTTCAGTATCCAGCGTTGCAAAACCGTCACCAGCGTTTTTCCAGTCTGTTGACACAAACGCAGCACTTGCCTGAGTTGAAATTAATCCGGCCACCAGGGTGGCGATAACAAGAAGCTTCTTAAGCATAGTCAATTCCTTTTACACGAGAAAAAATTAAAGCCTGCTGTCAGTTTTTCTTACACGAAATCCTTGGTTTTCAGCAGGTTTTGGCGTCATCTAATCCTAATACATCAATTAACGTGCCAACAATGAAAGGCTAGTGTGCTGCTCTTGGCTGGAATTCTAGCTCAACACCCAATAACAACTAAATTGCGGAAGATCTTTGCTTTATTGTTACGTAGAACAATTAAAATCATCATTTTTCGCTGACGTGAGAATTTATTTTTCGGGTAAAAGTGGAGAAGTGGACACCTGTACGCTACGCTTAATTTGTGAGCGAAAACTAAAAATGTAAAGACGATTCCGGATCTTCAGCGTGTCTTTACATTTTGGTGTGATTTACTAGAGAAAGGCAGGCAAGTATTGATTTCATTGATGATCTGACTTTACACACTAAAAACATTACTGTTCCGTTCTGACTTTCACCAAAGATGTAATTGTGTAATTTATTGCCAATAAATTTCATTTAATCAAGGCATTAAATAAAACCCCGCTATTGCGCAATGCAAGTCAGTTAAGCATGACCTGTTTGCTCTAAATCAACCGTTGAAGGCCATGGATGGCCGGAATCGAGCCTCAGGGATGATTCATGGCGTGTTGATGTGAGCAAACTGCGTCATGCTAAAGGTTAAACTGAACGGTACCCCGCTATTGCGGGGTTTTTGTTTAGGTTAGTAGGGTGTTTACGCTATGTGCGCTCAATAAACTGCGCCCGGCGTAAGCGGTCATGAACAGCGAGCCAGGCTTCACCTTGCGGCGGCAGTTCACACCAGATCGCAGTGACGCCTAGCTTATCCGCTTGGTATAACTGGCGATAGAGCTGGCTGGCGTAGCCGGCAGCGTCGGTTGGCATCTGTGTAGTGAATACACTTGCTTGCGCTGTCGGTAAAGCGTTGAGATGCAGCACCGCAATATTGCTTGGCTGTTCTAACAACAACGCATGCAGTTGTGCGCTATCTAAGCAGCGCAGTGGGGTATTCGGTTGATAATGCGCATCAACATTGCCGGGCACTTGCACCTGATGTTGCTGCGGTTGCAGTACAGTTGTTTTAAGTACAGCTTGCAGTTGCGAGGCCGTGATGGGGCCTGCGCGCACAATGCGGATTTGCTCGCCGGTTAAATGGACAATGGTTGACTCCACACCATGCTCACATTCACCGCCATCCAATACCGCATCAATACGGCCATTTAACCCGGCAAGTACTTGCTCGGCACTGGTCGGGCTCAGCTTTTTATAACGGTTAGCCGAAGGCGCTGCAACGGCCAGTTGGTTTAGTTGCAATACTTGTAACAAGGCCGGGTGTGCCGGCATTCGCAGACCAATACTATTTAGGCCACCGGTAATCACTGGGCTAGCGTGATCGGCTTTGGGCAATAACAAGGTTAATGGCCCTGGCCAAAAAGCCTCGGCCAGCTGCCAGGCAGCCGCGGGAATATCTTTTGCCCACTCACCTAGTGCGGTTTTCGCATGCAGATGCACAATTAACGGGTGATTGGCTGGGCGGCCCTTGGCAGTAAAAATGCCAGCTACCGCGCTAGGGTTACTGGCATCGGCGGCTAAACCATAGACGGTTTCTGTTGGCACGGCCACTAACTTACCCTGTTGTAGTAAATCAGCGGCGGTGGCAATATCTTGGCCCTGTTGGGCGTTTAATCGTAGTGTGTTCATGGGTTACATATCTGACAATATTGAGCGGCAGCAAACGATTTTGCGACCGGGTAGCTTTCGGTATGCTGACAGCGTTGGCAGCTGGCTCGTCGCAGCCGCGTTAAGCTGCTAGGGGCACCACAGTCTTCGCATGGCAAACCCGGTAAGGCGTGATCTGGCCAAAAACCTGGGGTGGCACACACAGGGCAATGTTGCTTTAAGCGCTGCAGCAAGTCGCGGGCTGCATGGGCAATATGTTGCTGGCGCTCTGGGCAACAATGCGCACGCAAATCATAACTAAGTTGTAGCGCGCCGTTGGCTAACAGCTGTGTGGCTTGTTGTTCTGCTTCTGCCAATGTTAAGCCTTTACAGATCTGTTGCTGTTGTTGGATCAACAAACGTTGATCGGCAGGCAGCTGTTTTAGCGCCTGCTGTAGTGCGGTGTGATCCGATATCGTCCACTGCTGCACGGCACTTGGGCCGTAAAATCGTCCGGTAACAACCCAGCCTGCCTCAATATTTACCGCGCTAATCAGTTCTTGGTTAAAGGTACCTAGGCCAAAGGGGCCAGCGGAAAAACTGCCTTCGCTGCCAAGACCGATAGCGCAACCACTGAGATCGGCAGCAATAGCGGCTTTGCGTAGGGTGCATTCAACCGGTGACATAAAGCGTGCCCGCTCGTTGGCAAAAGTGCCTAAGCTATCTGTATCAAAACTGTTTAGCTCTTGCACCTGCCAGCCCAGTTCGGCCAGTATGGGGCGGATAATTGCCCCTTTACCATGCAGTGTGGCTATGGCAACGGTTTCACTCATAGTGGGGTCTCTTGCCAGCCTTGCTGCTGCCACTGGTGCACGCTGCCGTCTTTGTCCAGTTGATAAAGCCACAACCATTGCTGATTGACCAAGGCCGCCACATCGGGAGCGCTCTGGATAATATTGGCGATGGCGTCTTTTGGCGCAGCGATTACTACACTTAAGCGAACCGGTTGGTGCATCAATTTTTTACCATCATGCACTGATTGCCAGGCTAAGCCAGTGCGTAAGTCACCGCCGTTACCTTCAAAAACACCAACATGGCCTGCCACAACATTATGCAATAACTTGTTACCGCTGCCGTATTTTTCTGGAGCAACCACTGAGGCGTAATATTGTAAGTTAATCCAGTTAGTCACCACCATCGGTGCCGTCATAATGGTATGCAATAAACTAAAATTGCTGTCCTGTGCCGCATCGTAATCATGCAAAAAGCAGCGACCTTGTAAATCGAGATTCTTGGTGAGGCTGCGTGGTGCCACGATAAAAGCGGCATTATTGGCTAAGCCCCATTCAGGGCGAACTTGTGCCCAGTCACGGGTGCGCAGTTTGAAAAAGCGCGCTAGCGCCGGATCGCTTTGACCTTTTAATCCAAATTGCGGCGCGCGCTGTTGCCGGGCTTGCTGAGTTGCCTTGGCTAGCCATGGCAGCCAATCTGCTTGCTCAGGCGCACGGTATACTTCCAGCTCGTCTGAGGTAGTGTGGTGCATCGCGGCATAAAACTGGGTGTCAGCAGGGATGTCAATATTCTGCTCAGACGCTAAAGCGGTTCGTACTGCCGCATCGTTCAGCATTTGCGCTAACACTTTGACGTTGACTTCACCGGTTTGGCCGCCACAGGCGCCGCAATCTAAGGCAGCAGCATGTGGGTTATTGCAACTGTCGCTGCCATGTCCAAACAGCAATACAGTGGGCGCCAAATTATGCTGTAAGCCCATGGCGGTTAAAATGGCAGCGGCTAATTGTGCTTGCTCGCTGATGCTCAGTGGTTGGTCGGCTTGACTTAATTGCCACTGGCTGTCGGTAAGGTGCTTATTAATAGCATGCGGTGCTGCGGTGCGCAGAAATGCCCGTTTGATTAAACTCAGTAGCTTAGTCGCGCCAGCAGCTTCTACCATGCCTAAGCTAGAGGAGGCGAGATCAAAGCTTTGTTTCCAGCCCAAGTCAGGTTGGCGTGATAGGGTAGGTGTGTTAGCACGAATTTGTGTGACCTGTAACGCAGGGGCTAACAACCCCGGTAATTGTGGCCGACTAAGGGCACTGTCTGTGGCTTTAAAAGCGATAGGCAGGCCGAAAAAGCCAGCAAAACCGAGAGTTTGGATTTGCTTATGTTGTTGCTCCAGCGCGCGGCGCATTGGCTCAGACCTTACATCGATGCAAAAAGCCGCTTGCAGCAAGGGCTGTGCTGGCTCAGTTGCAACCTTTTGCTGTTGCTGCAGTTGGCGCAGCAGAGGTTGTTGCACACTCAGCTCCAGTGCGCGTTGCCATACTTGGCGAAGATGCAATAGGCCTTCGGTTTGTGCTAACGTTTTGGCATAGTGTTGCGCTTGTTGCTGCAGTGCTTGTAGCAGCGATTGATGCTGCGGATTATGCTGTTTGCTGTGTTGCCATAACACCCAATCCCACCCCAATAACATATAAAGCAGTTGGCAAACAGCATGTTGGCCTTGCTGGCCTTGCAAAGCCTGTTGCCAATCGAGCCATGCTTGCCAGCCGGCCCAGCCAGACAGGCTTTGTAACAAACTTTCGAAATAAGCTTGTTGAGCTTGTGCAGTCGGTAGCCACGTTGCAAACCAGGGGCTTAATTGCTGCAATAATGCTTTGGGTGAATCCGGCAATGCCACAAATAAAGCCGTTAAACCTTGCCCGGTGAGCACCTGCAAGCCTTTGTCTTGGCGCACCACACTGAGCCAACTGTGATAGGCATGATCGGGGCTGCTGGCATCGGCATTAAAGCGCTCGGGATATTGGTAATAGAGTGCCAGAAATTGGCTTAACTGTTGTTGAATTAACTGCGGCCAAGGCAAGCTTGAAGTGGCTTTTTTTTGAGCTGCTAACAGTGTGGGCAGGCTTTGCCACTGGCTTAATTCAGTGGGCTGCGCCAGGCCAGCAAGGGCTTGTTCATGGCTGAATGATAAGCCTGCTTCTAACAGTGCCTGTTGTAAGTGGTTCGGCATAATTTGCTGCTGCCACTGTGCCAGATACCAATCAGCCGGCATTATGCAAGATGTGCCAGCCAATAGCTGTTGTTCGGCACAGACGGCAGTAAAGGCCGTGGCGCGTTTCGGCCACCAAGGGTTAACCGCGATCATTTGATCTAATGGCCACTGTGGTGCAATCTGACGGGCGGCAGCCGCGAGTAAACGTTCAGTCTGTTCCAGCGTAATATCCACGTTGCTTTGCAGCGCACTCATAATGGCTCCTTTAGTTGCGATGAGGCGGTTTTCGATTGTGGCGTTGTTGCTTTGTAAGGCCAAATTTTAAGGGTTAACCGGGTTGCCCATTCATCCAAATAACCACCGGCATTCAGCCAAATAAACAGCTGATTTAGCGCCGGTTGGCTGGCGTGATAACGCAATAGAACGGCCACCACAAACAAGATGATAAATACCAAGCTGCTTAGCACATCAGCGACAAATGTGCTCCCTTGCGGTGTCGGCATAATTGCAGAGAGGCAGGTTTTACCCAGCAGATACAGTGTCAGTAAACCCAGTGCATAGCTGCTGGCTAACAAGCAACGTTGTAGGCGATGGCTATCGGCACGGCTAAGCGAGGGCAGCAACAACACGGTAATGGCGAGGATTAACAGCACGCTACTGGCTAAGCTGGCGAGTGGCACAATGAAATGGGTTAGCCCAGTGAGCAATGCTGCCAGTATTATAGCGGCAAACCAGTGTTTAGCGCTGGGCTCTATCTGATCAGCCAATTGCGCGGCAAGGTAATGATTCACAGCATTGCCACTGTGTAAAAAGGCATAGGCTTTGTAACAGGAATGCGCCAGCAGATGCAGTAGCGCTAGGGTATACAAACCCAGTGCAATCTCCACCAGCATTAAACCCATTTGCGCCACGGTTGACCACGCTAAACGTACCTTGATGCTAACGCGAGTGGTCATTATCAGCGCGGCTAAAAAGGTACTGATTAGCGCGGCAAACAGTAATACTGCCGTGGCTAACGGACTCAGGCTGAGTAATGGCGCAAACAATAACAGCAAGATACCGCCAAGATTAATAATACCGGCATGCAGCAGAGCCGACACTGGCGTTGGTGCTTCTACCACTTGGATCAGCCAGCCATGTAACGGCAGTTGAGCGCACTTTAGTAAGGCTACTGCTACCAGCAAGAGTGCGGCGCTGTGCAGCATGGCTGAGGCTTCAGACGTTTGACTAAGCTGCAGGAGCAGTTCGTTGATGCTAGCGGTATCAAACTCTAAATACAGTAATAGCATGGCGAGGGCTAACAGCAACTCACCCAAGCGTGCGCTAAGGGCTTTTTTATGCGCAGCCAGTTGTGCTCGTGGCCGCTCGGGATAAAACAGCAGTAATTGTTGTACGCTTAAACTGATGGCGACCCAACCGAGCCAGAATAGCACCAGATGATTACTCAGTAGCGTAACCATAACGGCCGCTAGCGTTGCGGTTAGCGCGCGCATAAAACGTGCTTTTTCGGCTTCACCATATAAAGCGGTGGCGCTGTAACGCCAAATGACAATACCCAGTAAGACAACCAGTGAGAGCAGTACCAGCTTTAAAGAGGTTAAATGAAGTAATGTTTGCATGCCACACCTAGGCTGATTAAACGTGGTGCTATTTTGCGAAAAGCACTAATATAAGTAAAATACATATTAAGTTAGAAATTGTTCACTAAAAGAGAACTATGAGCCGACTGAATTACCATCATCTCTATTATTTTTGGCAGGTGGCCCGTGGTGGTAATTTGACCGAAACCGCGCAGCGCTTGCATATTTCGCAGTCGGCCTTGTCGGCACAAATCAAGCAATTTGAACAAAGCATGCAGGTACAACTGTTCTCGCGGCAGGGGCGGCGCTTAGTGTTAACCGACAGCGGCTATCAAACCTTAAAATATGCCGAAGATATTTTTAGCCGTGGCGAGGAGCTGGAACAATTGCTGCTGAAAGGCATGCAACCGCAACACAACCCTCTGCGCATTGGCACTTTAGCCACGATGTCGCGAAACTTTATTGAAAGCTTTATCGCGCCCTTGCTGTTGTCTTCTAATGTGCGCTACAGCTTGTTTTCGATGAATCAAACGGCGTTACTGAATGCGCTGGCCGAACATCAATTAGACCTAGTATTAAGCAATATTGCGGTGCAAGGAACCGATAATCAACTGTGGCAGTGTCGTTTGTTGGCACGACAACCGGTGGCAGTGATTGGCCCGCCGGGTAAAGCCTTACCCGAAAACTTGGCGGCCTATCAACAACAGCGCTGGGTGTTACCACCAGTGCATAGCCCCATCCGCACCGCCTTTGACGCCTTGGCCGCACAATACCAGTTGCAACCCGATGTCGTAGCAGAGGCAGATGATATGGCGATGCTGCGGCTGTTAACGCGCGACAGTGGCGCTTTGTCGGTGATCCCCGAGGTAGTAGTAAAAGATGAATTACACAATGGCAGTTTAGAGAAATACCTGATGCTGCCAGAGGTGTATGAGAACTTTTACTTTATCACCACCCATCGTGAATTGATGCATCCACAGCAAAGTTTGTTATTAGACGCTTTTGATGCGCAAAGACTATCTTACTCGGCGAATAGCTGATGAATAATACTTAACTCGTTAGCCGCGGCAGTCCGGATTTGCTGCTCAAGTTCACTAGTGAGCATAGTAAAGGTTGCAACGTCTTCGGCGTGCACGCTGGTCTGCTTTAGGTTGTGTTCCAGCTGACAAAGTAGCTGGTGCAGATCGGTCAACCCCACAGTACCAGAAGTGCCTTTTAGTGTATGCACAATGGCTAGCATCTGGGCCCAGTCTTGCTGTGTAATAGCTTGCTGCAAGTCTATTAATTGCTGTGCTAGGTTTGATTCGAAGCTCTGTAAGACTCGTTGAAAAAACTGTTCATTATCGGCAAAACGTTGCAGCAAGTTGGCGCGCGTTTTTATGATGCGAGGCTGGCTTGGCAGATCTGCCTCTGCGCTGCTTATGGCGTTTTCCATAACGATACGTTTATGGCGGCTAATTGGCAGTTTGTTTAGGTTGTTGCGGTTTGGCGCTGCTGGGCTTCGGCCCGTATACTGAAGTAATGTGCTAATGACGGCATCAATATCAAAGGGCTTGGTCAGGTGCGCATTCATACCGGCTTGCAAGCAAGCGGCTTGATCAGCTGCATACACATTGGCGGTCATTGCGATTATGGGTAAATCAGAAAAACGGCCATCGGCGCGAATGCGCCGAGTGGCTTCAAGACCATCTATGTTAGGCATCTGCACATCCATTAAGACCGCATCATAGCCTTGTTCTGGTGTGCTGCTCTGTAACACAGCATTTACCCCTTCGAGCCCGCCTGTCGCAATATCCACTATGGCGCCTTCGTTTTGTAGTAATTCTTTGGCCACAAACTGGTTAATTTCATTATCTTCTACCAGCAAGAGGCGCAGCCCTTTGAGCTGTTTTGTGCGTTTTGATGGCTTCACTCGTGTGTTCAGCGCAGGTTGTTTACCGGCAAGCACGCTCGCGATCAGTTCAACTAATTGCTTGGGGGTAACGGGTTTCGTGAGCATGGCGGCGTAGGGTATCTGACGATCTTGCGGTAGGGTGCTCAGGGTTTCACGGCCCTTTGCCGTTACCAGCATAATAATCGGCGGCAAGGCGTGGTCAGTAGATGTGTTAAGTTGTTTTAATATGCTGAGTTCGCTTAAGTCGGGTAAAGGGTAATCCAGCAGTAGCGCCTGTATGTTTTGCTGCTGGTCATAGCAGCGTGTCAGCTCAGCCTTTGCGGCTGTTAACGATGCCGCGGTCAGCACCTTGGCACCATGCTGACTGACCGCCTGGCTTAAGAGCGTCAGAGCTGAAGGGTTGTCATCAATAATTAAAATGTTGGTATCTTTTTCAAACGTTGTTGCTTCAGCTAAGGCTCTGTTGGTATCTAGCGCTAAGTCAATGTCAAACCAGAAGTGGCTACCTTCACCTAAAGCACTTTTTAGCTGTAATTCGCCGCCCATCATCTGCACCATATTTTTACTGATCACTAAGCCCAAGCCACTACCACCATATTGACGTGTGGTAGACGCTTCAGCCTGAGTAAAACCATCAAAGATGCGCTGTTGTTGGGCCGGACTTATGCCGATACCCGTATCGATTACACTAAAGCGGAACCGGCAAGCACGGTCTTGTGCATGAACTTGTTGTAACTGAATGATGACTTCACCCTGGTGAGTAAATTTAATGGCATTACTCGCCAGGTTAATCAGGATCTGTTGTAGTCGAAGTTTGTCGCCAATAATCCATTGTGGAAGTTCGGGATCGATATCGAACAGCAATTCTACTGTTTTAGTCGCGAGGTTATGCGCCAGAACCACGGCTAACTCCCGCATCAATTCATCCAGATTAAAGGGATGCTGTTCTAATTCTAATTTACCTGCTTCAATTTTTGAGTAATCGAGGATGTCATTGATTAAATGCAGTAGCGACTCGGCGGCAATCTGCGCATTACTGGTATAATCATCTTGCTGCATGGAAAGTTCGGTGGTTTTCATCAGTTGCAGCATACCCAATATGGCGTTCATCGGGGTACGAATTTCATGGCTCATATTGGCTAAAAATAACGATTTGGCTGCATTGGCATCTTCTGCAGCGGCTTTAGACTCTCGTAAGTATTGTTCCAACTCATGTGTAGCAGTGATATCACTGTTTACGCCAATGACTCTAATGGCCCGTCCTTTTTCATCGCGCTGTACATAGGCACCTGCTTGAATGTAGCGAGTTTTTCCACTGGGTAAAATCAGTCGAAAGGTCAGGGTATATTCACCAATACCGGCAACGGCATTGTGCAGTTTGGAGAGAGTGAAAACGCGATCTTCTGGATGCACCCGAGACTCCCAATGTGCATAATTTAAGCCTTGTTCGCGTAAAGTGATGGGTTGCTCGTATAGCTGATACATCTTGTCATTCCATTGCAGCACATCATCGCTGATAGACCATTCCCAAATGCCGAGTTGGGCAACTTCATAGGCCAGCGTCAGTTGTTCAGTTTTTGACAATAATTGCTCTTGAATAGATAGCAAAGCGGCTTGTTGCTGTTTTTGTTGAGTAATATCCGTTGAAATGCAGAGATAGCCGACAACTTGAGCTTGCTCGTTACGCATGGTGGTAACCACCATGGTGATCGGAAAGCGTTGGCCATCTTTACGAATATAATGCCATTCGCTTTTATCTACACCGGTAAGATTAGAGGTGTAAATTAACGTTTGAAAGCCACTAATATGGGTATTGTGGATTTTAGACAGTGCGGTAGCATGTGAGGCAATTTCGGTTTGATCATGAAACAATAAAGGTGTGGTTTGGCCGATCACTTCAGACGCTTGATACCCTAATAAGCGCTCAGCGCCGTGGTTGAATAATTTAATGTTCCCTGCCGTATCGGTGGCAATAATGGCAAACTCTGATGCTGCCGACAGCACGTTTTCAAAAAGTAAATTAACTTTGGCCAAATCAGCGGTTCGCTGCTCAACCTGGGTTTCTAAATTTGCGTTAAGTTGTTGGATCTTCGCTTCGGCGGCTTTTTGTTTTGAAATGTCGCGTACAACCTTAGACACGCCAATTACGCGACCCTCTGACGAACGAACGGGTGAAAAGGTAATGGAGACATCGATAGACTTGCCATTTTTATGTTGACGTACAACCTCAACATTAGGAATATATTCGCCCTGCGCGGCGCGTTTAAAAAAAGCCAAGTCGGCGTCGATATCCGCTGGCTTGACAATCAGTTTGCTTAGCGTTTTGCCTATAGCTTCATCCGCTTTAAAGCCAAAAATAGCTGTTGCGCCTTGGTTCCAACTTATTATATTGCCGTCAATAGTATGACCAATAATGCCATCTGCTGAGCTGTGAACAATAGCTGCGAGCTTAGCTTGTTCCGCTTGTAACAAACGCTTATGGGTTAAATTGATATTAATTAAACTTGTTAGTAAGGCTAACAAGAAGGACAGCGTTGAGCCAATAATACCGAGTTGTGAAGGTGAGGGCAGTCGCAGTTCTGCGATAAATTGTGGCGTGACTGAGTAATCAAACTGCCAAGTACGACCATAAACTTGGTGTGTTTCAGTGCTGAGGTAACGGCCACTACTGCTGTTTATGGCATTATTAAAAAATAATACGGGCTTAGCAGGATCCGTGATATCAGTTAAATGTAAGATAGATTTTTGATTATCCAGCTCCTGTTCAGCTAAAACTTCTGACATCAATAACGCTGCATAGCTCCATCCAAAAGCTAATTTCTCGCGCTCGGCCACTGTTATTGGTGTAACTGCACCACGGTATATTGGCATCATAATTAAAAAGGATTGTTGAGGTTGACCACTAGCTTGTACTAAGGTGATCGGCCCTGTTAACCGCACCTCCCCGCTTTGCATGGAAGACAAAGCCGCCTGGTAGCGATTATGTTCTGAGGCGATGTCTAAACCGATAGCCGCGAGATTTTGATCTACCGGTTCAATATATTGGATAACATAACGCTCACCAATATGAGGCGTCAGCTCTTTGATACTAAAACTAGGCCAATCATCCGCTTGGGCAGCCGCTAAAAAGGCCGCTTCTTGCTGGCGCGGTACTCTGCGAATAAAACCAAAACCACGCGCACCAGGAAATTCGCTATCCACATCTCGGGTTTGACTATAACGAAGAAATAGGTCTCGGCTTATTTTTTCTTCATCTATTGTTATTAGTGCTCCACGAGCACCGCGTAATCCATATTGATAAAGTTGAATACGCGTTAAGATATCTTGTGCTTTTTGTTGCAGTGAGGCTTTGGCGGCTGTTTGGATACGTGACTGGTTTGCTTGATGAACTTTATAACTCAGAGTAATACTCAATGCTAGGCTGCAAATTAAAACAAGCAATGACCATTTATTTAATAGCGATTTGTTAAATTTGGGCAACAAAGGCGCTTCCTTTTTTGTTATTTAAGATACATCGTAGCAAGCTTGTCGCATTTTAATGCGCTGAAATAACAAGCATATTAAAGATAGCTTGAGCCAGATTGAAAAGCCACAATTTAACATGTTGTTCTAGGTTTTAATGAAAAAGCCGAGGGGGAGGGAAACCACCGCTCCCACCATGTGGAAGCGGTAGGTATTTAGCGATTAATCAGGAAATCAGCGCTGTCGCGGCGTACTTTTTTCAAGTCGACTAACCAATCAGCACCGGCTTCGCGGTAGCCCAATGGCAGTAATATCACCGATTTTAAACCCAGTTCACCTAATCCCAGAATGCGATCAACGTGCTCAGGTTCGAAACCTTCCATTGGCGTAGAATCCACCTCTTGTTCCGCTGCCGCGATCAGGGCGGAGCCTAAACCAATGTATGCTTGACGTGCGGCATGCTCAAAGTTTTGCTCGGCCGGACGTTGTGGATAATAAGCCAAGAGTTTTTGCCGATAGGCTTCCCACCCTTCGTTTTTAAAGCCGCGCTGTTCGTTTACCAAATCAAACATCATATTAATGCGCTCAGGGGTGTAGTTATCCCAAGCAGCAAAAACCAATAAATGCGAGCAATCAGTAACTTGTGACTGATCCCACGCCACTTTACGAATTTGTGCCTTTAAGGCGTCATCCGTTACCACTAATACCTGATAGGGCTGCAGGCCACTTGAACTGGCAGATAAACGAATTGACTCCAGAATAATATCGAGTTTTTCAGTGGGCACTACCGCATCAGGGCGCATTTTTTTGGTGGCATAGCGCCAGTTAAGTAATTCAAGCGTGTTGGACATGATCATCATTCCTATTTCTATGTATAAGCATCAGTGATTTAGGAGTTAGGTACGGCAAGCCTGACTTTCAAGGTTTAGCGCAAACTGTTTTTTTACGAACGTCAGCTTGTTGTAGCGGTTTTATGGGCGTGTGCGCTGCGGTGCGTGAGGGCATTTACTGCTATCTACCGTCAGAAAAATGCAGTTGGGCGAATGCAGGCGCGTCTTTACCAAATCTTGACGGTTGTCGCGTTGAGTGCGGGCTGTCGGCACATTATAGTGTCAGCAATTTAAGATCCAGGGTGAAGGAAATACAAAATGGCTTGGCAGAAAAAAACAATGTTCATCGTTGCCTCGGTGTTGGTGGCAGCAGCAAGCGCTTATTGGTTTTGGCCAAAAACTGCAGAGGCCCCGGCTGCAGAGGCTGGGCAACGACCCACTAGTCCTTGGGCAATGCCGGTGCCGGTGCGCGTTGTTGAAGCTGCATTGGCTGACTTACGTGTGCAAGTAAAAGCCATTGGTACGGTGACGCCGCTCAATACGGTGATTGTACAAAGTCGCGTAAGTGGGCCATTAACTCAACTGCATTTTAATGAAGGCGATAAAGTGACCGCGGGTCAGCTATTAGCGGAAATTGATACGGCCGATTATCAAATTCAATTTGCCCAAGCTCAAGGGCAGTTAGAGCAAAACACCGCGCAATTGAAAAATGCGAAGATGGATTTAGATCTGTATAGCAAATTACGCGAACAAAGCTCTATTTCTGCGCAGCAATATAATACGCAACAGGCATTGGTCGCGCAATTAGAAGGCAGCCGCAAGAGTATTCAAGCGCAGTTAGATGCGGCGAAGTTACAGTTATCCTATACCAAAATTCATGCTCCTATTACCGGGCGTTTAGGCTTACGCCGGGTTGATGTGGGTAACCTGGTGCAAGCGAATAGTGCCGAAGGGCTGGTTACCATTACCCAAAGCTCGCCAATTACGGTGGTATTCGCCATTCCTGAAAGCCAGCTGCAACAAGTTCGTAATGCCTTTCGCAGTGGGCAGGTGTTAACCGTAGAAGCTTGGGATCGCGCAGAGCAGCAGCTGCTGAGTCAAGGCGTGCTAACCACTTTAGATAACCAAATTGATGCAACAACGGGCACGCTACGCTTAAAAGCCGAGTTTAAAAATGAACAAGAAGAGCTGTTTCCAAATCAGTTTGTTAATGTGCGTTTAAATGTTTCGGTGCAACAAGGGGCTATTACGATCCCGCAAGATGCGGTGCAATATGGCTCGGCCGGAACCTATATTTACACCATTGAGCAAAATCGTGCACAAATTCGTCAAGTTACCCTAGGGGCGGTCGATAATGGCAAAGTGGCCATCACCGCAGGTTTACAGCCGGGTACGCCGGTGGTGCTGGAAGGCTTGGATCGTTTACGGCCAGGTCGTGCGGTTGAAGTGATAGAAAATGATGGCTCGGTTAAAGAAGCAAAACCCGTAACGGAGCAACCAAGAAGACGTCCGCAGAGGGCGCAATAATGAACCTTTCCAGCCCGTTTATTCTTAGACCGGTTGCTACCTCGCTGTTAATGCTAGCCATTTTAATTGCTGGCGTGCTCAGTTGGCGGCAGCTGCCGGTAGCAGCATTGCCTCAGGTTGATTATCCGATCATCCAAGTATTTAGTTTTAACCCGGGCGCTAGCCCAGACATTATGACGCGAACCATTACCGCGCCGCTTGAGCGGCGCTTGGGGCAAATTCCTGGTTTAAAACAAATGTCGTCTAGCAGCTCGGCTGGCGCGTCGGTTATTACCCTGCAGTTTGCTTTAGTGGTGGATATGGGCGTTGCCGAGCAAGAAGTCCAGGCGGCGATTAATACTGCTTCCTCGTTATTGCCATCGGATATGCCGACACCGCCGATTTACCGCAAAGTGAATCCAGCTGATGCACCTATCTTAACCTTAGCCATTACCTCGGCAACCTTACGTTTACCGCAAGTCTATGATTTAGTGGATACGCGTATGGCACAAAAGTTAGCGCAATTACCGGGCGTCGGTATGGTTAGCCTCGCCGGCGGACAGCGCCCTGCCATCCGGGTTAAAGCCAATCCTGCGGCATTAGCCAATATGAACTTGAGCCTAGAAAATTTGCGTCAAGCTATTGCTGCAGCCAATACCAATCAACCGAAAGGCAGCTTTGACGGCCCGTTTCGCTCAACCTTATTAGATGCGAATGATCAAATTAACGACACCGCTGAATACGAGAACCTGATCATCGCTTGGCGCGATAATTCGCCGGTGCGTTTACGTGATGTCGCCAGTATTGAACAAGGCGCTGAAGATCGCTTTTTAGCCGCGTGGGCCAATGAGCAACCGGCGGTGTTACTGAATATTCAGCGTCAACCGGGGGCTAACGTCATTGAAGTCGCCGATCGTGTGCGGCAACTCTTGCCGCAATTAACCGCGACCTTACCTGCCGCAGTTGATGTGATGGTGTTAACCGATCGAACGCAAAGCATTCGAGCGTCGGTACGCGATGTGCAAAAAGAACTGGTTTTTGCTGTGTTTTTGGTGATTTTAGTGACCTTTGTGTTTCTGCGTACCATACCGGCAACCATCATTCCTAGCTTAGCTGTGCCGCTGTCGTTAATTGGTACTTTCGCGGTCATGTTGTGGTTAGATTTTTCAGTGAACAACCTGACGTTAATGGCACTGACCATTGCCACCGGCTTTGTGGTCGATGATGCCATCGTGATGCTGGAGAACATTGCGCGCCACCGTGAAGAAGGCGCTTCGCCGCTGGAAGCGGCACTAAAAGGCGCGAAAGAAATTGGTTTTACCCTGATTTCATTGACCTTCTCTCTAATAGCGGTGCTGATCCCTCTATTGTTTATGGCCGATGTAGTGGGGCGCTTATTCTTTGAATTTGCCGTGACCTTAGCGGTGGCCATTATGATTTCGCTAGTGGTGTCGCTCACTTTAACGCCGATGCTCTGTGCGCGTTTGCTAACCAAAATGCCAGCGCATGATAACCCGAATGATTTAATGCAGCGGGTGATCCAGCGTTATGGTCGTGGTTTGCAATGGGTGTTGCGCCATCAACGGCTGGCGCTGGCAAGTTTAGCCGCTACCGTGGCGTTAACCGTGGGCTTGTATATGGCGGTGCCCAAAGGGTTCTTCCCGGTGCAAGATAGTGGTGTCATTCAAGTGATCACCGAAGCGCCACAGGATGTTTCTTTTCAAGCGATGGCACTGCGTCAGCAAGCTTTAGCCGAAAATATGCTGCAACACCCAGATGTCGCTAGCTTATCGTCGTTTATTGGTGTCGATGGCAGTAATAGCAGTATTAACAGCGGTCGTATTTTACTGAACTTAACGTCGCACAATGAGCGCTCGCAATCTGCCGTAGAAATTATCCGTGAGCTGGAGCAGCAAGTGTTAGATGTCCCCGGGATTAAAGGCTGGTTTCAGCCGGTGCAGGAACTGAGTATTGAAGATCGGGTTAGCCGCACGCAATATCAGTTTACGCTTAGTACACCTGATTACGAGACCCTTAGCCAGTGGCTTCCCGAGCTGGTTGAGGCTTTACAGCAACAACCTGAGCTCTCTGAGGTGGCGCACGATCTGCAGCAGCAAGGCTTACAAGCCTATATTGATATTGACCGCAATGCCGCTGCGCAATTGGGGTTAACGGTGTCACAAATTAGCTCAGTGTTGCAAAGTGCTTATAGTCAGCGGCAAATCGCCACCTTGTTTACGCAAAGTAATCAATATCGGGTGGTGTTAGAAGTTGACCCTGCACAGGTGCAAGGGGTGGACGCGCTTGATAAGTTGTATTTAACCAATAGCCGAGGCGACTCAGTACCCCTAGCGGCAGTAGCGAAGGTGAGTCAGCGACCTACCCGTTTGCTGATTAACCAGCAAGGGCAGTTCCCGGCCGTGACCTTATCTTTTAACTTAGCCCAAGGGTATTCACTCGGTCAGGCGGTAGCCGCGATCGAGCAAGTGCAGCAACAACTGCAACTGCCCGCTGAAGTTGAGCTGAGTTTCCAAGGTGCAGCAGAGGCCTTCCGTTCTTCTTTGGATAACACGCTATGGTTAATTCTTGCGGCTATTATCACCATGTATATCGTGCTGGGGATCTTGTATGAAAGCTTAATCCATCCCGTGACCATCTTATCAACCTTACCTTCTGCCACCGTCGGTGCCTTATTGGCGTTACTGTTAACAGGGCAGCCGCTCGATTTGATTGCCGTTATCGGTATCGTGTTGTTGATAGGTTTGGTTAAAAAGAACGGCATTATGATGGTCGATTTTGCGTTAGACGCGCAGCGTAATCGCGGCATGACTCCAGCCGAAGCCATTTATCAGGCTGCTTTACTGCGTTTTAGGCCGATCTTAATGACCACCTTGGCAGCTTTGTTTGGTGCCATCCCGCTGATGCTTGCCAGTGGTTCAGGCGCAGAGCTGCGCCAGCCATTAGGTTTAGTGATGGTGGGGGGGTTATTGGTTAGTCAGGTATTAACCCTCTTTACCACGCCGGTTGTGTATTTATGGTTTGACCGCCTGTTTGGTCAACGCCAAATTAAACAAAACGCTGAGGTAGCACCGCTATGAATTTGGCGCAGCCTTTTATTCAGCGGCCGGTGGCCAGTGCGTTAATCGCGACGGCGATCTTGTTAATGGGCTTGTTGAGCTGGCGCTTGCTACCTGTGTCTCCATTACCGGCTATCGACTTTCCGATGATCGTGGTCACGGCCAACTTACCTGGTGCCAGCCCCGACAGCATGGCGGCTACGGTTGCGACGCCGTTAGAGCGCGCATTAGGCAGCATTTCAGGCATTCGCCGTATCAGTTCGTCAAGTAGTCAGGGCGCTACGCAAATTCGTTTAGAATTTGAGTTAGATCGTAATGTGGATGCCGCGGCCCGTGAAGTACAGGCGGCCATTAACGCCTCGCGTGGCCAGTTACCCGCTGGGATGCCTGGCAATCCGGTTTATCGGAAGTTTAACCCATCGCAAGCGCCGATTATGGCGTTAGCTTTGAGCTCTAGTCATTTGGCGGGCAGCACGCTGTATGACAATGCTTCAACGGTGTTGGCGCAAAAGTTGGCGCAAATTACAGGGGTGGGTGAAGTCGAGGTCACGGGCTCGTCGCTACCGGCGGTGCGGGTGCAACTGAACCCCGGTATGCTGGCGCATTATGGAGTGGCGTTAGATGAAGTGCGCAGCGCCATTAATACGGTTAATGCCTCAGTACCCTTAGGCGTATTAGAAACGGATAGCCATCGCTGGCAATTGGCCACCAGTGAAACCTTGCGCCGTGCGGCGGATTATCAAGATTTAATTGTTAAATATACCGATGGCGCGCCGATCCGTTTATCTGACGTAGCCATTGTTAGTGACTCGACGGAAAACCGCTACAGTTCGGGCTTTCATAACGATAAAGACGCGGTGATTTTAATGGTCAGTCGGCGCAACGGTGCCAATATAGTCGAAACCGTTGATGCTATTTACAACGAACTGCCTTTATTGCAAGCCTTAACGCCAGCCGGTGCCGATTTAGCGGTGGTGATGGATCGCAGCCCGGTGATCCGTGCCACGCTTGCAGAAGCACAATGGAGTTTAACGCTGGCCGTTATTTTGGTGGTGTTGGTTGTTTGGGCTTTTTTAGGCAATTTTCGCAGCGCGTTAATCCCCAGTGTGGCGATCCCAGTGTCATTAATTGGTGCTTTTACCGCAATGTATTTGTTTGGTTTTTCATTGAATAACTTATCGGTGATGGCGCTGATCGTCGCTGCTGGTTTAGTGGTCGATGATGCCATTGTGGTCGTCGAGAATATTCGTCGCCATCTTGAACGCGGTTTAGCGCCGTTACAAGCCGCAAGGCAAGGCGTAGCTGAAGTGGGCTTTACCTTGTTAGCGATGAATTTGGCACTGATTGTGATTTTCCTGTCTATTTTGTTTATGGGGGGCTTAGTTGAGCGGTTATTCCGTGAGTTCTCTATTACGTTAGTGGCGGCGATGGTGATTTCATTACTTATTTCGCTGACCTTAACGCCCAGTATGTCAGCATTATTGTTGCGTAAACCCATTAAGCAACAGGCCACCTCCGGTTTCTTTTGGCGTTTGCAGCAAGGATATCGGTACAGTATTGATGTTTGCTTACGGCATTATCGCTGGTTATTGCTGTTATTAGTGTTGTTATTTGCCGCCAGCGCTTGGTTATATGACAAGGTGCCATCGGGTTTATTACCAGAGCAAGATACTGGCCAGTTGAATGGGTTTGTTCGCGGCGATGATGGTGCGTCGTATCAAATGATGCAGCCAAAAATCGAAGCCTTTCGCCAGTATGTCTTGCAAGATCCTGCCGTGGCTGACTTAATCGGCTCAGCCGGGGGAGATCGCGGTGTCAGTAATTCGCAAATGCGCGTGCGGTTAAAGCCGCTTGCAGAGCGCCAAGTGTCGGCTCGCGCTGTGGTGGATCGGCTTCGAGCCAATGCGCCAAAAGTGCCTGGCGGCATTTTGTTTATGAATGTCGATCAAGATATTCGTTTATCCTCACCCTTCAGTCGCAGTGACTATGAAGTGCAGTTGTTATCAGATGATTTAGATTTACTGCGAAAATGGGGCAAGGTTGTCGGCGAAAAACTGCAAGAAGTCCCTGGGTTAGTCGATGTTGATACCCCCGGCGGTGAAGATGCACAGCAAATTGAGTTAACCATTGATCGCGAAGCGGCGCAGCGGCTCGGCGTGGATATGCGCACGGTGGCCACGGTGCTGAATAACTCCTTTTCGCAACGACAAGTCGCGACCTTGTATGATCAACAAAACCAGTACCGCATTGTGATGGAGCTGTTACCCGGTTATACCGCTCAGCCCGAAGTGTTGCAGCAGTTACAGGTAATTACCAATGATGGTCGCCGTGTTCCTTTAGCGGCTATCGCCAGCTATCAGTATGGTTTAGTTAATGACCGGGTGCAGCATGAAGGACAATTTGCCTCGGTAAATATTGGTTATGGTCTAGAAGAAGGCACCACTATGGAGCAAGCCTCTATAGCGATTGAGCAAGCTATGGCAGAAGTGATGTTGCCCGGGGCTATCGTGGTGGTCAGTGGTGAAAACCAGCGCAATGCTATTTTTAAAAGTAGCGATCAAACCTGGTTGGTGATTGCGGTGGTTGTGGCGGTGTATCTGTTGTTAGGCATTTTGTATGAGAGTTTGCTACAACCGATCACGATTTTGTCTACCTTGCCTTGTGCTGGCTTAGGTGCCCTGCTAGCGCTGTATTTAACTAATAGCGATTTTAGTTTAATTGCCCTGTTAGGGCTGTTTTTGCTGATCGGTATTGTAATGAAAAACGCCATTTTGCTGGTCGACTTTGCATTGGCCGCCGAGCGCAATCAAGGTTTGGCACCGATCGAGGCGATTGCGTTAGCGGCGCAGCAGCGGTTACGGCCAATCTTAATGACCAATTTCGCCGCTTTATTAGGTGCGGTGCCGTTATTATTAGGGGTTGGTGAGGGGTCTGAGTTGCGACAACCACTGGGCATCACCATCGTGGGCGGCTTATTAGTCAGTCAATTATTGACCTTGTACACCACGCCTGCGGTGTACTTGTTGTTGAGCAAGTTTCGCCGTGCACCGCGTGCTGAAAGCGCTTCGCCATCTGCAGAGGTGTCGCTGAAATAACTTAGCAAGTTTCAACGTTAAAACGACAACATAACTAGGGCTTGTTGACGTTTGCTGTTTAGATTTTGTTCGTTTGGCGATGTTTTGATCGCGAAACGAGGAGTGTAATTTAGTTATTCTAAATAAACGACGAGAGAAGCTACCGCGTCCTGCTCTCGCCCCTGACCTACATCCATGTAGGCCACAAAGAGCAAAGCATCGCCAGACGAACCCTTCGGGCAGCGTGTGGCTGGCATTTCTACTGCGTTATCGCTTGTTTATGTAGAATAACTACACGGCACAAGCTCTGCCTTGTATAAATACCAGCCACTCAGCTGCAAAAACAACCAGCAAACGTCAACAAGCCCTAGATCGCGCAGCAGCATAAAGCGCGGCCATGACATGACGAGTGTTAGTTGGTTACCCGATAGCACTCGTCCAATTGGCTAAAACCAAAGCCGGTATTTTTCTTCACCCGCAGTTGGGTGGGAATACGCTCTTTCATCGCTTCTATATGGCTTATCACGCCAATCATTTTACCGGTAGCATTGAGGTTATCCAGCGCATCTAAGGCGATATCCAGCGTTTGTGCATCTAAGGTACCAAAGCCTTCGTCTAAAAATAACGAGTCGATGCTGGTTTTATGGCTGACCAGATCCGATAGCGCTAAGGCCAAGGCTAGGCTGACTAAAAAGCTTTCACCGCCCGACAGCGTTTTCGTATCGCGTTCGCTATCGCCTTGCCAGGTATCTTGCACGGTTAACGACAAGCCGGCTTGTTCTTTTCGTTTCAGTAAATAACGACCATGCAGTTGTCGCAGCTGATTATTCGCCAAATACACCAGATTATCCAGCGTCAGGCCTTGTGCAAAACGGCGGAATTTATCGCCACTGGCCGAACCAATCAGCGTATGCAGCTGGGTGATTTCATCATAGCGTTGTTGCTGCGTGTTAATGTCAACTAATAAACTTTGCTGCCGCTCTCGTAATTGTTGCTGCTGATTCAACTGCTCTTTTAGCTGACCTAAGCGTGACAACAGTTCGGTTTGCTGTTGGCTAAGTTGTTGTCGAGTTGCAGCCACCTCGGTCGCACTGACTTTTTGCCACGCCGAGGCTTGCTCATGTTCGAGCAGTGCTTGTAATTGCTCGTTAGCTTTTTGCAATAAGGTATTAGCGCTTTGCCACGTTTCTTCAAGTTGCTGCTTTTTACTTTGTAAGTGGCTGCGCTCTGCTTCGGGTAATAAGGCGGCAAGAAAAGCGGCTTCATGAGCAAAAGGGCTAAGCTGCAGGCTATTTTGCCAAGCGGTACTTTGCTCATTAAGCTGTTGTTGCAGCTGTTGCTGGCGCTGCTGTAAGTTGTTTAGCACACTGCTGAGTTCGGTATGGCGCTGTTCCACTTGGCGATATTGCTGTTGCTGTTGTTGCCATAACTGCTGAGCGTGCTGCAGTTGTTGCTGCAGCGTGTGCCGTGCTTGGCTGACGACTTGCTCGCCAAATAAGCTGTGCCGTTGCGCTTTTAGCACTTGCAACTGCGTGGTTTGGCGCTTTGCGACGTGTTCAGTTTGTTGTAGTTCCGTGCTCAGTGTACTGATTTGCTGCTGTAGAGCCTGTTGTGCCGCCGTGCTGCTGGCTAAGTTTTGTTGTCCTTGCTGCTGTTGTTGTAGTGTCTGTTGATACCGCTTTGCATCTTGCTGTTTTTGCTCTAGCCAAGTAGGTAGCTGCTGCAGTGTGCCCTGATAGCCTTGGGCGCTAAGCTGACTTTGTAGCTGCTGCTGTTGCTGCTGTTGGTCGTGTTGTAGCGCCGTTTGTTGTTGTGCTAATTGGCCTTGACGCTGTTGCAGATTAAGGTGTTGTTGTTGCAGTAAATTGAGCTGGTGTGCTTTTTGGGCTTGCACTTGCTGCTGTTCGATCAGGCTTTGTTGTGCCTGAGTGACCGCTTTTTCAGCCTGGCGTAAAGCCGTTAATTGCGCATTGGTCAGCGCTAATTGTTGCTGTAAGCTTTGGCTTAACTGTGGCAAGGCTTGCGAATCGTTTATTTCTAACGTGACGTCCAGTGCCACGCAGTGCTGCTGCCATTGCTGCTGCGTTGCGCTAATGAGTTCGGCCAATTTACTGAGGCGAGGTGCTTGTGCAGCCAGCTCTGCCGTGCATTTATCTAAGGCTTCGCGGCTTTGTTGACCCGCCAATAAAGTATGTTCTGCTTGTTGCTGCGCCTGTTGCAACCGCGCTTGCGTATCGGGCAGATCTAATGGGATCGCCGCGGCAGGGTGTTCGCTGGCACCGCACAGTGGGCAAGCTTCGCCGGCAACAAGCTGTTGGCGATAGTACGCTAGCTGTTCTTCTTGACTAATCAGTTGCTGCAAATCGTCGATTTGTACTTTATGCCGTTGATATTCATCTAAAAGCTTGGCGCGCGCGCTAGTCAGCTGCTGCTGTTGAGTGTGTAATTGTTGCTGCGTTGCTTGTAACTGCTGCTGCTCTTGAGTGGCCTGCCAATACTGTTGCTGGCAATTTTCTGCTTGATGCAACCTCGGCCAGCGCAACGTAAGCTGTTGCAGTTGTTGCTGTAAGGTGGCTTCATCAGCTTGTTGTAACAGATGTTGCCATTCGTTTTGCCGTTGCAAGTGCTGCTGTTGCTGGGCTTGTAGGGCCTTATCATGTTGCTGCAAGGTGTGTTGTTGTGCTTGTAAGCTGCTTTGCAGTGCTGTGCTTTCTCGCTCAATTTTCTGCTGCTCAGTGGCTAATTGATTCAGCTGCACTTGGCTTTTTTCAAGCTGGCCAAGCGCCTGTTGCCAACTGCTAAGATAACGATTGATCTCGGCATCGGTCTGATGCTCTGTCAGGTAACGTGCGGTAGTGGTGAGTTGTTGTTGCAGCAGTTGCAGCTTTTGCTGCAGCTGGCGGTCATCCGCTTGCATTTGTTGTAATTTTTGCTGCAGACTATCTAAACGCTGTTGCTGGGCGCTTTGTTGTTGCGCTAGGCCGTCGATTTGATGATCTAACGGCACCACCTGCTCATTGAGCAAGGTTTCTTGCTGCTGATTTTGCTGTTTAGTGTGCTCTAAAGCCTGCTCGGCGTGTTCAAGCTGACTGCGCTGCTTAGCTAAATCTGCGATGGTAAGCTGTTGCTGCTGCTCTGTTTTAACCAGTTCACTAATTAATGCCTGTAAATCATCACGACTCTTTTGTAATAAGCTAAAGGGGGTGCGTAAGCGCTCAGCCGGTTCATTTTGGCTAAGCTTAGCCAGATCCGCTGCTGCATCGTGCAGTGCTTGTTGCGCCTGTTGGGCGCGGTTGGCTTCGAGTTGCTGCTGCTGTGTAGCCTGCTGCTGTTGCTCCCACCATTGTTGATGTTGCTGCCAAGCGCTCAGTTGCTCGTTCAGTAAGACTTGCTGGGTGCTGACCTGTTGCTGTTCTTGCTCAATGGCCGTTAGCTCATCAGCGCTTAACAGCTGAAATCCCGCTAATTTGGCCTGTAATTCTCGTAAATCTTGTTTGGCTTGGGTGTAGTCATCATGCACACGCTTCGAGATCAAACCGTAGATTTCTGTGCCGGTAAGCTCTTCTAACAACTCGGCGCGCTCACTTTCATTGGCATTTAGAAAAGCGGCAAAATCGCCTTGTGATAACAGCATGGATTTGGTGAAACGCGCAAAA
The DNA here is from genome assembly GCF_016343785.1 of Alishewanella maricola. Taxonomy (NCBI): domain Bacteria; kingdom Pseudomonadati; phylum Pseudomonadota; class Gammaproteobacteria; order Alteromonadales; family Alteromonadaceae; genus Alishewanella; species Alishewanella maricola. Next base: position 223,801 of record NZ_JAEINI020000003.1, on the reverse strand, counting down.
TCTAAACCTGTGATGCGTTCAATTTCTTCGTTTTTAGGTCGCACCTGATTGGCTAACACTTTGCCGCTTTGCACTTCAGCCAGCTCGACATCGGCTGGCTGTAAATTGCCGTCGGCTTGGCCACGAGCTCGGCGCATACTCCAAAAGGCGCGATAAGCAATGCCTTTTACTTCAAACTCCACTTCTGCGATCGACTCGGCACTGCCGCGTGTCATAATTTCATTGGAAGTTTGGCTAATCGGGCCTAAACGGGGTGTTTGATGGTAAAGGGCTAAACAAATCGCATCTAATAAGGTTGTTTTTCCGGCGCCGGTTGGCCCGGTGATCGCAAATAGCCCATTTTCGGCAAAAGGCGATTGGGTAAAATCGAGCTTCCATTCACCTTTTAATGAGTTGAGGTTTTTCAGCCGTAAAGTCAGAATTTTCATCGGCTCTGCTCCTGCTGCACGGCGGACAGTACCGCTAAAAAGCGTTGCTGCAGTTGCTGTTGCCGCTCAGTATCTTCAATAGATTCAATTGCTAAGCGCTTAGCGAATACTTGCTCAGGTGTCAGCTCGGCCAAGGTTTCTTTTTGCTGCTGTATTAACGCTTGGCTAGGCGCAGCGCGTTGTCGGCGTACCAACAATACCTCGACAGGCAAGCCTTCGCACAGTTGTTGTACGCGCTGCTGTAAATCAGATAAATAATCTTGGGTGGCAATTTCCAAACAGAGCCAAACGGGCTTACTGTGCTGTTGTTGTGCAATGGCGGCCAGTTGCACGGCCAGAGTGTCAAGATCTCCCTTAATCACCTGCATGGGTTGAAACAGCGGTACATCAATACAGCGAATCTGTTGGCGCTCGCGGCCGTTAAACTCCACCAGCACCACTTGTTTGGTTGTACCCAGCTCGTCAAAGCTCAAGGGTAATGGCGAGCCGCTATAGCGAATATGTTCGGTTTTCGCCACGCGCTGCGGCCTGTGAATATGCCCCAGCGCAATATAATCGGCCGGTGGGAAACCCTCTGCGGCAAAACCCTCTAAGGTGCCGATATAAATCTCGCGTACACTCTCGCTTTTACTGACGCCAAGCGCCGTTAAATGGCCCGTGGCAACAATGGGAATGTTTAGTTGCTGCTCTTGCCGTTGTTGTTCGGCGAGTTGAAATAGGTGTTGGTAATGCTCGGCAATGGCATTGGCGAGTGCTTGGCGCTTTTGCTGGCCGGTGTCGCCGGCTTGGCTTTGCAGCACATCTTTAGCTCGAATAAACGGCACCGCACACAGCAAAGCGCCCGGTTGACCTTGTTTATCGTTAAGTAGAATCACTTGTTGTTCAACAGGCAATTCGGTACTGGCTACCACATAGGTATTTAAACAGGCGAGTAATTGTCGCGATTCATTAAGTACCGCAACCGAGTCATGATTCCCGCCTAACACCACCAGCGTACATTGGCGTTGTTGCAGTTGCACAACAAACTCGTTGTAAAGCTCTCGCGCATAGCTGGCCGGAGTGGCGGTATCAAATACATCACCGGCGATAATCACCGCGTCAATCTGTTCGCGACTGATTAGGGCCAGTAGCCACTGGATAAAAGCGTGGTGCTCATCTTTACGAGTTTTAGTAAAAAAACTTTGGCCTAAATGCCAATCGGAGGTGTGCAGGATTTTCAACCAGGCGTCCTTTGCAAGTTAAACGTGTCGCCGAGTTGCTAGCATGTGTTTAAGCGTGCGGCGACTGATTCAGTAGCAGCTGCCGAAATTGCTCAGCGGGTACGGCTTGACTAAAATAATAGCCTTGATAGTAATCACAGGCCATCTCTTTTAGCAAGGCCAACTGCTCGGCTGTTTCAACGCCTTCAGCCAATACATCAAAATGTAGCGTATGCGCTAACTCAATGATCGCTTTACTGATTTGTCGGTCATCGTCATTGTCGGTGATGTTATCAATAAAGCTGCGATCGACTTTAAGAATATCCAGTGGCAAGCGTTGTAAATAGGCTAAGGACGAATAGCCTGTGCCAAAGTCGTCAATGGCAAGGCGAATACCGGTAGCACGTAATTGTTGCATCGTGCGAATAGCGGCATCTTTGTTGTGCATTAACGCAGTTTCTGTGACTTCTAACTCAAGTAAATGGGCGGGGAAGCCAGTAGCGAGCAGGGTAGAGATCACTTGTTGCTCGAAGTCACCTTTACTAAATTGATGCGCCGAGACATTCACCGCTAACTTCACTTGAGGTAAGCCTTCCTCTAACCATTGTTTGCCTAAGAGGCAGGCTTGCTCTAACACAAAATGGCCAATGGTATGAATTAACCCGCAGTTTTCCGCCACGGGAATAAAAAGCTCTGGTGAAATAAAGCCTTGCTCGGCATCTTGCCAGCGGATCAGTAATTCTGCGCCGATGATTTGACCGCTTTGAATAGCTACTTGCGGCTGAAAGTAACATTGTAATTGTTGATGACTAATCGCCAGGCGCAACTTAGTTTCCAGTTGCAAGCGTTGCCGTGCTGTCGAAGTCAGTTGGCTGCTGAAAAAGCTGTATGTGCTGCGACCTTCCGCTTTGGCTTTGTACAGTGCCGCGTCAGCACCTTGCAATAATGATTCAGCGTTATTGTGATGCTCAGGGTACAAACTAATGCCAATAGACGCGGTTATAGTGACGTCAATTCGTTCAGTTAAATTTGCCGGTTGTTGTAAGGCTTGCAGCAGTTCTAAAGCAAAGCGGGCGGCATCTTCTGTGTGGGGTAAGTGCTCGATCAGAATCGCAAACTCGTCGCCCCCTAGACGCGCCAAGCTATCGGTGTCTCGACAGAAAATTTTAAGTTTTTCACTGACGTTTTTTAACAGTAAATTGCCGACACTGTGGCCATACGAATCGTTGATGGTTTTAAAATTGTCTAAGTCGATTATCAATACGGCTAATTGCAGCTTTTCGCGCCGGGCAACCTTAATGGCTTGTTCTAAACGACCCGTAAAAAATTGGCGATTGGGTAAGTGCGTAAGGGGATCGTACTCTGCTAAAAAAGCTAATTGCGCTTCTTGTTGCTTGCGTTCAGTCAAATCGATATCTATGCAGTAAATGCGCGGTTTATTATCCGGGTCGAAGATCACCGCGTGTGACGAGTATACGCTGACCAGACTGCCATCTTTGCGTTGTAGCTGTAACTCCTCTGCTGGCAGGGGGTGGCCAGAATGTGTCATTGCTTGAATAGCGGCTTTTACATCGTTATGCATTGGCTGGGGAATAATTAAATCCAGTAAGTTACGGCCAAGCGCTTCTTGTTTGCTATAGCCATACACTAACTCGCTGCCTTTATTCCAGTAAAGCGTTACGCCATGTTCGTCATATCCCTGTACCGAGATATTGGGCATGCTGTCGAGTAAGGTGCGAAAGCGTTGTTCGCTTTCTTGCAGTTGATGTTGTGCGTGTTTTATCGCAGAAATATCCTGCACGACCGAGATAAAATAAGCCGATAGATGCTGTTGTGGCGGTAATAAAGCGACAGATAAACGTACCCATAAAGTGTGGTTATTTTTAGTGATGTAGCGTTTTTCAATGGAAAATTGCTTGATGTCATTGGCTAAAATCTTTTCTCGCAAACCTTGGTCAAGTAATAAGTCATCAGGGTGCGTGATGTGTTGAAACGTCATGCTTCTTAATTCGTCAGCGCTGTATTCCAGCATACGGCACAGTTCTTGATTAACCTTAATGAATTGCCCATTAACGTCGACATAGGCAATACCGGTTGCAGCATAGTCAAACGCCATATGACTCAGGCGTTGTGATTCGGTCAGCGCCATTTCAAATTGCAGTCGCTGCTTTAACAATACCCAGGCGAGGATGGCGGTCAGCAGCACATAGACAAACCCTTTATAAGTTTGATAACGGGTGAGTAAAACCGGATCGCTAACGATGGACGCTAAAAATACATCGCTAAACTCGATCCAAAGCAAGCCCAATAGCAAATAGATCGCTGCCCCCAAGATAGGGTAGTAAGGCAGTTTGCTCAGTTTGGATGCCCTTGGATTCATGTTAATTCCATATTTTCAGCGATAAACAGCGTCTGTGTTATGACTAAGATAAGTGCTAAGCATAGTTGAACTTGTTGGTATTCGAAACGAGCAGGGGGGCAAATAGCGGTTTTTGTTGCGAATTAAGGTAAATAAAGCACACAGCGGCACGAAGCCGCTGTGTAATAGGTGTACTTAGAACGCGTAAACCAAGGTTAAAGAGGTTTGCGTGTCGGTACTCTTTTTATCGGCAGTGACATCAGAGTCATTTTGTACTAAAAAGGCGGCTTTCATCTGCATAGCACCATTCACTCTGGCACTGAGTGCGGTTTCAGCGATAGTCCGCGTATTTTCGTTACTGATTTCAACGCTGAGTGTTTGTGAAAAAGAGGCAGATTCACTGATGGTCCATTTAAATTCCGCAGCACCACGGGCCAGCAAGCCATTTTCTGTTTCGTCAGTAGATCGGCGGGCGTTGTAATAACCCGGACCGATTTCTACATCCAGCGTCTGGTTTTCCAGATCCATTAAACGGGTACCGTAACCGGCGGCGATGGTGGTGTATTTAGTGTAAGCACCAAATTTATCATCGGTATACGAACCTAACACAAACAAATTATCGTGTTCATCACCGATTTTGTAAGCCCCTTTCGCGGATACCAGATAGCGTTGCGCTGACCGTTCTTTCTCTCTGTTGCCATCAGCATCGACTTTTTCATCTTCTTTAAAGAACGCGCTGAAAATATACTGATTGCTCCATTCTTCCAGCTCTTGTCTGGCATCAATTTTACCGGTAATAGACGTACCTGCTGTATTACCTGTAGTGGTAATGGCGCCAAGCTCTGCTGAGGTTTTCCACACTTTTTGCTCTTCCTCTGGCGCTTGAGCTTGCGCGGCACCCGCAAATAAGACACTTAACGTTGCGGCTACAGTGAATAGTTTCATGTTTACTCCTTTGTTTCTTGTTTAAGATGAACGTCCATTTGCGGGAAGGGAATACCAATACCGTGTTCATCAAAGGTCAATTTTACTTTTTCAAGCGTATCCCAATACACACCCCAGTAATCAGCACTATTCACCCAAGGGCGCACAATAATGTTAACTGAAGAGTCGGCTAACTCAGAGACACGGATGTTGGGCGCAGGCTCAGCCAAAACACGCTCATCATTTTTGATGATGTCTTGCAGTAGGTTTTTCGCTTTTAATAAATCAGCGTCATAGCTGATACCGATCACTAAGTCGACACGGCGCGTGGCCTCAGCAGAAAAGTTCGTGATATGACTACCGGTGATTTTGGCATTAGGTACGATGACGCGTTTGTTATCTGGCGTTTTCATGGTGGTTTGGAAGATTTCAATTTTATCTACAGTACCGGAAATACCACCGGCATCAATAAAGTCACCCGATTTAAATGGGCGGAAAAGAATTATCAACACGCCAGAGGCAAAGTTAGCCAGAGAACCTTGTAATGCTAAACCAATCGCTAAACCGGCAGCACCTAAAATAGCGATAAACGAAGTAGTTTGCACGCCAACTTGCGACAGTGCCATCAAGGTTGTGGCAATAATTAAAACGGCATACACAATGCTGCTTAAGAAGGAAACAACGGCCTTATCAATACTGCGTGATAACAAGCCTTTTTCAATTAATCGTTTGATACCGCGAGCAATAATACGGCCTACATAAAAGATGAAGATAGCAGCAACAAGCTGTATGAAATATCCGAGTAAAACCTCATGGTTTTGTTGGAATAACTCGTTGATTTGTTCCATGTAACACTCCTTTGAATTTTTTAGCAGGGTGTGTGATGAGGTTTCTAAACTATGCGTGTTGCTGACGGTAAATCCGGAAACCTCAGCAAACGTTGGTGATCATACCATAAAGCCTTGTACCCTTAGATGACAAATTACAAAAAAGAGCTTGGAGCCATGCGAGGTTTTTGGTTAAAATAGCCACTTCAGCGGTGATTGTAGCTCAGTTGGTAGAGCCCCGGATTGTGATTCCGGTTGTCGTGGGTTCGAGCCCCATCAGTCACCCCACTTATTTTCCTGCCTTTGTGATTACCTTACTTTCTCAGTGTTGCCCAGCTATACTGCAGTTTAATTAGCACGCCAATGGTTCCTTGTGGTATGGATTTATCTCAATTACAACAGCAACTCAGCCAACCTAACTTAGCACCAGTTGAAAGCTGGGATCCGCCATTTTGTGGTGATTTGCCGTTGTTAATTACTGCCGATGGCCAGTGGTTATATCAAGATAGTCCTATTCAAAGACCGGCCTTAGTGCGTTTATTCGCGTCGGTTTTACTCAAGCAGGATAACGACTATTTTCTACAAACACCTGCTGAAAAAGTCCGCATCCAGGTGGCAGACGTGCCTTTTTTAGTAACGCAAAGTCATTGGCAACAGGCTGTCTCAGGCCCAGAGTTATGGCTAACCACTAACATTGAAGATGCTGTGCCACTCAGTGCGGCTTATCCTTTACAGATCCAATATTATGCTGGGCAGCAATTACCTTACTTGCAGTTGTGGCGAGGGTTATCCGCCAGATTACATCGCAATTTATATTATCAATTATTGCAAGAAGCCAAGATGGTCACTCAGGGCAAGCACACCCGTTGGCTGATTAACAGTGGCGGTGTTGATTTTGTGTTAGCTGAACTGGCGAATAGCGACGAGTTGAGCGGTTAATCGCATATTCTGGCTAGATACCGCAAGCGCATTGCTTGGTTTGGCCCGGCAGCCCATAGTTTCAATAACAGGGCAACAAGCTAATAATATTAAGAGGATAATAACCATGATAAGACTCTCTCTACTGGCACTGGCGACACTTTGTGCTATGCCATCGGCCTTACAGGCGGCAACAACCTATATTCACGCTGGTAAATTGATTACTGCCGAAGATAAACAGCCTTTAACAACACAAACCATCATTGTCGTAGACGATAAAATTAGCGCCATCGTTGCCGGTTACCAACAGCCCGGTGCGGAAGCGACTGTGGTGGATTTACGCAATCACACGGTTATGCCGGGTTTGATGGATATGCATACACATTTTTCAACGCAATTAAGTGCAACCTCTTACAGCGATTGGAGCCGGTTGAATGAAGCCGATTTTGCGCTTCGCGGCGCGGCGTTTGCTGAAAAAACCTTAATGGCCGGGTTTACAACAGTACGTGAGTTGGGCGATAGCCATCAGGTAAGTATTGCGCTGCGCAAAGCAATTGCTCAAGGTTACGTTAAAGGGCCGCGTATTTTTGCTGCAGGTAAATCATTAGCCACCACCGGTGGACACGCTGATCCTACCAACGGTTTAGCCAATGCGTTATTGGGCAACCCAGGCCCTACTGATGGGGTGCTAAATGGCCCGGTTCAAGCCCAGCAAGCGGTTCGTCAGCGTTATAAAGAAGGCTCAGATCTGATTAAAATCACCGCAACCGGTGGGGTATTAAGTGTGGCAAAAAGTGGCATGAACCCTCAATTTACCGTTGAAGAGTTAGCTGCTGTGGTGCAAACCGCGAAAGATTACGGCATGAAAGTCGCTGTGCATGCTCATGGTAAAGAAGGGATGGAGCGAGCGATTATTGCTGGGGTGGATTCGATTGAGCATGGTACTTACATGGATAAAGACACCATTGCCCTGATGAAAAAACACGGTACCTATTATGTGCCGACGATCAGTGCCGGTAAATGGGTGCAAAATAAAGCGCAAATCGACGGTTTCTTCCCTGAAATTGTTCGGCCTAAAGCCGCCACCATCGGGCCACTCATTCAGCAAACTTTTGCTCGGGCCTATAAAGCTGGGGTGAATATTGCCTTTGGTACTGATGCGGGTGTCGGCGCGCATGGCGATAATTGGCTAGAGTTTGTTTATATGACCGAAGCTGGTATGCCGGCGTTAACGGCGATTCATAGTGCAACGATTGAAGGCGCAAAATTACTTGGCGTTGAGCAAGAGCTTGGCTCGATTAAAGCTGGTAAGATTGCCGATATCATTGCTGTTGCAGGCGATCCGCTGCAGGATATGAAGCTGATGAAAAACGTCAGTTTTGTGATGAAAGCAGGGCAAGTATATAAGCAGTAATCAGTAAATTGCAGCAGGCTTAGGCCTGCTGAAATCTTGCTAATAATTTGCTAACGTCAGCTTCAATCTCGCTTTTAAGGTCGATTTCTGCTTGTTGGCGAATTTTATCTTGTTGCTTCGTAAGCTTTTTATCTTGCTCTTTCCGAGCTTGATGTGTCGGCATATCACGAACCACTAAATACATCTTATGCAAAGCCGGATAGTGCACAACGGGATCCGGCTTATCTTCCTCGGGCCAATGATCGAGTAGCACCCAAAGGCGTAATGCGCCCTCGGAAAACTCGCATTGTTGCTCCAGCATTGCTCGGCTAATCAACACGATACTTTCATGCAGGTAGCGTTTTTTCTCTTGCTGTTTCTGCTCGAGTTGCTGTTGCTCGAGTTGTTGGCGCTGGGTTTGTAACTTGACCTGCCACAATAGCTTACCGGCATAAAAAGCCAGTACGGCAATAATGCCCACACCTAACACCAACATACTTGCCCATAATAACGTCACGCTTAATCCTCATCGCCTAGCAAAGTTTTACGCCAGTCGGTACGCTCAAAACGCGCTAATGGATCTTCTTCTTCGTCTGCACTATCGCTGCGCGTTGCTTCGTCATCAGCGTCATCTAAGCCTAATAACTGTAACAGCTCGCTTAAGCGTGCCGTTTTGCTATTAAAGTATTTTGCATCTTTGCCGGTTAATACTTCGTCTTGCTCAACGCGCTCTAATAGGGCTTGTAGGCGCTCATCGGCTTCGATACTGGCCAACTCTTGCTCTGGTGTCAGTGTTTCAGCTTTAACCGCTTTTAACTGTGCTTTGGGTATGGCACTGACCACGTTGGGCATCTGCTCAACCAAAGTAGGCTCAGCGATTAACACGATAGGTTTTTTGCTACCAATTCGCGGATCTTTTTTGGCTTTGTTCGCTTCAGCTTGTGCATCTTTACTTTGTTGCATGCTGTTACGAGTACCCGATTTCAGGCCTGAGCCTTTCTTCTTAGTCTCTTCTTTGGTTTCTCGGGTTTTGCGGATCTCACTGGCAGGTAAATGGCGTTGGCCATTGTTGCCAGCATTGCGGGATTTTTTTTGACGCGTCATAGTATTTTGCTACCTGTAAAAAGACCGATCATTTTACCCAGCTTTGCTGAAGATCACCACATCATTCGCTGGAAATGCCACCTTAAGCTGATATTGTGCTGCTAACCAACGAAATGTGGCCTGACTGAAGAAACTAATATGTGTTGGATCTCGTCGATAATACCAATTGCTGAACGCCTCTGCTGTTGGATAACATTTGGTCATAATCGCAAGCACCCCTGCCGGCTTTAACAGTTGTAGCCATAATTGCCACTCGTTAAGCGGATCGACAAAGTGCTCAATCGCTTCGGTGCAGCTGATAAAATCGTATTGCTGCTCTAACGGGGCGGGGTCATTGGCAAAGAAGGGATCCCACACCTGCATCTGATGACCGGCTTCCTGTAACATATTTGCTAGCAACGGGCCGGGACCGCATCCAAAGTCTAAGCCACTTTTCGTGGTATTGCCCAAGGTTTGCAGTAAGGGCGCTGCCAATTTATTCAGAAATAGCCGATAACCCGCATCGTTCAGATCATTGTTGTGTAGCAAATAGTGTTGTTTTTCTTGCTCGGCAGAGAGTAGGTGGTGTCGGTCTAAAAACACCAAAGCGCATCGCTGACATTGCCAGTAAGGGGGATGCAGTTGGGCGTTATAGCGAAGGGTATCTGCATGGCCGCATAATGGGCAGATTGATTGTTGCATATTACATCCAAAACAAAGGGCGATAAGATAACCTTATCGCCCTGTTTATTCGTGCCTAGAGATGGACACATCTTCTGAATAATGCAATTCATCCTGATGCGCAGTCAACACCGTGTTGCAAATTATCCCTATATTATTGTTTGCTGTCCGTGCAAAATTTTTTTTATTTATGATCTTCCTAATGCTTTCGTAATCTTCCTTGCGCGTGGTTCACGCGTAATACCATCTTAGCATCTTCAAACACAGCGCACATAATGTGCATGCGGCTTCCTTAACCTAAATTCCCTGTTGTTTTACCGCTAACGGCGATACAGTTAATTTACTCCGATCTAATCAGATAACAAGCGCTTGAGTATAAAAAACCTGAAAAAAATTAGACTTTAGTCTATATCGTATTATTTTTCAGTGATTTAAGTTAAGTATAGAAAGTTGAAATAGTTCAATTAAAATTCAACTATAGGTGATGTCTTACATGCTTTGTAAGATATTTCTCACAAAGCGGCATAAAAAAACCGGCTTATTCGCCGGTTTTTTCTAATAACTAAGTATTAGTGTAAGCCGCCTAAGTATTGCGACAGAATTTTAATATCATCGTCAGTCAGCTTTTTGGCCACGTCACGCATCATGCCGTTCATGTCATTTGCACGAGTACCAGCACGAAATTCTTCTAGTGTGGCTTTAACATAGTCTGCGTTCTGGAAGCCGATTCTTGGGAAACCCGCTAAGCTAGTACCTGCGCCACGTGGACCATGACAGGCGATACAAGCTGGAATACCGCGATCGGCATCACCGCCACGATACAGCTTTTGACCTACTTCGATTACTTCTTCTGGTGTTGTGCCAGATGTAATGCGCTGAGAAGAGAAGTAAGCGGCTAAATCTTGCATATCTTGATCAGACAATGCAGCAACCATACCGTACATGATGGCATTAGCACGACCTTCTTTTCCGCCAGTGGTCATACCTAGCTTATAGTCGGTTAACTGTTTATATAAATATTCAGCGTGTTGACCTGCTAATTTAGGATAAATGGTTACAACGCTGTTACCGTCAGGACCATGACAAGCAGCACAAGTGGCAGATTTTGCTTTGCCTGCTTCAGCGTCACCGTCAAAAGCATTAGCTGTACCGACTAAACCGAATAACAGCGCCAGAGGAAGTATGATTTTTTTCATGTTTGATCCGTCTCAGTCCGCATTCAAAAGCCAGCTTGCTGGCAGCAATGAATAACATTAAGGTGAATTTTTAGCTATTTTACACGAAACTGCCCAAAGTAAAATCCCATACTATGGTCAAAAGCACGGCAAATGCTTCTTACTGCTCCTTTGATCCGCTACAATAGCAATAAATTAACCGCCGGAGCAGGCTGTGTCGTCTATTAAATTAAATTATCAACAAACAAGTTTTCTTACCAGCGCCCCGGATATTAAGGCATTACCCGCAGATAACGGCATCGAAGTCGCTTTTGCCGGACGTTCAAATGCCGGTAAATCCAGCGCATTAAATACTTTAACTCGCCAAAATGCTTTGGCCAGAACCAGTAAAACGCCAGGTCGTACTCAGCTGATTAATACCTTTACGTTGGCCGAGAATAAAAGATTAATCGACTTACCCGGTTATGGTTTTGCGAAAGTGCCTTTAGCTGTAAAAGAAAAATGGCAGAAGTCACTGTCTGAGTATTTAGAAAAACGGCAAAGTCTAAAAGGCTTAGTGGTATTAATGGATATTCGTCATCCGTTAAAAGATTTGGATCAGCAGCTTATTCATTGGGCGGTGCAAAGCCAATTGCCGGTGCTGATATTACTGACTAAGGCCGATAAACTGGGGCCTGGTGCTCGGAATAAAATTGTGCTGGAAGTACGTGATGCGGCCATGGCCTTTATGGGTGATGTTAAGGTGCAGGCTTTTAGCTCGTTAAATAAGTTTGGTTTACCCGAGTTAGAACAAACGTTAGATCAGTGGTTTAACGACGATAACGCGGCATAAAAAAACCGACCCAAGAGGGTCGGTTATAGCAAGCAGGGGAGAAGCTATATAATTTAATCAACAGGATGTCTTACTGTTAAGACGTGTTGATCATAACACCCAACCTATGCGGTTTAAAGTATTTACTCTAAAAATTTAACGCCTGACTCGCCTGATAGCAAAGATAAGCGTGATCTTACCGCTACACGCCAAGCGAATAAGCCTCGCGCAATCATCATTCTGACTTTTGCAGCAAAAAAAACGCCCCGCTGCAAGCAGCGGGGCGGCTAATAAAGCCTACTTTCTGAACTTCAATAGTAAAAACATACCGAAGCGAAAGATAGAATATCTTACCTCTGTACCCTACAGCGCAAATTTTAGCTAATTTTTGCACTATTGCAAGCAAAAACTGTAATTAAACTACAAAACTGAAAATGTAAGCGCTTGCTTTCGGGTTTGTGTAATTAAATTACCTTTATTAACAACGAAATTTAATGTGCTTCATCCCAGTTTTTACCATAACCGGCTTCTGCTAAAAGTGGCACATCTAATGATGCGGCACTGGCTAGCAAGGTTTTTAACTCGGCAGCAACGCGCTCAACCTCTTGCTCTGCCACTTCAAACACCAATTCATCGTGCACCTGCATAATCATTTGCACAGCGTTGTTATCTTGCTGTTCCAACCATGCCGCCACCTTGATCATGGCTAATTTGATAATGTCGGCTGCGGTGCCTTGCATGGGGGCATTAATGGCCGCACGTTCGGCGCCTTTTTGCCTGCCCATATTGCGGGCATTAATGTCAGGCAAATATAAACGGCGACCAAACAGTGTTTCAACATAGCCTTGGTCATGCGCTTGCTTTCTCGTGCGCTCCATATAATCCAGTACACCAGGGAAACGCTCAAAATAGCGGTCAACATAATGCTGTGCTTCATGGCGAGCAATACCCAGTTGTTTGGCTAAACCAAACGCAGACATGCCATAAATTAGCCCAAAGTTGACCGCCTTGGCGCGGCGGCGCTGCTCGCTAGTTACTTCATCTAAGCTAATGGCAAACACTTCAGCAGCGGTGGCTCTATGCACATCAAGACCATTAGCAAAGGCATCCAGTAAGGCTTTATCTTGCGATAGGTGCGCCATAATACGTAATTCGATTTGCGAGTAATCGATGGCCAGGATGCATTTACCGGCAGGCGCAATAAAGGCTTGGCGGATGCGTCGGCCTTCTTCGGTACGGATCGGAATATTCTGTAAATTCGGTTCTGTTGAGCTCAAGCGACCGGTGGCGGCTACCGCCTGATGATAGGAAGTGTGAACGCGCCCCGTAGCGGGATTCACCATCTTCGGCAGTTTATCGGTATAAGTAGAGCGTAACTTACTTAAACCACGATGCTCAGTGATCAGTTTCGGAAAGTCATACTCTAAAGCGAGCTCAGCGAGCACTTCTTCGGCGGTCGACGGTGTGCCACTCGGTGTCTTTTTCAATACCGGTAACTTCATCTGCTCGAACAGGATCTCTTGCAGTTGTTTTGGCGAGGCCAGATTAAATTCTTTGCCTGCTGCATCGTAAGCCAAGTGTTCTAGCTCTTTAATACGGGCAGTTAACTGTTCACTTTGCTTGGCCAACAAGTTGCTATCAATCAGCACGCCGTGGCGCTCTATTGTCGACAAAATGTTCACTAAAGGCAGCTCGATCTCAGTAAACACCTTGACCAGCTCACGACTTTGTTGCAATTGTGGCCATAGCGTTTGATGCAGTTGCAGCGTCACATCGGCATCTTCAGCGGCATATTCAGCGGCTTGGGCAAGTTCAATTTGATTAAACGTCAGCTGCTTAGCCCCTTTACCGGCTAAATCAGTAAAGCTAATAGTGTTATGACCTAAATACTTCAGCGCAAGCGAATCCATATCGTGACGGCCCGCTACCGAGTTCAGCACATAAGATTCCAACATGGTATCAAAGCGGATACCCCGTAAGGTTAATTGATAACGCGCTAACACGCTTTGATCGTATTTTAAGTTTTGGCCAACCTTGGCTTTGTTGTTATCTTCTAGCCAAGGTTGCAGTTGTGCCAAGGCCCACTGGCGATCGAGTTGCGCTGGCGCGCCTAAATAATCATGCGCTAAAGGCAGATACCATGCTTTTCCTGCTGCTGTGGCAAAAGATAAACCAACCAATTCCGCCTGCATATAATCTAAGCTGGTGGTTTCCGTATCAAAAGCGGTTAATTCTGCTTGGTTTATTTCTTGAAGCAATGCAGTAAATTGTTGTTCGTTCAGCACCGTTTGGTACTGACTGCGATCAATCACTTGCCTGACGGGTTCATCGGCGGTGTGTTCTGTCGCTGTGTGAGTAGTAGTGGCATTTTCGAGTTGCTGCGACGTGCCCGCGGTGTTCGTGTCACTGTCACTGAGGATCTCGGCTAACCAGCGTTTAAATTCGCATTGTCGGTACAGCTCGCTTAGCTGTTGCTTGTCTGTGGGACGGATCTGTAAATCGGTGAGTTGATAGGGTAATTCGACATCACATTTAATCGTGGCCAGTTGGTAAGACAACGCCAGTTGTGCTTTATGTTCTGCCAACTTGGCAGCCATATTTTTGGCACCACGAAAGGTCAGTGTGGCGACTTGATCAAGCTGTTGATAAATGTGTTCAATTGAGCCCAGCCCTTGCAATAAGGCCGCGGCTGTTTTTTCACCGACACCAGGCAAGCCAGGAATGTTATCCACTTTGTCGCCCATCAGCGCGAGATAATCGATAATCAACTCCGGCCCGACGCCAAATTTCTCTTTAACCGAGATAGGGTCGAGCAATGTATTATTCATCGTGTTAATTAAGGTGACATGTTCGTCTACCAGCTGCGCCATATCTTTGTCACCGGTTGAAATCAACGTATGACGCCCCGCAGCGCTAGCTTGACGGGCAATAGTACCGATAACATCATCAGCTTCTACGCCGCTAATACAAAGTAAAGGCAGACCCATAGCTTCGATGATCAGATGTAACGGGGCAATTTGGCTGCGTAGGTCATCAGGCATCGGCGGGCGATGTGCTTTGTACTCTTGATACATTTCATTACGAAACGTTGGGCCTTTCGCATCAAACACCACGGCCATTTCGCTGGGCTGATATTGTTTTAACAAGCTTTTAAGCATGTTCACCACACCATAAATAGCGCCAGTGGCTTCACCTTTTGAATTGGTTAAGTGCGGTGGTGAATGATAAGCCCGAAATAAATAGGAGGATCCGTCAACCAAAATTAACGGGTTTTTGGGGATATAGACCATGATAATAATTCCTGCAACGCTGATGCGTAATAGCATGCCACAGCCATCCCCCTACCACCAGCTGAACCGGTTGACTTTGCTGCGTTAAAAAGATAGTAAGCTGTGGATAACTTTGTGCAAAACCCATAGGAAAATGTCATCCTGCTTGAGGCAGAATGTTAATGGTGGTGATTTAAGTGGTTGTTTTTATTTAACTAAACGGGGAAACTGCAAGTGCCGTTATTCTTATTTTTTTGCATTGCGTAATGTGGAAAACGATTTACTGCTTGGCCCGCAATCTTCCTAGGTGCCAAATATCCTCATCAAGCAGGTCGAACAGACTATCACAATAACCGGGTTTGCCTAGCCTCTTTTTTAAAAAATTTCGCTTTAAAAAAACCGTTTTGCTGCGCCTTTTGGCATAAAGCAATAAGCATAAGCCTTTGCGGCGGTGTCGCGGCTAAAAGTTTACACATGGCAATGCAATGCGCAGCACTAACAATCTGCCTAAGCTCTTCCGTTTCGGTTGAGATGCAGGCTATAATGCGACCAATCACTTATGGCTTTCAGTATGGGATCAACACTATGAATAAATTGACAGTTGCAGTAAGTTTGCTGCTGATTACCATCGGCGTCCACGCGAGCGCAACCTCTGATGCCGACGCTATTGCAAAACGCATTGCGCCAGTAGGTCAGGTTTATGTTGCTGGTGCTACCCCAGCTGTGGCTGCCGCGGCAACAGGTCCACGCAGTGGCGAGCAAGTTTATCAATCTGCCTGTTTTGCCTGTCATGGCACGGGTGCACTTGATGCGCCAAAACATCAATCTGCTGATTGGAAGCCGCGTTTAGAGCAAGGTTTTGATGTGTTATTAAAGCACTCTATTGAAGGCATTCGTAACATGCCCGCTAAAGGCACCTGTACCACTTGTTCTGATGATGAAATTGCTGCCGCCATTCGTTTTATGACGGATGGTGTATAAACAGAACCAGCGTTTTCGTTTTAATAAAACCGCGCCAGTCGCGGTTTTTTTGTGCCGATTGGGCTATGCTTGTTTAACAGCACCCTGGTTATTTAATTAAACGAATTTGCTCTGTAGCTCTTCCATGTGTTTAAACTTTGTGCATAATAGCCCATTGTTATTATACATCTGACCAGTTTGTAATCGTTTCAGGATCGGAAGCTTGACTAAACAACGAACGCTCCAATATCAATTAAAACAAGCGGGCAATAAAATCAGACGGCTGTTGCTGTTAATCGCTCGGCAAAAAGAAGCCTATACCATTCAGGGGGCTTTGTTGCAGCTGTCAGAATTGGCCAGCCATATTAGTGATATGGCCGATTTTTATCCGGCGATCCACAAAATGGTCTCTGAGCAGTTACACGCCGAAAACTTTTATGTGGTGCTTTATGATGCTGATACTGAGCATTACCAACTGCAGTACTTCTCTGACGAAAAAGATCAGCAACTCATTACTTCTATTCCAGACAACGCTTTCTCTCGTGGCTTAACCGGTTATGTTGCTCGCTACCAGCGGCCACTGTTATGTGATGAAGAGGAATTTGACGAATTAGTGAGAAGCGGCGAGATTGAAGCACAAGGTTCACCCTCAGCACATTGGATGGGTATCCCTTTATGTCGTGGTGAAAAAATTATCGGCGTTATGGCGATCCAGTCTTATGACAGTCAGTATCGTTATAACGAGCAAGATTTAAAATTGTTTAGCAGTATTGGTTCTCACACTGTTATTGCTTTAGATCGAGTAAAGAGTCGTGAACTATTAGAAAGCACGGTGAAAGAACGCACCTTGCAATTGCAAGAAACCAACGACTTTTTACAAAAAGAAATTAGAGAACGTATCCACGGTGAAAAGCTACAGGCGGCGTTATATAAAATATCTGAGCTAACGGCCAGTAGCCAAGACATGCAAACGTTTTACCAAGCAATCCATAAAGTGCTCTGTAATTTTATGGCTGCGGAAAACTGTTATATTGCCTTACTCAACACCGATGGGACGAAATTAACCTTTCCGTTTTATGTTGACCAATTTAGCCCTGCAGCCTTTGATCGGCCACTAAGCCGAGGTTTTACCGAATATGTTATCCGCTGTGCTGAAGCGCGACTCATTAACCCTGAGCAAGCATCAATACTGGTTGAGCAAGGTGAGATCCGCCGAGGTATGAGTGGTACCACTGAGCTAGAGAAAGCAGCTCGCCATTCAAAAAGCTGGCTCGGTGCTCCGCTGAAGATTGACCAAAAAGTCATTGGGGTGGTTGCGGTTCAGTCTTATGTTGATGGTTATCATTATAGCGAGCAAGAGCTCACTATTTTACGTTTCGTTTCACAGCATATCGCGGTAGCGATCCAGCGTAAGCTTGCTGCTGAGAAACAAAAACAACATCAAGAAGAACTGGAACGTAAAGTCTTTGAAAGTACCCGTGAGTTGCGTCAAACCAACTTATTTTTACGCCTGCAAGTTGAAGAGCGTAAAAAAGCGGAGCAAAAATTGTTCTATGATGCGAATCATGATGTATTAACCGGGCTTGCCAATCGGCAGATGTTTCTGCAGCAATTAAAACAACAATTTTTATTAAATAAACGCCAACCGCAAACCGGAATGGCATTGCTGTTTTTAGATCTCGACCGTTTCAAATTGATCAACGACACCTTAGGCCATCATATTGGCGATGCGTTTTTAATTGAAAGTAGCAAACGTTTACTCAGTGCGATCCGCGAGCATGATGTGGCCGCACGCTTCGGCGGTGATGAGTTCGTGATTATGTTATTAAACTTGCAATCTGAGCAAGATGCCGAAGAAATTGCCCAGCGCATTATCGACAAATTCCGCCAGCCCTTTGTGCTAGAGAATAACAGTGTCAATTCGGGCATCAGTATTGGTATTGCGCCATTTAGCACAGACTATCACCATGCCGATGCGATGTTACGCGACGCTGATGCCGCCATGTATCACGCCAAAGCATTAGGGCGTGGTCGCTATGTGACGTTTGAATCAGGTATGCGCGATCAAATGTTAAAAGCGCTAGGTGCTAATTAGCGCTAACTGAGCGGTGTGTTTATAAGGCTAATCTTTATTCAGCATTTGCCGCAAACGTGCGATATTCGATGCCGCAGTTTGCTGGCGTTGCTCTGCAGTTTTAGGTTGATTAGGCTGTTGCCATTCCAAATCATCTTGTGGTAACTCGGTTAAAAAGCGGCTGGGCTCTGGCCGAACCACTTCTCCATATTGCCGACGCTCTCGCGCATAAGTAAAAATGAGCTCGCGCTGTGCCCGAGTGATACCCACATAAGCTAAACGGCGTTCTTCTTCGACATTATCTTCATCAATACAGCTTTGATGCGGCAAAATGCCTTCTTCCATGCCCACCATAAACACATAAGGGAACTCTAAGCCTTTCGAAGCGTGCAACGTCAGTAATTGCACCTGATCGGCGTTATCTTCTTGTTCTTGCCGTTCAAGCATGTCGCGTAAACATAATTTGCTAACGACTTCACTCAAGGGCATCGGCGGTTCATCATCTTTGCCGTTGAGCATTTCGACAATCCAGCGGTACAGTTCATTGACGTTTTTCAAGGCCATTTCAGCTGCTTTAGGGCTGTTACTGCTTTCAAACAACCAGGCTTCATAGTGACTTTGCCGGATCAAATCACGAATGGCTTCGGCAGGCTCTGCTCGCACGGCATTATCGGCTAATTGATTAATCCAATCGGCAAATTGTTTCACTGCCTGAAAACTGCGTACCGGTAAAGTATGACTTAGCCCCGGGTGGCAGCACGCTGCAAATAAACTGATGTGTTCTTGATTGGCCAGGTTACCAATTTTCTCCAAGGTGGCATGGCCAATTTCGCGGCGCGGCACATTGATGATCCGCAGCAAGGCATTATCATCATCTTGATTCACCAACAAACGCAGATAGGCCATTACATCTTTAATTTCACTGCGTGAGAAAAAAGACGTACCACCGGAAATTCGATAGGGAATACGGTTGGTCATTAGCGCTTTTTCAAACACGCGTGCTTGATGATTGCCACGATACAACAGCGCATAGTCGCGATAATGGCTGCGATGGGTAAAGCGATGCGAGATAATTTCGGCAATCACTTTTTCGGCTTCGTCTTCTTCATGCTTACAAGGTAAAACTTTTAGCGGCACACCATAGCCATTCACGCTAAACAGTTTTTTCTCAAACTCGTGCGGGTTATTGGCAATTAAGATATTGGCCGCTTTTAAAATGCGTTCTGCTGAGCGGTAGTTTTGCTCAAGTTTGATCACGTTTAATTCAGGAAAGTCTTTTTTCAATAACACCAAGTTTTGCGGCCGCGCACCGCGCCAAGAATAAATAGACTGGTCATCATCACCGACCACGGTAAAGCGGCGACGCTCGCCCACTAACCAGCGGACTAACTCATATTGGCTGGTATTGGTATCTTGATATTCATCTACTAACAGATAGCGAATTTTCTGTTGCCAGCGCTCACGTGTTGCTACATCGTGTTGAAACAGCAAGGTTGGCAGCATAATTAAATCATCGAAATCACAGGCATTACAGGCCTTGAGCATGGTGCTGTATTGCTGATAATAATTGGCTAAACTGATGCTAGCGGCATCTTGCGCTTGTTGCACAGCCAACGCAGGTAAGGTTAAGTCGTTTTTCCAGTTAGAAATTTTGCTTTGCAGCGCTTTAATCTGCTCTTTATCGCCATTGTATTCGTTGGCGGTTAACTCTTTGAGTAGCGCAAAGCTGTCTTGATCATCAAACAGGCTGAAATTAGCTTTATAACCCAGCTGTCGATATTCTTTTTTAATAATATCTAAGCCAAGGGTGTGAAAGGTGGAAATAGTTAGGCCACGGGTAGCGCTTTTCGGCAATTGGGTGTTAATTCGCTCACGCATTTCTCGTGCGGCCTTATTGGTAAAGGTCACGGCGGCAATATGACGAGCGGGTAATTCGCACTGCTGGATCAGATAGGCTATTTTATTAATAATAACGCGTGTTTTACCACTACCCGCACCGGCTAATACTAAGCAGGGCCCGGAGATAAATTTTACTGCTGCGTCTTGCTGTGGATTTAACTTCATAGTGTTTGCCTGAACTGAGGAGCTGCATTGTAACCAATTTTTGCGGTAAATTTCATTCGCGTTCTGGTCAGAAGACCGTAGAATGGTTAGATACTATCACAGTGCAGCCTGAACCCTGGCTGCCTAGCGTAACGGAGAACCTGATGTTAGATCCGAAAAAAGTTGAAGATATTGCACGACAAATTGGCAGTATTATTCCGCCACAATTAAAACAGTTTGCTGATGAATTAGAAGGCAAAGTAAAGCAAGTGCTGCAGGCAAAGCTGTCTGAGTTAGACTTTGTTAGCCGCGAAGAGTTTGATGTGCAGCGTCAAGTGCTGTTGCGAACGCGCGAAAAAGTGGAAGCTATGGAACAGCAACTGGCTGCGTTATTAGCTGAGAAAACCCAAGATTTCAGTAAAAACGCCTTACCCAGTTCTGATCAGGAATAAATGATGAGCGGGCAGTTTACTGCCCGCCATGGTTATTTTTGGACGGTTTTTAAAATTTCAGTTAAACCCGCCACTGCACCACCAATGTTCGCCAGTTCTACCGGCACGATCATGCTGTTGTTGGTTTTAGCCAGGTTGCCGAACTCTTTTACATACTGCTCGGCCACGCGTAAATTTACCGCGTTTTGACCACCCGGTTGATTGATGGCTTCAGCAATTTGTCGAATACCCTCAGCGGTAGCAATAGCGATTAATTCAATTTCTTTTGCTCGACCTTCGGCCTCGTTGATTTGTCGAGTTTTATCGGCTTCCGACAGGTTGATCACTTCCTGCTTTTGACCTTCAGACACGTTGATCATCGCTTGGCGTTCACCTTCAGACTTGGCAATCGCAGCACGGCGTTCACGCTCGGCGCGCATTTGTTGCTCTAGCGCATCTTTGATACTGACGGGCAATTCAATATCGGCTATTTCATAGCGTAATACTTTAACACCCCAAGGCGCTGCGGCATCATCCAAAGCGCGTACCACTTCTTCGTTAATTTTAGCCCGCTCTTCAAAGGTTTTATCTAAATCGGTTTGGCCGATCACAGAACGCATGGTGGTTTGCGCTAATTGTGACGCAGCATAGCGATAATTGTTAATACCATAACTGGCTTTGTGCGGGTCGATAACCTGTATATATAAAATACCGTCGATGCCGACCTGAATGTTATCTTTGGTCACGCAGGTTTGACGAGGAACATCGATCACTTCTTCTTTTAACGTGTGGGTGTAAGCAACTTTATCGATAAAGGGGATCAAAATATGAAAGCCCGAGTCTAGTGTGCGTGAGTATTTACCTAAACGCTCGACTACAACGTTACTACGCTGTGGCACAACCCGTGCTGATTTAAGGATGGTAATCACCACCGCGACAGCAAAGCCTAGGGTTAATACCGTTTGAATATCCAGTTGTTCCATAACACTCTCCTACGATTAATACGTGCTGTAAAGTTAAGACGATTGTGGCTTATTGGCCGCGACTTCGAGGTGGATGCCTTTATTGGCAATTACCCAAGCCACATCCCCGGCTTTTAATATGTCGTTAGAATGCGCATCCCATTGCACGCCATTTAACACCACACGACCTTGGCCTTGTTGAAAATCCAATAAAACCGTAACGCGATCGCCGATATCTTGGCTCAGCGAGCTGGGTTGCGTCTCACTATCAGCAGTAAAGCCGACAAACCAGCTTTTAAAGCGGCCTCGTGCGGTGAAGAGCAACAGCAGGCTGACCAGACCAAACACGCTGTATTGCATGCTGGCTGATTCAATGAGCCCAAAGTGCAATAAAATACCGACGACGATAGCGGCTAAGCCGAGGAATACCGCCACAATGCTGGTTGCCATTAACTCTGTTAAAATCAGTACCACACCAATAATGATCCAAATCATTGCTGTACTCATTTTTTCCTCCTATTTAACGGCCATTATGTAATAACATGGCTGCCCGAAAACGTGTTAGTAACTGTATATTTACATTTTATTATTAGCAAGTATTTACTCGATTTGCACTGCTAATTGTTGATCAAGGATTAATAAAAAATGCAGCACGGTTTCAACGACTTGATGATAAAACGCCAAATCTACTTTGTCGGCGGTGTCGCGCGGGCTGTGGTAATCGGGATGGTCAGCTACCCCAAAGTACATAAACGGCACCTGTTGCTGATGAAACACGCCGTGATCAGAGCTAAGGGTCCAATCTGCCGTGTTACCTGCCAGATACCAAGGGCGATCATGGGCGGGCAGTAATTTCACTGCGCTGCGAGTTTGTAACTGTTCAACTAGTGGTAATAGCCAAGGGTGATGATAAGTGCCAACGGCATACAATAATTGGTGGGTATCACGGCTTAACATATCAATATTAATGTTAAAGGCCAGATCGGCAGGTTGTAACAAGCCGGTTCGGAACAGCGCCACCGCACCTTGTAAGCCTTTTTCTTCACTGTCTAACGCAATAAACAACACCGGATGACGCAAAGGATGAGCCGTTAAATAGCGTGCCAGCTCAAGCATGGCGGCTACACCCGAGGCATTGTCATCGGCGCCAAAGTAAATATCGTCGCCGTGCATACCTAAGTGATCATAATGTGCGGTGATCACCAGTGGCTTAAGGTTAGCTTCGGTGCCGGGTAATAAACCGATAACATTTGCCGCATTATCTACGCCGGGGATAGTGGAAGACGCACCACGCAGCCAACGACGCCAAGAAAAATGTTCTGCCACGCTGTAAGGGTGCAAATAACCGTCGGTTCCAGCGGCGGTTAAACCGATTTCGGCAAATTGCTCGGCAATCCATAAACGGGCAGCAATACCACCTGGTGTGCCCGGTGCTCGACCTTGACGCTCAGCAGCGGCTAACCAGCTCAGGTCGGCTAGTAAACGATCGGGGTTTAAACGGTTTAAAGTGGGTTCAGCAACAAAGGTCGGTGTGATAACACGGATCCGTTCGGCTTCGCGTTCTGTGAGTTGATTAAGCCAAAAGGGCCAAGCCCATTGATACAATGCCCAGCCGAACAAGATGAAAATAGCGGGCAACCACAGTCGTTTTTTGTTTAGCAACGTCTTTACAGCCATGTGTCAATCGATCCTTAATACATTACAGCAGCGCAGTTTGCTGAGTGCAACAAGCCTGCTGCTCAGCGGTTAACTTCAGATTATTGTGCCGCGGTGATTTTAATTTCTATTTTCCAATGCGGATCCGCTAATTTTGCCGCTACCGTTGCCCGTGCTGGTGCACAGCCTGGGCTGAGCCATTGCTCCCATACTGCATTCATTGCCGCATAATCCGCAAAGTCAGTTAAATAAATAGTGGTATCAACCAGTTTATCCTTGCTGCTTTGACAGCGCGCTAACAAGGCATCAACTTGGCTTAATACGTTTTGGGTTTGCAGCGTAATATCATTACTGTCGGTGTCAGGCACCATGCCAGCACAAAACACTAAACCATTCACAATTACCGCTTCAGAATAACGACTAGCAGGATCAATACGTTGTATGCTCATAATCACTCCAAAAAAATAGTGCAGCAGGCATTGCTGCTTATTAAAGCTGAATTATGCAGGCTATTGTGCGGGATGGCAAAAAGGGCGTACGGAAACAGAGTTGCGTACGCCAAGCTCGCGGTTAGGATGGGGGTTATTCTGCTTTTGTGTTATGCAATGTCACCAACGTAAAGGGCTGCATTGCCGGTAACTGTTGCTGTAATTGGCGCTCTAATTGCTGTAACTGTTCAAGCTCAGCACACAAGGTTGCGGCTTGCTCTTCTAGCACTAGGGCTTTGCCTTGCATGTTTTGCTCGAGTTGCTCACCCATGGTTTCCATACGCTCGCCAAAAGCATTCATACGTTCTTCAAATGAGCCACTACCACTTAACATGCTCTTGCCAACATGCATCAACATATTGCCCATCAGTTGCTGCACCATATCTTCCATGGCCGCATCAAACTCTGGCCCAAAGGCTTGGTCTAGTTGCTCTAGCTTGCTGCCATTCAATAGCAAGGTATCGCCTTGTTGTCTTACCACTAAGTCTAAGCTTTGGCGAAGGTGTGCAAAAGCCGGTTGCAGTGCGCTTTGTTCCATGTCTGATTGGCCAGTTAACCCTGCAAACGTTTGCTCTAAGGCGGTGGTGGCTAACTGCAAAGCGTTGTTAACTAAATTCAGCGTACTGAAAGCTTGCTGGCGAACACTTTGCTGGTATTGCTGTAATAGCGCCGCAGTACTGGCATCGGTAGGGTGTAATTGCTCGGCAAGCCACAATTGGCCTGAGTTTGAAATACGCCACAGCGGCTGCTCTTCAGCTTGCAGGCTGACATCTTGCGCTGTAATGCGTAAATCATGCTTTAACGTTAAATGACAGTTTTCTGCTGCACTGAGTTGCCCAACAAAAAAGACACAGCAAATAAGTAATAAGGTTCTCATGATCAGTCCTTGGTTGTATTTCAATCACGCTGAGTAGTTTGCAAAGCCAATGCCAACTGCACATTATTGAATTTAATAGCTTTAATTTTTAAGGTGGCAGTTGTGACTGCTTAGTGTTGGCATGAAATACTATTTTTTGGCGAATTAGACCACATTGTTTCAAGGGGTTTTGGTCAGCATGAGTGGTTTTTAATTACTAATTGGCATAAAGAAGAGAGATCCATTCTTTTACCTGAATGACTTTAGCTGGCTAAAATAATCATCTAGATTTTTTGCAGGATATTTTATGCTTTTATCGTCTCTTGTTGCCCAAGCTAGCCCGTTGTCTGAGCAGCAAATTATTGAGTTGCAAGCTTTGCTGGTGAAATTGAATCCGATCCAACAAGCTTGGGTGAGTGGTTATTTAGCGGCCAGTGCCCAGTTAGCGGGGCAGACGTTAGCCGCACCCAGCGCCGCCCCCATTGCTGCCGCGCCAAGCTTAACGGTGTTGTTTGGCTCGCAAACGGGTAATGCCAAACATGTTGCGGAGGATATTGCAGCCGCAGCAACGGCCAAGGGGTTCGCGGTAAAAGTACAAGACTTGGCCGAGTATAAAAATACCAGCTTGAAAAATGAACGCTTGTTGGTGATGGTCACCTCAACTTATGGTGAGGGCGAACCGCCCGAAAATGCCATCAGTTTTTATAATTTTCTCTTTAGCAAGAAAGCGCCTGCGCTGCCTGAATTGCGTTATGCCGTATTAGGCTTAGGCGATACCAGCTATGAATTCTTTTGTAAAACGGCGCAAGATTTTGATGAGCGTTTCGCGGCATTAGGTGCAAAAGCGCTGATTGCCCGTGCCGATTTAGATGTCGATTACGCTGAGCAAGCCGCGCAATGGCAACAGCAGCTGATAAAAGCACTGGAGCCTGAATTGGCTCAGGTAAGCAGTGCGGTAGCGGTGGATTTGACGAGTGTAGCTGCGCCAGCGGCAGTCAGTAGCTATAACAAGCAGCAACCCTTTAGTGCGGAATTGTATACCAACCAAAAAATCACGGGTCGAGACTCGACTAAAGATGTGCGGCATATCGAAATTTCTTTAGCCGGTTCAGGTTTAACTTATCAACCGGGTGATGCCTTAGGGGTCTATTTCCGTAATGATCCGCTGTTAGTGCGCGAGTTGTTATTACTCACCGGCATTGCCAGTAATACGCCGGTGCAGTTAGCCGAGCTGCAGCTACCGATAGCCGAGGCCTTGATTGAGCATCTAGAGCTAACGCAATCGTATCCGGGGTTTGTTAGCCGTTATGCCACCGCCATTGGCCATGCCGAATTACAAACCTTGGCGGCTGACAAAGTGGCGTTGCGACAGTATTTAGCCGATCGGCAAATTATCGACATCGTGCGTGATTACCCAGGTTTATTAAATGCCCAGCAATTAGTGGATGCGTTACGTAAGCAGCAGCCACGTTTGTATTCGATTGCCTCGTCTCAAGCTGAAGTGGAAGACGAAGTACATCTTACGGTGGGAGTGGTGCGTTATAACGCCTTTAACCTGCTGCATCTCGGTGGCGCATCAGGCTTTTTGGCTGAGCGCCTAGCGGAAGGTGAGCAGATTAAGGTATTTGTAGAGCAAAACAACAATTTCCGCTTACCCGAAAATGACGACACCCCGATCATCATGATTGGCCCCGGTACCGGTATAGCGCCGTTTCGCGCCTTTTTACAAGAGCGAGATGCCCGCGGTGCCAGCGGTAAAAACTGGTTGTTCTTTGGTAATCCGCATTTTACCCAAGATTTTCTCTATCAGGTTGAACTGCAAAACTATTTGAAACAAGGTTTGCTAAATAAATTAGACGTGGCCTTTAGCCGCGATACGGCTGAAAAAATTTATGTACAACATAAGTTAATGCAGCAAGCTGCGACAGTATGGCAGTGGTTAGAGCAGGGGGCGCATCTGTATATTTGTGGTGATGGCAATCGCATGGCGAAAGACGTACACCAAGCTTTGCTGAGCATCATTCAGCAACAGGGCGGCAAAGATGAAAAAGCGGCCCAACACTATTTAGACCAATTACGGGTTGCTAAGCGTTATCAGAAGGATGTGTATTAATGAGCCAATATCCAATCAAGCCAGAATTTGTCGCCCAGGGTAAGCTGTCTGACAACGAACGCTTAAAAGCCGAAAGTGAGCATTTACGCGGCACCATTACCACTGACTTAAAAGATGAAATCACCGGCGGTTTTACCGGCGATAACTTTATGCTGATCCGTTTTCATGGCATGTATCAGCAGGATGACCGCGATATCCGCGCTGAACGCGCGGCACAAAAATTAGAACCGCTGCACAATGTGATGCTGCGTGCGCGCATGCCAGGTGGCATTATTACGCCAACGCAGTGGCTGGCCATCGATAAGTTTGCAGCGGATAAAACGCTGTACGGCAGTATTCGTTTAACCACACGCCAAACCTTTCAATTTCATGGTGTATTAAAACCGCATGTGAAACCGATGCACCAATTTTTAAGCAGTATCGGTATTGATTCCATTGCTACGGCCGGCGATGTAAACCGTAACGTGCTGTGTACCTCTAATCCGGTAGAAAGTGAGCTACATCAACAGGCCTATCAATGGGCGGTGCAGATCAGTGAGCATTTACTCCCGAAAACTCGCGCGTATGCCGAAATTTGGTTAGATGAAGAAAAAGTCGAAACCACTGAAACCGAGCCGGTGTTAGGTGAACATTATTTACCGCGTAAATTTAAAACCACCGTGGTGATCCCACCGCATAACGACGTGGATTTACACGCGAATGATCTTAACTTTGTGGCCATTGCCGAGCAGGGCAAATTAATTGGTTTTAACGTGCTGGTTGGCGGTGGTTTAGCCATGACCTTTGGTGACACGGCAACCTATCCACGCCAAGCAGAAGAGCTGGGTTTTATTGGCCTTGAGCACGTATTAAAAGTGGCCGAGCATGTGGTTACGGTGCAGCGTGATTATGGTGATCGGGTGAACCGCAAAACGGCCAAAACCAAGTACACCATTGACCGCATCGGCTTAGATAACTTCCGCGCTGAAGTAGAGCAGCGTGTAGGTGTCAGTTTTGCGCCGATAAGGCCTTATCAATTTACCACGCGCGGTGATCGTTTCGGTTGGGTAGAAGGCATAGATGGTCAACATCACTTAACGCTGTTTATTGAAAATGGCCGGATCTTAGATTTTCCAAACAAACCGTTAAAAACCGGTTTAGCTAAAATTGCCCAGATCCACCAAGGCGATTTTCGGATGACCGCCAATCAAAACTTAATTGTTGCGAGTGTACCTGCCAGTCAAAAAGCGCAAATTGAGCAGTTAGCCCGTGAGCACGGTTTAATTGACGATAACCACAGTGAGCAACGCAAAAACTCCATGGCGTGTGTGTCTTTTCCAACCTGCCCGTTAGCCATGGCAGAGGCCGAGCGCTACTTACCTGAATTAGTGACTAAGGTCGAGGGCTTATTAACTAAGCATCAAATCAGCGACGATCATATTGTCTTGCGGGTAACCGGCTGTCCGAATGGCTGTGGTCGGGCCATGCTGGCCGAAGTGGGGCTGGTAGGCCGCGCGCCAGGTAAATATAACCTGTATCTGGGAGGCAACCGCATTGGTACGCGTATTCCAAAACTGTTATTAGATAACGTCGCTGAAGCCGAGATCCTCGATACGCTGGATCAACTGATTGGCCGCTGGAGTCAAGAGCGGCAAAGCGGTGAGTGCTTTGGTGATTTTGTGATCCGCGTTGGTGTGGTCGCAGCAGTCAAAGTATCAAAAACGGATTTTCACGCGTAAAAGGTAACAATAATGAATGCTATCGCCCAAGACTATCACGCCATTTTGCGGCAATCAGCCGCGACTCAGCAAGCGTGGTTGCAACAGATCAATGCGCTGCTCGCTCCCATGAGTGCCGCACAGCGGGTGCAGTGGGCGTTAGCTAATCTACCGCTCAATCCGATGCTTAGTTCCAGTTTTGGGATCCAGGCGGCGGTGATGCTGCATTTAGTCAGCAGTCAGCAGCAGGATATTCCGGTAGTGTTAACCGACACCGGTTATTTATTTCCTGAAACCTATCAATTTATTGATCAGCTGACAGAGCACCTACAACTGAATTTAAAAGTGTATCGCGCCACATTAAGCCCCGCTTGGCAAGAAGCTCGCTTCGGTCAGTTATGGCAAACAGCGGAGGGGTTAAAACACTACAATCAGTTAAATAAGGTGGAACCGATGCAGCGTGCGCTGCAACAACTCGAAGTAGGCTGTTGGTTTACCGGCTTGCGCCGCAGTCAAAGCAGTACGCGTGCCGATAAAGCCATTGTTGAAATCAGTCGTGGCGTGGTAAAGGTACAACCCATTATCGACTGGTCAAATAAAGACGTGTTTTATTATTTAAAAGAACACCACTTGCCATATCACCCGTTGTGGGAAAAAGGTTATCTCTCTGTCGGTGATACGCATTCCACCGTTAAGTTTGAACCCGGTATGCGCGAAGAAGACACGCGCTTTAACGGCCTCGGCCGTGAGTGCGGTTTGCATATGGATGGTGATGGTATTTAGGTTTTTTAGCGTTGCACTTTCACTTCGCTGAAATTTCAGCCATAGTAACGGTATGCTTTTTACCAACATAATCGTATTGCTATGAAATGGTTTGTCATCTTGTGTATAAGCTGGCTGTCGCAGCAAAGTCTGGCGGAGCCGCTGGTGATGTATACCGAGCATTTCCCACCTTATAGCTTTGAACAAGATCAGCATGTGACAGGTCTTAACACAGAATTAGTGCGGCGCACTTGTGAAGTGGCGTTACTAAAGTGTGACTTTCAATTAATGCCATGGCTGCGGGCACTAGAAACAACACAGCGCACACCTTATAGCGGCTTATTTTCGACTGCTCGTAATGCTATGCGTGAAAAACAATTTCAGTGGGTTGGCCCTTTAGTGCATGCCTCCGCCAATATGTATTGGCTTGCCTCACGCCGGGATGAACCACCTCAGGATCTTGAAGAAGCCAAAAAATATGTTGTTGCGGTTGCCCGTGGCGACGTTTACGAAATATATTTGCTAAGCCAAGGTTTTGAAGTTGGCGTCAATTTAATTCAATTTAACAGTAAAGCCGATGCTGTTTTGCCATTTTTACATGGTAAGGTTGATTTGATTATTGCTTCCGATTTGATTTTACCGGTCTGGTTAGAGCAACATCAACAAACCCTATCAGCGGTAACTGCGGTAATCGATTTATCTACGATTGGCAATAATTATCTCGCCTT
Organism: Alishewanella maricola; assembly: GCF_016343785.1. Classification (NCBI taxonomy): domain Bacteria; kingdom Pseudomonadati; phylum Pseudomonadota; class Gammaproteobacteria; order Alteromonadales; family Alteromonadaceae; genus Alishewanella; species Alishewanella maricola. The sequence continues at coordinate 193,964 of NZ_JAEINI020000003.1, read as the reverse complement.
GCACCCACAAATGCCCATCGCCACGGTTGAGCGTTTGCAAGTAGCGCTTGATCAGCTTAAGGCGAATGGTGAATTTGATGCCCTCTCAAAACAGTTTTTGGTGAAACCTTCACCAAGCTCTCGTTAATTAAGTACCAATGTCGTTAAACAGCGCAAACCATACTGCTGAGTGACGGTGCACTTCGTATCGATAAAAATAGGCTATTGAAATTCCGTTCAGCCGCCCTAATTACCTTAGCACTATTGAGGTTGCGATTATTTTTGACCTGATAGCTGCTGTGCAACATATATAACGGATGAAGCACTACATCTTCATCAATTAAAGTGATTAGGATGATTTGTTTTATTCGTTTTAAAAGTCTGGTCGAGTTAGATAGACTAGTCAGCGTTGAAACAAGAAACTGTTTTTATTAACCCAAAGGAGCAAGACAATGTCTTCATTAATTAACACTAAAATCAAACCTTTCAAAGCGACTGCCTTTCATCAAGGTAAATTCGTACCAGTAACTGAGCAAGACTTACTGGGCAAATGGTCTGTTGTTTGCTTCTACCCAGCTGACTTTACTTTTGTTTGCCCAACTGAATTAGGCGACTTGGCTGATTTCTACGCTAAGTTCCAAGAAATGGGCGTAGAAGTTTACTCAGTATCAACTGACACGCACTTCACGCACAAAGCATGGCATGACGCGTCAGAAACCATCAAGAAAATTCAATACCCAATGATCGGTGACCCAACAGGTGCCATCACACGCAACTTCGGCGTAATGATTGAAGAAGATGGTTTAGCGTTACGTGGTACTTTCGTGATCAACCCTGAAGGCGTGATCAAAGTATGTGAAATCCACGACTTAGGTATCGGCCGTAGCGCTGCTGAATTGTTCCGTAAAGTGCAAGCTGCACAATACGTTGCAGATCATGACGGTGAAGTGTGCCCAGCTAAGTGGACGCCAGGTGAAAAGACCTTAGCGCCTTCTTTAGACCTAGTTGGTAAGATCTAAATTTGATGCAAACTGCAGGCAACTGCAGTGTGACACGCTAGATACAGTACTCCCCGTGAGGCTGTAATCTAGCCTCACACTGCCAAACTCAAGTTTGGTGTCAGGCCAGCGGCTTCGCTGGCCTCGCTCTCCCTTGCCCTGCTGCGCCGCAATCTCCATATTTTTTAAGGATTTATGAGTTATGCTAGATACTAACCTGAAGCAACAATTACAAACTTATCTGCAGAACCTGAAAACTCAGGTAGAGTTGGTGGTATCTTTGGATGATAGCGCCAAGGCAGCTGAGGTAAATGAACTAGCAACGGAAATTGCTGAATTATCAGATTTAGTCAGTGTGTCGCGTGATGACAGCGCAGCTGACCGCAAACCGTCGATGCTGGTTCGCTCTGCTGCGAAAAATACGCAAATCACTTTTGCTGGTGTGCCGCTAGGACATGAGTTTACCTCATTAGTACTGGCCTTATTACACTCGGGCGGCCACCCTATCAAAGTTGAAGCCGATTTGATTGAACAAATCAAAAATATTCCAGGCGAGTTTAAGTTTGAAACTTATATCTCCTTAAGCTGCCAAACCTGTCCAGAAGTGGTACAGGCATTAAATATTATGTCTGCCATTAACCCGAATATCACTAACGTGATGATTGATGGTGCTATGTTCCAAGACGAAGTATCGGCTAAAAATGTCATGGCTGTACCGTCGGTATTTTTAAATGGCGAATTATTCTCGCAAGGTGCGATTACCCTAGAGAAAATCTTACAGAAAATCGATGTAAATGCTGAAAAGCGCCAAGCTGAAGCGTTGAAGAATAAACCAGACTTTGACGTGCTCGTGGTCGGTGGTGGTCCAGCCGGTGCTGCAGCGTCTATTTATACTGCACGTAAGGGTTTAAATACCGGTATTGTCGCAGAGCGTTTTGGTGGTCAGGTGGCGGATACCGTGGGTATCGAAAACTTTATCTCGGTGAAATATACCGAGGGCCCAAAACTGGTGGCTGGCTTAGAAGCACACGTGCGTGAGTATGACGTTGATATTATGAATAACCAACGCGCGGTGAAGTTACGTAAAACCGATAAAGTTGAGCTAGAACTGGCGAACGGCGCGGTACTGAAAAGTAAGACGATTATCCTAAGCCCCGGTGCCCGCTGGAGAGAAATGAATGTGCCTGGCGAGCAAGAATATCGTGGTAAAGGCGTAGCGTACTGCCCACACTGCGACGGCCCGCTATTTAAGGGTAAAAAGGTTGCCGTAATTGGTGGTGGTAACTCGGGTATTGAAGCGGCTATCGACTTAGCCGGTATTGTTGAACATGTGACTGTACTGGAATTTGCTGCGGAGCTTCGCGCTGATGCGGTATTGGTGAAAAAAGCCAACTCAATGGGCAATATCACCATTATCACCGAAGCGCAGACTACCGAAGTGACCGGTGATGGTAACCGAGTAAATGGTTTAAGTTACATCGATCGTCCAAGTGGTGAAGCGAAACATGTTGAGTTAGCCGGTATTTTCGTGCAAATAGGTTTAGTGCCGAACACGGAATGGTTACGTGGTGCAGTGGAATTATCACCACGCGGTGAAATTATTATCGATGAACGCGGTCAAACTTCTATCCCAGGTGTGTTTGCCGCCGGTGATGCCACCACAGCGCCGTTTAAGCAAATCATTATTGCTTTAGGGGCTGGCGCAACAGCTGCTTTAGGCGCGTTTGATTATTTAATTCGCCAGTAGGTTCTGGTTCCACTGAGTTTTGTTATTGCTATTCTCATCCCTGCTTGCGGCAACTTCGGTTGCCGCTTTTTTTTGCTGTCATGTTGTTAAAAACGACAACACCCACACGCGTTGCACCTTCGCCGTAAGCTGATCTTAGCTCAGCCGTTTGGTATGGCAATTTTAATAAGCCGCTATCGTTTTAATGCCTTTTGGTTATAACAGAGCGCGAATATCTATTTCCGTTCAGTTAGGCTGAGCGCTATGATTCATCATTAAGATGGCCTGTATCCGCTAACTGTAGGAGCCTTTGTGCAGTATCTGCCTTTGTTTGTAAAACTTACCGATAAACCGGTACTGATTGTCGGTGGCGGCTCGGTTGCCTTACGCAAAGCCGGCACGCTGCTTACGGCAGGTGCCAAGCTGACGGTGATCTCTCCTGAGTTTGCCGCAGAATTTATCGAGTGGCAGCAGCAAGGTAAGGCAGAGCTGATTACCGGCTATTTTTCTCCAGAGCTGCTGGACGGTAAATTATTAGTCATTGCCGCCACCGATAACGATAGCGTTAATGCTGCTGTATTTGCCGCCGCTACCGCTCGCAATATGTTGGCCAATACGGTAGATGATCAGCCTAAATGCAGTTTTATTTTTCCTTCGATTATAGACCGTAGCCCAATCATTATTGCGATCTCCAGTTTTGGTACTGCGCCAGTGTTAGCGCGCCGTTTACGTGAAAAGCTCGAAACCTTATTACCTCAGCATTTAGGGCCTTTAGCACAGTTAGTGGGGCGGTTTCGCGATAAAGTTAAAGCTAAATTTCAAGGTTTTGCTGCGCGTCGGCAGTTTTGGGAAAAAGTGTTTGATTCTGATGTGGTGCGCGATCTTGAGCAAAACTTACCCGCGCAAGCGGAGCAGCGTTTAGATGCGATGCTGCAAGATCAGGTGCCTGCGCGGCAAGGCGAAGTGTGGATTGTCGGCGCCGGCCCAGGCGATCCAGAGTTATTAACCTTAAAAGCGCTACAATTAATGCAACAAGCCGATGTTGTTGTGTATGACTATCTGGTTTCGCCAGACATTTTAGAACTGGTAAGGCGTGACGCTGAACGGCTGTGTGTGGGTAAAAAAGCGGGGGCGCATTCGGTCGCGCAGCAAGAAACCAATGCCTTACTGATCGAACTAGCCTTAGCGGGTAAAAAAGTGTGTCGGTTAAAAGGCGGCGACCCCTTTATTTTTGGTCGTGGCGGCGAAGAAATTGAGGCGTTATTGCCGCACCTTATTCCGTTTCAAGTGGTACCGGGCGTGACGGCTGCCGCAGGCTGTGCCGCTTATGCGGGGATCCCATTAACGCATCGTGAGCATGCACAAAGCGTACAGTTTGTTACTGGCCACTGCCGTAAAGACGGTGATCAGCCCGACTGGCATAGTATGAGTCGCTCGCAGCAAACCTTAGTGATTTATATGGGTATTTTAAAAGCGGCAGATATTCAAGCCCAATTAATCGCGGCAGGACGCCATGGCAACACACCCTTAGCCATTGTTGAAAACGGTACTCGGCGCGAGCAGCGTGTGATCACCGGTACCCTGGCTGAACTGGGCAGCTTGGTGCAACAACATCAGGTGGTATCGCCGGCGTTATTGATTATAGGTGAAGTGGTTGCGTTACAATCGCAGTTACATTGGTTTGGGCAGCGGCCCAGTGCCGCAGTGTTTGCACAGCCGCTAACCCAACTGCAGTAACCGCCAGCGCAGGGTATACTCTGCCTAAGCGTACTAACAGAGAGTGAATAATGGCGAATAATGCGCATATTAAATGGCAAGACTATCAAGTAGATGCCACAACCCGAGCCGAACTTAATGGTCATCAAAGCGCGGTAGTTTGGTTTACGGGGCTCAGTGGTTCAGGTAAATCGACGGTGGCCAATGCCTTAGAGCAAGTGCTGCTGGCGCGAGGTACCCATACCTATTTACTTGATGGTGATAATGTACGGCATGGTTTGTGTGCTGACTTAGGCTTTAGTGCCGCCGATCGAACCGAGAATTTACGCCGCGTCGGTGCGGTGGCGGGTTTGATGGTCGATGCTGGTTTATTGGTATTAAGTGCTTTTATCTCGCCTTATCGCAGTCAACGTGAATTAGTGAAAAGCTTAGTGCCCGCAGGTAAATTTATTGAAGTGCATATCGCCACGCCTTTGGCTGTTTGTGAGCAGCGCGATGTCAAAGGCTTATACAAAAAAGCCCGTGCCGGAGAAATTAGCCACTTTACGGGCATCTCTGATCCGTATGAGCCGCCTATCGCCGCTGATTTAGTGCTTAATACTGCCGATCTTACTATTGAGCAAAGTGTTGAGCAATTACTGGCGCTTTTACAACGCCGGCACATTATTATTTAACATGAGTTAGCGTGGCCTCATCGGCTAAATGAGCTTATTCATGGCATGACAGCCTTATTTAATCTGGAATTCACCATGCAACTTTTACTGAATATTATTCAGATCGCCGAACAAGCCGGTGCGGCTATTTTAACGGTATATCAAAAAGACAGCAGTGATTTTAATATCACCGATAAAGCCGATACTTCACCTCTAACCGCTGCCGATTTGGCAGCGCATCAGTTGATTGTACAAGCGTTAACCGCACTCACCCCTGATATTCCCATTTTGTCTGAAGAAGCCGCCGATATTAGCTGGGAGATTCGCCAGCAGTGGCAGCGTTATTGGCTGGTTGATCCCTTGGATGGCACTAAAGAGTTCATCAAACGTAATGGTGAATTTACCGTAAATATTGCGCTGATTGAACAGGGTGAGCCGGTGCTTGGCGTGATCCATGCGCCTGTGCTGGAAAGAACGTACGCTGCGGCAAAAGGCATCGGCAGTTTTGTAAAAAACGCCAGTGGTAGCCTGCCTATTCAGGTGAGTAAACCGGGTGAAGTTATTCGTGTGGTCGGCAGTCGCAGTCATCCAAGCCCCGATTTAGCCGGTTATCTCGCACAGTTTCCGCAGCATGAAATGGTCGCGGTGGGCAGCTCACTCAAGTTCTGCTTAGTAGCTGAGGGCAGTGCCGATGTCTATCCTCGTTTTGGCCCAACCATGCAATGGGATACCGGCGCTGGCCATATTATTGCACTAGAGGCCGGGGCAAAAGTGAGTTTTAGCGGCATTGATGCGCAGGTTTATCATCGTGAAAACCTACTGAATCCGCACTTTATGGTGTCAGCACTTAACGACTAACCGCAAAAATTTGGTTACACTAAGCGCAGCTAATAAAGGTGACTTATGCGTTTAGATAAATTTATATGTGATTGTACTGGTTTGACGCGTTCGCAAGCCGGTAAAAATATTCGTCAAGGCCTGGTGACGGTTAATGGCGAAGTGGTGAAACAAGCCGCGCGCCAAGTGTTAGCGGCTGACAGCGTAACCTTGGATGATCAACCGCTGCAGCTGATTGGTTTACGCTACTTTATGTTGCATAAGCCTGCCGGTTACATCTGCGCTAATGACGATCCAGAACATCCTACCGTGTTTAGCTTACTCGACGAGCCACTTGTTGAGCGCCTGCACAGTGTAGGGCGGTTGGATCTGGATACTACCGGCCTCTTACTGTTAACCGACGACGGGCAGTGGTCACATCGATTAACGGCGCCAAAGCATCATGTGCCGAAAACCTACCGTGTCTGGACTGCCGATCCAATCCCTACAGAGGCCATCGCGCAATTTGCCGAAGGCATCATGCTGCGCAACGAAAAAGACGCCACTAAACCCGCAGAGTTGGTGATTGTTGATGAATGCGAAGCCCTGCTGACCATTCATGAGGGGCGATATCATCAAGTAAAACGCATGTTCGCCGCGCTTGGCAATAAAGTTGAGCAGTTACATCGCGAGCAAATTGGTGGTTTAGCTTTACCGGATGATTTGGCAGAGGGAGAGTATCGCGAGTTAACTACAGAAGAAATGGAAAAGCTGAAGTAGTATTTTTGCAACCATAAAGCTCTATTTAATTTAATAAATTTAACATTTTAGTGTTGACTGTTAGCGCTTTGCTGTATTAGTTTAGCGGCGCAATATTTTCAAAACATTTAAATGGAGTTTAAATATGAAATTTACCTTTTTAGCGATGGCGCTTGCTGGGTTTTCTTCAGTTGCTGCAGCACAAACAAATACCTTTGATTTTATCAATGCAACCTATGTGAATCTAAAAGTTGATGACATAGACCTAAACGCAACAGGCGCAGGTTTAGAAGCTTCGAAGCTTTTAACAGATAACATTTATTTACATGGCTCTTATTTTTCAGTAAGTGACTCAGATAGTGATGATGGTTTTTCAGCTAAATTAACAGCTGACGAAATAAAATTATCTGTTGGTTATCGTTATACCCTTGGCGAAAATACTGATTGGTATGCTCAAGTTGGCTACATCAGCCAAGAAATAGATCTTGCGATTTCAAGTGCTGCAATAAATTTTCGTGAGTCTGGTTCTGCAGATGGATTTTTATTAAAGACAGGTTTAAAACATAGTTGGGATATGTTTGAAGGTGGCGTATATGTTGAACACGCTGATTTGTCTGGTGATGATGACGGCGGTTCAACTTATTTTGGAGTTGATGGGCGTTTCAAATTTAATGAAAAATTCCATTTAGTGGCTTCATTCGCTACCGGAAGTGATGAAGACTATATCAAATTCGGTCTGAGTTACGCATTCTAAGAATGGTGTACTGACAAAAAAGCGCTTAAATGATTAGGCGCTTTTTATTGTGTATTCAAGAGTTAATTTAAAATTATTAATTTGGTTTCTTGTGTAAATTATTTACATCCTCTAATATTCTATCGCTACTTTTAATTGAATTGTTTTATAACGGCATGGACGCTGGTTGCATAATTGTATCCAGTATCATTGTGCCTATTTGAGGGAATATGCAAAAAATAATCATACCTTTGGCGTTGTTAACGCTTACTGCTTGTACTTCCGCAACCCGCGAAGTTGTTAATCAACCAACTACAACTAAACCTGTTGTCAGTGCTACCTTATCTCAACAACAAAACATGAGTTTGAAGCGCGTGATTGCGATTGCTCGTTTTTCTGATGAAACTAAAAGGGGTAATGCTTTTTTAATAGATCAGAATGCTGATCGATTAGGTAAGCAAGCATCCGATATTTTGTCTGCAAGGCTAACTGATACTCAGAAGTTTATTATGCTAGAGCGCTCAGACTTGGATAAAGTTCAGCAAGAGCAGAGCATGAGCGGGACTACTGTTCAAAATATTGGATCTGACTACTTAATTGTTGGCTCTGTGTCTGAGTTTGGTCGCTCTACCAATAGTGAGGTCGGTGTATTTAGTCGTAATCTAGTGCAAACGGCAACGGCTACGGTCAATGTCAGGCTTATTAATACTCGAACCGGACAAGTTATCTATTCAGAAGAAGCGACAGGCGAAGCAAGAGTTGAAGCCAATACGGTTCTAGGTGTTGGTGAACGCGCTGCCTATGATACTGCTATTAATGATAAAGCTTTGTCTGCTGCTATTTCTAAGTTGGTTAGTAACATTACAGAAAATCTGTTAGATGCGCCTTGGCAGGCTTATTTGGTGAGTCAACAGGGCTCTAACTTCTTAATGACGGGTGGTAAATCACAAGGCATCAAGTTGAATGATACTTTTTCAGTTGAAGTGCTAAGTGAACCAATTCGCAATCCGCAAACCGGTATGTTAATTACTCTTCCAGGTGAAGAAGTCGCTACTTTAAAAGTAATTGGGTTTATAGGCAGTGGTGATAATGAATTATCAATCTGTCAGGTGGTTTCAGGTTCACTTGCCGATAAAGAAATACAAAAACTGATAGTTAAAGAACAAGGAAAAGTTTGAGATGAAAATATTTTTAGTAAGCCTTTTGGTTTTGTTACTAACCGCCTGTAGTAGTAGCTTTCAAACCAGTACTCAAGTAGATGATAAAGCCTATCTTCAGTTAGTCGGTAATTTTTCTGGGGCGGTATTACGCTTAGATAATGATGACGGGATAGATTTAGAAAGTATGAAAACGTTTAAACTTAAAGGTGAGAAAGTTGCCAAATTATCGGTTACTACCGGTACGCACCAAGTTATCGTAGAGCGCTCGGGTCAAATTATTGTAAATAGAAAAATCTATGTCACTAACGGCAATACTTTTGAGCTTAGAATCCCATGAATATTAAAAAAATTATCATAACTGCAGTTCTTGCCGTGGGCCTTAGTGCATGTACGGTTAATAATAACAGCATCTATTATTGGGGCAGTTATTCGCAGACGGCATATAAATTAAAATCTGCACCAACGGATGAAGTTCGCAGCAAACACAAAGCCGAACTAATGAATATCGTTACTTTAGCAGCGACGAAAAAGAAGAAAATACCTCCAGGGATTTATGCAGAATTAGCTTTGCTAGAAGCTGAAGATAAAAACCTGACTTTAGCAATGCAGTATTTTGAAGAAGAGAAACGTTTGTTTCCCGAGTCAGAAAAATTAATTCAACTCATTCAAATGAACATGGCTAAGGAAGCAAGCAAATGAAATTAAATGTAAAGTTAGCTTTTATTGGTTTTGTTGCCTTGATAACTGGCTGTGCTTCGCCGATGGTCACTAAGCAAGATGCATTTCCTAAAATGTATACTGAGCGACCATTATCCATTTTAGTTGTGCCGGCAATCAACCGTTCAACAGCAGCAGATGCTCCTGATCTTTACTCAATTACCATAGCGCAGCCAATAGCCGAAGCGGGTTATTATGTTATGCCCATACCTTTGACCAATTTATTACTCAATCAAGAGGGTATAATTGATGGCGCGCAACTACGAGAAGTCAATGCATCAAAGTTTAAACAACTATTTGGTGCAGATGCGGTACTTTTCGTCACGATAAATAAATGGGATACGAATTATTATGTAACTGGTGGCAACGTTACGGTTGGAGCAGAGTTTGATTTGGTTTCAACGCAAACCTCAGAGGTGTTATGGAACTATAACAGTATGATTGTTCATAATACTTCTGGTAATAGCGGTAATTTAATAGCAGATATAATTTCTACTGCAATTACAACAGCTTTAACTGATTATGTACCTATTGCACACATTGTTAATGCAACAGTAGTTAATACTATGCCTGTAGGAAAATATCATGTTGCTCATGGTAAAGACGGTGCGATGCAAAGTGTAAATAAAAATCAGAGTACACAGACTAAATAATAATTGATAATTCATTTTAAAAAGCCATGAGTGTCTTCATGGCTTTTTTATTTGAAAAAACAACAAAGTAGACTAGTCTTAGTGTTTAATTAAGACGAGTCAAAAGGGAATGTTATGAACTTTATCGCTTTTTTAATTTTAGGTGCTTTAGCAGGTTGGATAGCGGGCAATATTATGAAAGGCCGCGGTTTTGGTTTGCTAGGTAATATTGTGGTGGGAATTGTCGGTTCTATGCTGGGTGGTTTTTTATTTAGTGCGCTGGGCTTAAAAGCCTTTGGTTTTGTGGGTTCGTTAATCACGGCAACGGTAGGGGCGGTGGTGTTATTGTATTTAATCAGTTTAGTCAAACGTAGCTAGGGCTTTTTAGCCCTAATGATATTTACTTTAAAATAAATCTAACGAGCCAGCGGCTATAACCTCTGGCTCGGCACTTAGCGCTTTCACTTTTAGCCGGGCACGCCGCTGCGCTAACAGCCGTAAAATTCGCGATCGTTCATTGGCGGGTTTTTGTGGCCAATTAAAACGTTCGTCTCGCGAGCGCAAACACCCTAAGCAATAACCTCTATTATTACTTTGGCAAACCCCAATACAGGGGTTCGGTATGTCAAACAGCTCAAGTTGATCCATACATTTGTTTGCCTGTTAGCTTTGAACTAAGTCGCTAGCGCGTGATTAAGCTAGATAGCGTTAGTCTTTTTTGTGCTGCGTCGCGTTTAGTTCTAATTGCTTCATGGTTTTTAAATGCTGCAAATAAACAATAAACATACAAAAACCTACACCAAAAATCACACAAACACTTAAGAAAAACCAGAGATTGGCATTCATTATTAACTCCAAGTCAGTAAAGCCGCACTGTTTAAAACATCAGCGAAACGATGGGTGGTATTACCTCTACTTTAATAGCAGACTGGCCAAGGTACAAATTTTAATTTATTTGTACAAAAAGTGTCTTTTTTAGAGAAATCGGTTGACTCCAGACAGATAGACGTCTATTAATAGACACATTGTGATTAGGTGAACTGATCCTCAACAATTAACCGATTAGAGTTAGTGAGTAAATAATATGCGTTTAGCTTCCATTCTAAACATTCTTGTCCTCGTAAGCGTGGTGATTATTAATCTCCGCGGGGGCGGTGTTTTCGGAAGATAAGATGCAAATCGATTTCCAGCAAAACCCCCGCTCTGCAAAGACCGGGGGTTTTGTCGTTTCAGGGCCGGGTAAAATTTCACCGGCCAGATCAGTAAAAGGTTGAGGTTACAGATGAATGGCGCAGAGTTGGTATTAAAGGTGTTACAGCAGCAAGGGGTTGATACCATTTTTGGTTACCCGGGCGGCGCTATTATGCCCATTTATGATGCGATCTATCACAGCACGGTAAAGCATTATCTGTGCCGGCATGAGCAAGGCGGCGCTTTTTCAGCGATTGGTTATGCGCGCGCCTCTGGTAAAGTCGGGGTATGTTTAGCCACCTCAGGCCCAGGGGCCACTAACCTGATCACGTCGTTGGCCGATGCGTTATTAGATTCTGTACCCTTGGTAGCGATCACCGGTCAGGTATCACAAGCCGTAATGGGCTCGGATGCCTTTCAGGAAATTGATGTGTTAGGTTTAAGCTTAAGTGTCACCAAGCACAGCTTTATGGTGCGTAATGTCAACGAGCTGGCTTCGATCTTACAACAAGCCTTTACCTTAGCTCGCAGTGGTCGGCCAGGCCCTGTGCTAGTCGATATCCCAAAAGATGTGCAATTAGCACCGGTTGCTGAACCAGAGTGGATTACCCCGCCAAGTCAACGTGTTAACACCTCTTTAGCGAATACCGCAGCCGCCCGTCAATTGATCAGTGCCGCAAGCAAGCCTATGGCTTATATCGGCGGGGGTGTGCATATGGCTGATGCCTTAGCGCATTTACAGGCCTTTTTAGCAGAAAGCGTGATGCCATCCGTGACCACGCTAAAAGGCATGGGCTCGGTGGCGCGCGATAATGTGCATTATTTAGGCATGCTGGGCATGCATGGTACGCAAGCGGCCAATTTAGCGGTGCAGCAATGCGATTTATTAGTGTGTTTAGGCGCACGTTTTGATGACCGTGTAACCGGCAACTTACAAAAATTTGCGCCCGATGCCAAAGTGATCCATTTAGATATCGATCCGGCAGAAATTAACAAAGTACGTTTTGCCGATTGCGCCTTGCTGGGTGATATGAAGCAAATCTTACCGGCGATCACTACGCCGACACAGTGCGATGCGTGGTTGGCTCACTGCCAACAATTAAAGCAGCAGCATGGCTGGCGTTATGATCATCCCGGCGAAAAAATCTATGCGCCCTTGCTGTTAAAACAGTTAAGCGAGCGCATGCCCGATAACAGCGTGGTGTGTTGTGATGTAGGCCAGCACCAAATGTGGGTGGCGCAACATATGCGCTTTAACAGCCCGCGCAATCATCTTTCCAGTGGTGGTTTAGGGACTATGGGTTTTGGTTTGCCGGCCGCCATAGGTGCCAAGTTAGCACGACCACAAGATACGGTTTTAGCAGTCAGTGGCGACGGCTCTTTTATGATGAATGTGCAAGAGCTGGGCACCATTAAGCGTTTTCGTTTACCGGTGAAAATTGTCTTAATCGATAATCAGCGCTTGGGCATGGTTAAGCAATGGCAGCAATTGTTTTTTAATGAGCGTTATAGCGAAACCGACTTATCCGATAACCCTGACTTTGTCGCTTTAGCCGCTGCATTTGCTATCCCTGGCCATACGATCACCCGCAAAGACGAAGTCGCCGATGCGCTAGAGGCAATGTTCACCTGGCCAGGTCCTTATTTACTGCACGTACGCATTGATGAAACAGAGAATGTCTGGCCATTAGTTCCGCCAGGTGCCGCTAACCAAGATATGATGACGGAGACTAACTAATGCAACATACCCTAACTATCACCACCAGCAATGAGGCAACGGTTGTTGAGCGCTTATTGCAGGTTACCCGTTATCGTGGTTACAAATTGGCAGGTTTAGAATTAAAACCGCTGACCGATCGCGCAGGTATGCGCATTACCTTACAAGTACAAAGTGATAAGCCTATCGCTTTACTCACCAGTCAATTAGTTAAACTTTATGATGTGCAGCAGTTGGAATTAGCGTCTGCTGCTGTCGCCGCGCTTCGCGCCTAACGTTTATTTTTAGGAAAGATAACAATGCCAAAGTTAAGATCTGCAACCGTTACCGAAGGACGTAATATGGCTGGCGCCAGAGCATTATGGCGCGCAACAGGTGTGAAAGACACCGATTTTGGTAAGCCCATCGTCGCGGTAGTGAACTCTTTTGTCGAATTTGTACCAGGCCATGTGCATTTACGCGATTTAGGTAAATTGGTTGCCAGCAGCATTGAAGAATCGGGCGGTATTGCCAAAGAATTCAATACCATAGCGGTGGATGACGGTATTGCCATGGGTCATGGTGGCATGTTGTACAGCTTACCCTCGCGTGAGCTAATCGCCGATTCTGTTGAATACATGATTAACGCGCACTGTGCCGATGCCATGGTGTGTATTTCGAACTGCGATAAAATTACGCCCGGCATGTTAATGGCCGCCATGCGCTTAAATATTCCAGTGATCTTTGTGTCTGGCGGGCCGATGGAAGCCGGTAAAACCAAGTTATCTGATCAAATTATCAAATTGGATTTAGTGGATGCCATGGTCTCTGCGGCCGATCCCAACGTCAGCGACAGTGATAGCGCTGAAATTGAACGCAGTGCCTGCCCAACCTGTGGCAGTTGTTCGGGTATGTTTACCGCGAATTCAATGAATTGCTTGGTAGAAGCTTTAGGCTTAGGTCAGCCGGGTAATGGTTCGTTATTAGCTACGCACGCTGATCGTAAAGAATTATTTGTGCAAGCCGGTTTCCGGATTATGGAATTGTGTAATCGCTGGTATAAACAAGATGATGCCAGTGCTTTACCGCGTAATATCGCCAATAAATCGGCTTTTGAAAACGCCATGATGCTGGATATAGCTATGGGCGGTTCTACCAATACTGTTTTGCATTTATTAGCTGCGGCCATTGAAGCCGAAGTAGATTTTGGCATGGCGGATATTGATCGTTTGTCTCGCATCGTGCCACACCTTTGTAAGGTGGCACCTTCTACTCAAAAATACCATATGGAAGATGTGCATCGTGCCGGTGGGGTTATTGCTATTTTGGCAGAGTTAAATCGTGCCGGTTTACTTAATCCGAATGTACCGCATGTGGCGGGTAAAGATTTAGCCGATGTATTAGCGCAGTGGGATATTGCTTCTACCGCGCATGCGGAAGCGAAACAAATGTATTTAGCCGGCCCAGCCGGTATTCGCACGACTAAAGCCTTTTCGCAAAGTTGCCGTTACCCCAGTTTAGATGATGATCGGGTTGATGGCTGTATTCGCAGTAAAGAGCATGCTTACTCGCAAGACGGCGGCTTAGCAGTGTTGTTTGGCAACTTAGCGCCTAATGGTTGTATCGTTAAAACCGCCGGCGTAGAGAAAGAAAACTTAGTGTTTACTGGCCGTGCTCGGATCTTTGAAAGCCAAGATGATGCGGTTGCCGCCATTCTGGGTGGCAAAGTGGTGGCCGGTGATGCGGTGATTATTCGCTACGAAGGCCCGAAAGGTGGCCCGGGTATGCAAGAAATGTTGTATCCGACCAGTTATTTAAAATCGATGGGCTTAGGTAAAGCCTGTGCTTTGATTACGGATGGTCGTTTCTCTGGCGGTACCTCGGGTTTATCTATTGGTCATGTGTCGCCAGAAGCGGCCAGTGGTGGGGTGATTGCCCTGGTTGAGGAAGGCGATCGGGTGGAGATTGATATTCCTAACCGTAAAATTGGTATTGCAGTGAGTGATCAGGTGTTGGCTGAGCGCCGTGCGGCTATGCAGGCAAAAGGTAAGCTGGCGTGGAAGCCGGAAAATCGGCAGCGTGTGGTAAGCAGTGCCTTAAAAGCCTATGCGCTATTAGCAAGCAGTGCCGATAAGGGCGCCGTGCGCGATGTTTCTAAGCTGGAAGATTAATTAAGTAAGGCTATTGTAATTAAGTGGTGCAATGAGGTGCAGTTTTGCTAGTTAATCACACGCAAGGACGCCGTGGATACGTCCTTGTAGGCTCCTCTCCAGCATCCATGCTGGAGACGCCTTGCTTAGTGATTTACTAGCTACCTGGTTGGTTTTGCAGTTTCGCAAGTTAACCATTTGCAAGGACGCTGTGAATAGGTCCTTGTAGGTTCCTCTCTAGCATCCGTGTTGGAGATGCCCTGATTAGCGTTTAGCGAGCTGCACGTTTAGTGGGGCGCGTGGGTGTGTAACGTTAGCTGATTAGCTGGCTGCAAGGTGGGTTTAGTGACGTGCAGTTGTGTTAGCTGCGCAGATGGTTGGTTTAATAATATAAATAGTAAGAGCAATGGAGTCACAATGAATAATCTGGCAACAGTCCACCCCGAGCAAACGGATGCCGAAGTGATGCAACAGTATCTGCGGGAGATTTTGTTATCGCCGGTTTATCAAGCTGCGGTTGAAACTCCGTTAGATGACATGGCCAAGCTCAGTAAACGCTTGGGGCATCAGGTATTATTAAAGCGCGAAGATAAACAGCCGGTTTACTCTTTTAAAGTGCGTGGGGCTTTTCATAAGCTACATAAAGTAAAACAACAGCATCCTACTGCTGCCGTGATCTGCGCCTCTGCCGGAAATCACGCACAGGGTGTGGCGTTATCGGCCAGTAAACTCGGCTTAAAAGCCACTATTGTTATGCCAATTACCACGCCTGAAATCAAAGTGGCGGCGGTCAAAGCCTTGGGCGGTAATGTGGTGCTGCACGGCACGGCCTTTGATGAAGCTAACAGTTTTGCGATTGCTAAAGCCAGAGACGAAGGCGCTATTTATATTCCGCCGTTTGATGATGCCGATGTTATAGCTGGGCAGGGTACGGTAGCAAAAGAGTTATTAAGCCAAAATAATCAATTGAATGCCGTGTTTATTCCCGTGGGTGGTGGTGGTTTGATGGCGGGGATGGCGGTGTATATCAAAGCTATTCAGCCACATATTAAAGTGATCGGTGTTGAGCCTGAAGATGCGGCGTGCTTAAAAGCAGCTATGATCGCGGGTGAGCCGGTGACTTTGGCGCGAGTAGGTTTATTCGCAGATGGTGTGGCCGTAAAGCGTATTGGTACGGAAAACTTTAATGTCGCTAAACGCTTTTGTGATGAAGTGATCACCGTAACCAGTGACGAAATGTGTGCGGCCATTAAAGATATTTTTGATGATTTACGCGCGGTGGCGGAACCGGCTGGCGCTTTAGCTTTGGCCGGGCTGAAAAAATACAGCCAACGTTTAAGTAATAGTACGCTGGAAAAACCCCAGCATTATGCAGCGGTACTCAGTGGCGCTAACTTAAATTTTGATACTTTGCGCTATGTATCTGAGCGCTGTGAACTTGGTGAGAAAAAAGAAGCGGTATTTGCCGTGACGATACCAGAAGAAAAAGGCAGCTTTCGGCGCTTTTGCCAAACTCTCGGCGGCCGAGCCATTACCGAATTTAATTACCGCTATGCCAGTGATCGTAAAGCGCATATCTTTGTTGGCATCAAGCTGCGGCACGGTGAGCAAGAGCTAGCCACCGTAAAAACATTACTCAGTGATGCCGGTTATCAATACTTAGATCTTTCTGATGACGAGCTGGCCAAGCTGCATGTACGGCATATGGTCGGCGGTATGCCGCCACGAGCCATTACCGAGCAGGTGTATCAGTTTAACTTCCCTGAATATCCTGGCGCATTGATGAATTTTCTTAACACATTAGGCGAAGATTGGAATATCAGCTTATTCCATTATCGTAACCATGGTGCCGCCACGGGGGATGTGTTGGCCGGTTTTGAAGTGGCTGAGCATAGCGATATTGCCAGTTACTTAGATAAGCTGGGTTATCAGTATCAATTGGTTAGCAACAATCAGAGTTATCAAACTTTCTTAACCGCAGGCGAATAGTGGCGGTTCTTGCTTGAGTTGAATAGTAGGGAACTTACAGCTTGGGTTGCTGCCTAAGCCTGCAGTGACACTTTGGACGTTTTTCTTGTTGGTTTTTAAAGGAGAGTACCACTATGAGTAAATCAGCGACAAGCGAGCATGGTCGCGGAGAGATCCGTGATAATGCGTTAAAAGCTTTAGTGACCAGTAAGTTGTTTCAAACTAGGGTGGTTAAGGCGAAAAAGGGCAAAGGTTCCTACAACCGCAAAGGGCGTAATTCACAAGATTACGCCCTTGTTGTTTCTAACGCCTCGCACTGATTGCTTTGCATCGCCGCCTACTTATCTTCTGTGAGTACTTCTGCTTTATTTAACTTTTCTGAGCATTAACCCTGTTGTATCTGGCCTAGCGCCCTCTTTTATTAACGCTTTTACGTAAAGTATTAAGCCCGTCGTTAGTCGGTAGGGTGGCGTTGTGTTTACAAGTCGGCGTGGCTCGCGTTAGGCTAAGCCTCTGATGAAACGAAGAGTAGAATACATGTGGAGCATAGCAGTCGCGTCGGCGAATCCGGCGAAAATTAATGCGGTACAGCAATGTTTTAATGCTAACTTTCCAGAACAAGCACTGACAGTAACAGGGCTTAATGTGCCATCGGGTGTACCCGATCAGCCGATGAGCAGTGAAGAAACCTATGCCGGCGCTAAAAACCGTTTAACGGCCTTAAAACAAGCCATCGCTGCTGATTACTATGTGTCGATTGAAGCTGGGTTAGATGGCGATTTAACCTTTGCGTGGATGTTAATTGAGCATAATGGCAAGGTGGGTAAGGCACGTTCTGCGAGTTTAATGTTACCCAAGGCGGCACTTGCCGAAATAGAGCAAGGGCTAGAGCTGGGTGATGCAATGGATACCTTATTTGGTACGCAAAACATCAAACAAGCGGGTGGCGCAATTGGCTTATTAACCCAAAACCGATTAAGTCGCAGCCAAGTCTATCAACAAGCCTTAACACTAGCGCTGATCCCGTTTCTTAATACCGAGTGGTTTTAAGAAAACAGGATCCACTTGGAAAAACGTGCCGTGGCAGCGGCACGCTTTTTATTAAACGCTAGTGTGTAAGCGTACTTCAATATTACCGCGAGTAGCGTTTGAGTATGGGCAAACTTGGTGCGCTGCGGCGACTAACTGCTCGGCTTGGTCTGCGGCTAAACCCGGTAAGTTAATAAATAAATCAACATCTAAACCAAAACCTCCTTCGATTTTACCAATGCCTACTTCGCCACGAATGGTGCTGTCTGCAGGTAAGGCAAGTTTTTGCTGGCCAGCAACAAATTTTAAAGCGCCAATAAAACAGGCGGCATAACCGGCGGCAAATAATTGCTCAGGGTTAGTTGCATCACCTTTACCCCCCAAGGCTTTTGGCGCAGATAATTTGCTGCTCAATAAATTATCATCTGAGTTAACTTGACCATCACGGCCACCGGTTGCGGTAACAACGGCTTTATATAATATTTCCATGTGTCGCTCCAATTGGTGAGTAAGTAAACCGGATTAAGCACCGGACGGACAGATACTAACGTCAATTTATCTTGTGCGCAATATAATTGCGTGAAATATTTTTATGCGGCTGAGATTCAGCGTATACTAGGCAGCATGCAAGGCGAAATGAGACCAGCGGTATGACAGAGAAAACCTTACCTTTAGCGCAGCAAGTGTGTTTTGCGTTATACAGCGCCAATAACGCCATGATGCGTTTGTATCGGCCCTTATTGCAGCCGTTTGATTTGACCTACCCGCAGTATGTGGTGTTACTCGCCTTATGGCAGCAAGACAATATTAGTTTGGGGCAACTAGGGCAGCAGACGTTATTTGATTCGGGCACTTTAACGCCACTGGTTAAAAAGTTAGAGCAAAAAGCCATTTTGCAGCGGCAAAGCGATCCCGCTGATGAGCGCGCAAAAAAAGTGGTGCTCACGCCTTTTGGTCGAGCATTAGAGCAACAAGTGGTCAATGTGATGCCGGCTTTACGTTGTCAGGTTGCCTTATCCGATGATGAATTGGTGTTACTGCGTGAACAGGCGCGTGCTTTGCAACTGCAAATTCAACAGCTTGAGCAGTGCCGTAAGTAGGCTGAATAAAGTCGGTTTGGTTGAGTGAGCCGCTCGCTAGAGCGTGATGACGCTGCGCCCTCATCGTGTTTGCCTGGCGCGCTTAACGTTAACTAACGTAATTTTTAGGGTCTTGGTCGAGCGCTATCAGGGTGTAAAATGCATTTCAACGCGCGGTTAAATAATTTATTGATTTAAACCAACTGGTTACGGTGGTATTTGTTAAGGCCGGTGGTGCTGGCGTGTTATATTTTGTTACATCTGTAAGGTTTTCATTAATGGCTACAGCTGTTTTAATCTAGGCGTAAATCCTTTTTTATTAGCGGAGCCTGCTTTGAAATTATCTACTTTAAGTCTCGCCTTACTGGTTGCCCTCGGTGTAGCTGGCTGTACTAACACCACATCGGTTAAATCTTTACCTGAGGGTGTTACCCTAGTGGCCGAAGGCCAACAGCAAGCGGGTGAATTAAATTTACCCTATAAAAAATACCAATTAGCCAATGGCTTAACGGTTATTGTGCATGAAGATCAGTCTGATCCATTGGTGCATGTTGATGTAACTTACCATGTTGGTTCGGCGCGTGAAGAGTTAGGTAAGTCAGGTTTTGCGCACTTTTTTGAACATATGATGTTTCAGGGCTCAGAAAACGTTGGCCCGGAAATGCATTTTAAATATGTTACTGAAGCTGGCGGTACGCTAAACGGCACCACGAACAGCGATCGCACCAATTATTTCCAAACGGTACCGGTTAACCAGTTAGAAAAAATGCTGTGGTTAGAATCGGATCGCATGGGGTATTTTCTGGATGCGGTGACGCAAGAAAAGTTTGATATTCAATTATCGACAGTAAAAAACGAGCGCGGGCAGCGGGTAGATAACCAGCCTTATGGCCGTTATTGGGAGCAGTTATCGCAAGCACTGTATCCTTATGGTCACCCGTACTCTTGGCCGGTTATTGGCCATATGGATGACTTAAATCGCGCCAATATGCCGGCGTTAAAAGATTTCTTCTTACGTTGGTATGGCCCGAATAATGCCACTCTGACTATCGGTGGTGCGGTAAAAGCGGAAGATGTACTACCCTTAGTGCAAAAGTATTTTGCTACTATTCCTGCAGGCCCTGCTGTTGAAAAGATGGCAAAAGCCCCAGCAGTATTAACCGCCGATCGCTATATCTCGATGGAAGATAACGTGCACTTGCCGTTACTTAGCATGACATTCCCGACGGTATATGCCGGTCATCCAGACGAACCTGCGCTGAATATCTTAGGTGATATTCTAGGAAGCGGTAACAACTCTTTGTTATATCAAAGCTTAGTACGGCCACAAATTGCGGTGCAAGCCGGTGCAGGCCATCGCTGTCAAGAATTAGCCTGTACCTTTAACCTAACAGCATTACCTCACCCAGCGTCAGGTAAAAACTTAGCTGAGTTAGAGCAACTGTTACGGCAAAATTTGCAACAAGTGGCTGAGCGCGGCGTTAAACCTGAAGATTTAGCTCGGGCAAAAGCGCGAGTGGAAGCGCGCAGCATTTTTGGTTTACAAAGCGTGGCCGGTAAAGTGAGCCAGTTGGCTTACAATGAAACCTTTTACGGTGATCCTGACCGTATTGCAACCTTGTTAGCAGCATATGCTGAAGTCACCGCAGAAGATGTTATGCGGGTATATCAGCAATATGTGCAGAATAAACCTGCAGTGATTAGTAGTGTGGTGCCACGTGGTAAGGCCGATATGATTGCAGCGCCAGATAACTTCACACCGCGCACTTTCGACCCTGCTGAAGCCACAGCGTCTGAGAGTTTACCGACACGTGTAGCGAGTCATACCTTTGATCGTACAGCCGTACCTAAAGCCGGTGCTAACCCTGCGATCACCTTACCTGCTACATGGACCAGCGAGTTAGCCAATGGCATCAAAGTATTGGCGTCAATTAGCGAAGAAACACCGACTACGTCGTTATTGTTGCGGATCCCAGCCGGTAGCTATGCTAACAGCGTAGAACAAGCGGGTGTCGCCTCGATGATGGCGTCCTTACTGAACGAGAGCACTAAAAATTACAGCACCGAGCAAATGAGCATGGCGCTGGAATTACTCGGCAGTTCGGTGTCAATCAGTGCCGATGACCGCGATTTAAATGTGTTTGTCAGCAGTTTAACCAGTAACTTACCGCAAACTTTGCAGTTAGTGCAGGAAAAACTATTAAACCCAGCTTTTTCAGCTGAAGACTTTAATCGTTTAAAACAACAACGTTTACAATCACTGGCGCAAGCACAGAAAAATGCCAGTTACTTGGCCGAGCGAGCGGTAAGCCAGTTGATGTTCGGTGACACCATTGCCGGTCAGCCAAGCATGGGTAACGAACAAACCTTAGCGACGATGACCTTAGAGCAGATTAATAGTTTCTATCAAACCTTTGTTAAACCTGCTGGCGCGCAGTTAGTGGCGGTATCGGATTTACCTCAAGCCGAACTACTGCCGTTGTTAGCGAATATGGCACCACAGTGGCAAGGTAAAGCACCTGAGTTAAACTTGGCACTGCCTGCACCTAAGGTACAGACAGGCGCGATTTACTTAGTGCATAAAGACCAATCACCACAATCCGAGATCCGTATTGTGCGCCGTGCTATGCCGCGTGATCTGACCGGTGAGTTCTATCAAGCGGGTTTGATGAACTTTACCTTAGGTGGCAACTTTAACAGCCGTATCAACCTTAACTTACGTGAAGATAAAGGCTATACCTATGGCGCGCGCAGTGGTTTTGGTGGTGATAAACAAGTCGGCATGTTTTCGGCCAGTGCCGCAGTGCGGGCTGATGTCACGCGTGAGTCGATTGAAGAGTTCTTAAAAGAGCTTAACAATTACCAACAAAAGGGTATTACTGCTGAAGAGTTAGCCTTTATGCGCAGTGCGGTAAACCAATCTGAAGCGTTACGTTATGAAACACCGAATGCCAAGTTAGGTTTTATGGCGCAGATGTTAGAATTTAACGTCGGTGCGGAGTTTACTCAGCAGCGTAATCAGATCTTACAGCAAAGCACGCAAGCGCAACTAAATGCGTTAGCCAGCCGTTATTTATCACCAGAAGAGATGGTGATTGTGGTAGTGGGTGAAGCAGATAAGCTCAAGCCTGAGTTAGAAAAATTGCAATTGCCGATTATCGACATGAAGCTATAAGCCGCATCAGTAAATAGAAAAAGCCAGGTGATGTCACCTGGCTTTTTTATTAGAGAAAACGCTGCACGTAAGAGCAGCTTGCTTGAATGTCATAACCTTCTGTTTGCGCCCACTGCAGCGCATGGCGCACCAATTTTTCTGCTAAACCCTTACCGCGAAACGCCGGAGGCACGAAGGTATGGTGAAAATTAATCACCTTGCCATTCACGTGATAATCTAGCTGCGCACTGGCATCCGCCAAGGTGAGCGTAAAGCGTTGCTCTGATGCGAGATGCTTAATAAGCGGTTCTGTCATAGCTTACTCCTCATCTAACCAAGGGGTTGCAGGTAACAACGCTAAATGCGCGGTATAGCGTTCTAAATTAAAGTTTTGTTGCTGTTCAACCACGGCAAACATTTCTGGGGCTAGCGCGCAGGCCATTAACTCCATAGCCGCCTCACGACTGTGGCCTGTCATACGTAAACGCATTAAGGTCGCCATCACTTCTGTTGGGTAATTATCGGCTAATTGGTTTTCGAGTACTTCAAGTAGGGTTGCCTGATCGGTTAAATCGCTTTCTTGCATGTTCCAAGCCTCTGTTCGCGGTAAAAGCAGTGCATCACTGTGATGCTTAGGCTAAGCTAGCGAGCATCAAATAACAATCAACAAGTCGTATTATGCACGAAGTTTTCTCTGGCTGGCGCACCCGCCTGCAAACATTGGGGCCTGGTGTTTTAATGGCCACAGCCGCGATTGGTGGCTCTCATTTGGTGGCATCAACGCAAGCAGGGGCTTTATTCGGCTGGCAGTTGTTATGGTTAATTTTATTGGTCAATATTCTTAAGTACCCGTTTTTTCGGTTTGGTGTGCAATACACCTTAGAACAAAACGAAACCCTGCTTGAAGGCTATCAACGCAAGGGTAAAGGCTACTTTTACAGTTTTGTTGTGTTAAATGTCGTCGCGGCGGTGGTTAATACCGCGGCAGTGCTAATTTTAACAGCAGCCTTGTTGCAATATGCACTGCCTGGCAACTGGTCTTTAACCCTGTTGTGTTGCTTAATCTTATTGGCTTGCTTACTGATCTTGTTGCTGGGGCATTATCAGGCGCTAGACAGCGTCGCGAAAGTGATTATGTTGCTCTTAACCCTCACCACCGTAACCGCGGCTATTATTGCGGCTAAAAACGGTGCGTCAGCGCCCGCTGATTATGTTGGGCAATCCCCTTGGCAATTAGTGATGCTGGGCTTTTTAGTGGCGTTAATGGGGTGGATGCCTGCACCGATTGAAATTTCGGCGATTAGCTCATTGTGGCTAACCGCGAAACAGCGGCGACAACCGGTAACGCGCGCTCAGGGCCTGTTCGATTTTAACCTCGGTTATTGGTTAACCGCAGGTTTGGCACTGGTTTTTGTAGCCTTAGGGGCTTTAGTGCAATACGGCACGGCGCAACCGATTGCCCTAGCCGGTGCTGCCTTTGCCCAACAATTGGTCGATATGTATGGCGCTACCATTGGCGAATGGTCAAAGCCGTTAGTGTCGCTGATTGCCTTTTTATGTATGTTTGGCACCACCATCACGGTTCTTGATGGGTATGCTCGCACCCTGAATAAATCGTTTTATCTACTGGGTTGGCAAAAAGTAGATAATCGACTGAGTTTAAGCAGTTGGCTGATTGTGCAGGCACTGTGCGGTATGGCGGTGATCTTGTTTTTCCGCTCGGCGCTCGGCCCGATGCTGACTTTTGCGATGACCTTAGCGTTTTTAACTACTCCCGTTTTTGCTTGGCTGAATTTTAGTTTACTGCGTGGCGCAGATATGCCGCCATTATCGAAAGGGTTAACCCTATTAAGTTGGCTAGGACTGAGTTATTTGTTTGGTTTTGCCGTATTGTTCTTGTGTTGGTATCTCGGCTTGCTCAGTTAAATATGGTTATTAGGAGTTAAGGGTGTCTCTTTGGCAGTTAATCTTGTTGTTTGTTGCGCAGTTAGCCCTGATTTTAATGGCGGCTCAGTTATTTGGTCGGCTGGCTAGGTTTGTTGGGCAACCGAAAGTCGTTGGCGAGATGATTGCCGGTGTGGCGCTCGGCCCTTCTTTGTTTGGTTGGTTTTTGCCCGCGTTTCAACAAAGTATTTTTATCCCTGAAACACGCAGTTGGTTGTATTTTGGCGCGCAATTAGGTGTCGGCCTTTATATGTTTTTAGTGGGCTTAGAATTTAATACGCGTCTTTTTAAACAACATGCCCGCAGTGCCATTTCAGTGTCGCTGGCTGGTATGCTGGTACCCTTTATTGTGGCGGCTTTACTCTGCTTGTGGCTGTTAGAGCAGCCAGGCTTATTTGCGCCCGGTATCAGCTATTTTAATGCTGCGCTCTTTTTAGGTGCTGCCATTGCGATTACCGCCTTTCCGATGCTGGCCCGTATTATTTATGAGCGCGGCCTTGCTAATACGCCACTGGGCACAATGGCTTTGGCCGCGGGTGCGATAGATGATGCTGCGGCCTGGTTAATTTTAGCCTTGGTATTGGCCAGTTTTGGCGGTGGCATCAGTGTACTGTTAACCGCTTTAGTGGGGGGCGGTTTATATGCCTTATTGATGCTAACGAAGGTGCGGGGGTGGTTACAACCTTTGGCAGATCGGGTGGCGCAGCAGCAACAATTACAGTGGCCACCTTTTGTATTTATAATGCTGTTGTTCGTACTATCGGCGTGGAGTATGGATTGGGTGGGCTTGCATGCGGTATTTGGCGGGTTCTTATTGGGTATTGCCATTCCGCGCGGCCTGATGGCCGAATTACTACGCAAGCGATTAGAGCGCCTTACCATTTTGTTATTGTTGCCGATGTTTTTTACCTATTCGGGCTTAAATACCCGGTTAGATGTTTTAGGCAGCGGTAATTTGTTGCTGATTACACTCATTATTTTAGTGTGCTCAATTTTAGCTAAGTTTGCCGCCTGTTGGGCCGCGGCTCGTTGGAACGGTGCGGATAATCCAACCGCTTTAGCAGTGGGCGCCTTAATGAATGCGCGTGGGCTAATGGAGCTGATTATTATTAATATCGCGTTGAATTACGGCATTATTCAGCAAGGGCTATTTTCGATTATGGTGGTAATGGCTATTGTCACCACTTTGATGGCTTCGCCGCTGTTTCAGTGGGTGTATGGCCGTCATCAGCCAAAGAAAACGGCGACCTAGGTCGCCGCTCTGTAGGCTTAGTGCACGTTACATCGCTAAGGTTTTTTCACCGCGTGAAATACCCGACACACCGCTACGCACCACTTCCAAGATCTGCGAACCGGCTAACGCCTGAATAAACGCATCCAGTTTGTCGCTGGTACCGACCAATTGCACGGTATAGGTATTGGCAGACACATCAACAATTTGGCCGCGGAAGATATCCGCACAGCGTTTTACTTCGTCGCGTTGGTTGCCGGCGGCTTTCACTTTTACCAGCATCAATTCGCGTTCAATGTGCGCGGACTCGCTTAGATCAGTCAATTTCACTACTTCAATTAGTTTATGCAGCTGCTTAGTAATTTGTTCAATCACTTGATCATTACCGTGCGTCACCAAGGTTAAACGCGAAAGCGTGGCGTCTTCCGTTGGTGCTACGGTAAGCGAATCAATGTTGTAACCGCGCTGAGCAAACAAACCGACAAGACGCGCTAAAGCACCCGATTCGTTTTCGAGTAAAACAGAAATAATATGTCGCATGGTTAAGTCCTCTCTGTCTTACTTAAAAATAACTCATTCATGGCACCGCCTGGAATTTGCATCGGGTAAACATGCTCTTTCGGATCGATATGAATATCTAAAAACACCAACTGATCTTTGAGGGCAAAAGCACGCTCTAGGGCCGGCTCAAGTTCTTCTGGTTTCGTCACGCGAATACCGACATGGCCGTAGGCTTCGGCTAACTTAATAAAATCAGGTAATGAATCCATATAGGAACTGGCATAGCGCGATTCATAGTTCATATCTTGCCACTGCTTCACCATGCCTAGATAGCCATTATTCAGGTTGATGATTTTTACACCCAGCCCGTACTGTTTACAGGTTGATAGCTCCTGAATATTCATCTGAATAGAGCCTTCACCGGTAACACACACCACATCATCGTCAGGAAAATTCAGCTTAATGCCCATTGCCGCCGGTAAACCAAAGCCCATGGTGCCAAGGCCGCCTGAGTTAATCCAACGATTCGGTTTGTTAAACTTGTAATACTGTGCCGCGAACATTTGATGCTGGCCAACATCACTACAGACAAAGGCATTGCCTTTGGTAATTTTGCTGACCATTTCAATGACCTGCTGTGGCTTGATTTGCGAGGTGGTGGTGTCATAACGACCGCCGTGCACGGCACGCCAAGCATTAATTTGTTGCCACCAACTGGCCAGTGCGGTTTCGTCCAGTTTTTTCTTTTTCTGCTTTACCAGGCCAAGCATTTCTTCTAGCACCGGCTGCACTAAACCAACGATTGGAATATGCGCATTCACCGTTTTAGAAATACTGGCCGGGTCGACATCAATATGAATAATCGTGGCATCTGGGCAGAATTTTTTGGTGTTGTTGGTCACCCGATCATCAAAGCGCGCACCAACGGCTAGAATAACATCGGCGTGGTGCATGGTTTGGTTGGCTTCGTAACTGCCGTGCATCCCCAGCATGCCTACAAATTGCTTATCTTCACCCGGATAAGCCCCTAAGCCCATCAAGGTGTTAGTTACGGGGACATTTAATAGCTGCGCCAGTTCAGTCAGTTCACTTGATGCGTGGCCCATTATGACCCCGCCGCCAGCATAAATGATCGGTCTTTTCGCGGCTAATAACGCGGTAACGGCTTTTTTAATCTGGCCGCTATGGCCTTTTAATTTTGGCTGGTATGAACGCAGCTTCACTTCGCTTGGGTAATCATAAGCAAAGGTTTGGCTGGGGATCGTCATATCCTTCGGGATATCGAGCACTACTGGGCCTGGGCGGCCGCTTTGGGCGATATAGAAGGCTTTTTTAATTAGTGCCGGAATATCTTCGGGGCGGCGCACCGACATATTATGTTTGACGATCGGCCGGGAAATACCGAGCATATCGGTTTCTTGGAAGGCATCTTCGCCTATTAAATGGCTCATCACTTGGCCGGTGAGCACCACCATCGGGATCGAGTCCATATAGGCGGTGGCAATTCCGGTGACGGCATTAGTGGCACCCGGACCTGAAGTCACGAGCACCACACCGGCTTTACCGGTAGCACGAGCATAAGCATCGGCCATATGCGTGGCGGCTTGTTCATGGCGTACCAGCACATGTTTTACTTGAGTTTGTTGAAACAGCGCATCATAAATATGCAGCACAGCGCCACCGGGATAGCCATAGACGTATTCTACCCCTTCATCGGCCAGCGCGCGGATCACCATAGCTGCGCCCGATAACATCTCGGCTTGTTTGGATTGGCTTGTCATAATGTAGTATCTCATCAGTTGCTGAGGTAAAAGCAGTTGTAAGGCGTTAAATACCAAAAACTGCCGACATTCCGTTACCGGATTGTCAGTGGTGCTACGTGGGCTGGTCTGTTTTGAATCGTAAGCTTTTCGCTACGTTTCTTGCGCTATCTTTATGGCTCTGCTGGCGTTTTTTGTGCGCTTAATTAATTTACGGCAACTGCTTGGCAATGTCGATGTCTTTTTCACTTTTTAGCCATCTTTACTGCTTTAAAAAGGACGGCGGTGCCACCATAGTATCAACTAAGACTTTTGTTACAGGATTTACCGCTAATGCAAAACCCTATTGTTGACGTCAGCATGATGAATGCGCGGGAGATCCTCGATCGCTCGATGCAGCAGTTAGTTATTTTTCAATTCTGGTCGGCTCGCAGTACCGGCTGCCAGCAACTTTCTGCCACTCTAACCAAAATAGTGCAGCAATATCCCAAGCAGCTGTGTTTGGCGAAAGTGGATTGCGATGCTGAGCAAGATTTAGCCATGCAATTTGGTGTGCAATCGCTGCCCACCGT
The DNA here is from genome assembly GCF_016343785.1 of Alishewanella maricola. Taxonomy (NCBI): domain Bacteria; kingdom Pseudomonadati; phylum Pseudomonadota; class Gammaproteobacteria; order Alteromonadales; family Alteromonadaceae; genus Alishewanella; species Alishewanella maricola. Next base: position 165,800 of record NZ_JAEINI020000003.1, on the reverse strand, counting down.
TATGTTTATTAAAGAAGGCCAACCGGTTGATGGTTTTGCCGGTGTCGCAACCGAACAACAAATTTTACAACGCTTGGCAGCTTACTTACCCAAGCCGGAAGATGACTTGCTAGCGAAAGCGCAGCGACAATTAGAAGCTGGGCAGATGAACGCCGCTTATCCGTTACTCGCCGAGGCCTTAACGCTGGCGCCGGAGCGTGTAGAGATCAAAATTTGGTTAGCAGATTGTGCCATTAGCTTAGGTCAGCTGACGCAGGCTGAAAAACTGTTAGCGGAAGTGCGTTTAGCGGATCAAGACGCCTTGTACAAAACGGTGTTAGCCAAATTAGAATTAGCTCAGCAAGCCACCAATACGCCAGAAATTCAGGCCTTAGAAGCAAAGTTAGCGGCGGCGCCGGAAGATAAGCAGGTAATTGAACAATTAGCGGTGCAATATCAGGCGGTATTACGTTCAGAAGAAGCGCTAGCGCTGTTACTGAAAATTTTGCAGCAAGATTTAAACTTTGGTCAGAGCAAAAAATTGTATTTAGATATTTTGGCTGCCTTGCCGAAAGGTGATCCGTTGGCCAGCCAATATCGTCGTCGTTTATACGCCCTGTTGTATTAATGTCGAACGCACCGCTGCAGGGCAGTGCGCTGTCTGAGTTGTTTCAGCAGCTCAGCAGTGTATTGCAGCGCTATCGCCAGTATTGGCAGTTCTCACCGATGGACTGCCTGACATTACGCTTCTCGCCAGCCTTGAACGCACAACTGTCGCAACTTGGCGCCAGTGAGCTCGCGGTGCTAGATCAGGATCCGCAGCAACAACGCCGCTGTTTTGCCGAGTATTTTCCTGAGTTAATGACTTTGCCTTTGTGGTTGACTGCCAACAAAACCGCCGACAATTCGCCTTGGCCGTTTTGGTTAACGAATGGCATTCATGGTCGTAAGCTCACGCAAATTCAGCAGTTTTGTCAGTTTATTCCTGAGCAAGCGTTGCCGGTGCTGGAATGGTGCGCCGGTAAAGGCCATTTAGGCCGGCTGTTTGCCGCACAATCTAGCCGCACCGTGACGAGTATCGAATGGCAGCCAAGCTTATGTGAGGCGGGCAGTGCTTTAGCTTCACAGCATAAGATTTCACAGCAGTTTATTCAGGCGGATGTGCTAACTGCTGCGGGGGCGGCGGCAGTGCATGCCGAGCAACAAGTGCTGGCCTTGCATGCTTGCGGTCAACTCCATCTGCAATTACTCACGGTGGCGGTAGCCCATCGCTGCCAACAGTTACAAGTTGCCCCCTGTTGCTATCATTTAATTAGCAGCTCAGACTATCAGCCGTTATCTAAACAGGCACAAGCCGATGCGTTAGCGCTAAGTCGGCAAGATTTAAAACTGGCGGTGCAAGGGCAAGTTACAGCGGGTGAGCGGGTCAGTCGTTTGCGGCAAACCGAAGTGACATGGCGTTTGGCCTATGATGAATGGCGCGCTTTGCATACGGGGCAGCGGGCATATCAACCGTTACCTTCGTTACCCAAGCAGTGGTTTAGTGGCGATTTTGCTGCGTTTGCCAAGATGGCGGCCAGTTTACAGCATTTAACTGCACCTGCAGTTACAGACTGGCCGAGTTATTTAGCGGCTGGCGAGGCGCGTTATCTGTTGGTACAGCGGTTAGATGCCGTTCGGCACCTGTTTCGGCGGCCATTAGAGCTGTATTTGGTGCTTGATAGAGCCTTGTACTTGCAACAACACGGTTATCAGGTAAGCGTGCAAGCCTTTTGTGATTATCAGCTGACCCCACGTAATTTATTACTGCAAGCCAGTTTAAACCCCGCTGTTTAACGGCCAAGCCAATGATGGCCAGCGGTTTCTAAGCAACAGGCCAGCTTACGGCCATGTTGCTGAAGATTAACAGCGGATAGGTTGTTTAAACGTATCGCTTTGTTGCTGCTGATAATAGGCGCTAATGTATTGATCTTTTAACTGCCAACGCTGATTCAGCCATTGCTGAAAATTCTCGCGAAATACCGCATCGTTAAAGTAATCACCCATGACGTGTTGATCAACGGCTAAAATCTCGGCTTTGATCACCACGCGTTTTAAACGGCCCATCAACATATCAAGCGCAATATTTTGCTGATTGTCAGGGTAAATAAGCGTGATATCTAAGATGGCGTTAAACTGCTCGCCCATGCTGGCCAGGGTAAAGGCAATACCGCCGGCTTTCGGGGGTAATAAATGGCTAAAAGGGCTGCGCCGCAATTTTTGTTTTTGCTCGGTACATCGGCTACCTTCAACAAAATTGATAATAGTGGTGGGGGCATGGCGAAACTTGGCGCAAGATTTACGTGTTGTTTCGATGTCTTTGCCTTTTAATTCAGGCCGTTTTGCCAAGGTCGCTGCGCTGTAGCGCTTCATATAAGGCATATCCAAGGCCCAGCAACCGGTGCCTAAAAAGGGCACCCATTTTAATTGGTCTTTTAAAAAGAACTTGGGTTCGGGGATCAGTTTGGCGGCAAAAGCACTGACCACCGGAATATCTAACCAACTTTTATGATTGGCGATCAGCAAATACCAGCTTTCTTTATCCAGTTGCTGCTCACCGCTAATTTGCCAATCGACATCGTTAAAGAGATTAATCAGACCCGTATTAACTCGTGTCCAACCGCGATAGCAAAAGCGACCCAGCTTAGCAATCAAGCGGTGGGCGGCAGCGTTAGGTATCAGTAGTTTTAATAAACCCAGCGGGGTGACGACGATGCCCCAAAATGCCAAATTAAGCGCAAATAAGCTAAAACTTATCGGCAATAACAGAAACCCTGGCAATATGCTTAACATCGTCCACTCCTTGTTTACTGGCTGTTTTTATCTAGCTCGGCCAGTTGTTGATCTTTATTTAACCACAACTGATTAATATATTGCTGAAAATGTGCTTTGTAAGCAGAATCATTGTAGTCGCCTATCAAATCTTCTGTAATGGGCAACACCTGCACCTTTACTGTTATAGCATGAACTTTGCCTGAGATGTAATCCCAAAATGTTGGGATCCCTTGCGGATAATAAATGGTCACATCTAGCAGCTTATGCAGTTGTTGGCCCATGGCGCCAAGCACAAAGGCGGTACCGCCGGCTTTGGGTTTTAGTAAATGCGCAAATGGCGATTGCTGCTGTTGGTGCTTCGCCTTGGTAAAGCGGGTGCCTTCAACAAAATTCATAATCGAGACCGGCTTATAGCGGAATTTTTCACAGGCTTTGCGTGTGGTTTCGATGTCTTTACCCTGCAAGTGCGGGTTTTTCTGTAAAAAACTTTTGCTGTAACGTTTCATAAAAGGGAAATCGAGCGCCCACCAACAAATGCCCAGAAACGGCACATACAGCAGTTCTTTTTTCAGAAAAAATTTAATAAACGGAATTTTGCGATTAAAAATTTTCTGTAATACCAAGATATCTGCCCAAGATTGGTGGTTGGCTATAATCAAATACCACTCTTTACGCGACAGTTGCTCGATGCCTTGAACATGCCAACGAATACGGGTGAATAATGCCGTGGTGAAGTTGTTCACGCTGATCCAACATACGGCACAGGCATCCAGCAGATAAGTGAGGCCGCTTTGCCAAAGTGGTATTGGCAGCAACTTCAGGATAGCCAGTAACAAAACAGGGACAAACCAGAATAAGGTATTAAGGGTATAGAGTAGGATGGAGAGCACACCGACAAGGGGTTTGGGTAAAAACGCCAACATAACGCACCTGATTATTTAGTGTTGCCGAGGCGGCAACAGGAAATAAATGTAAGACGAGTAACGCGCTAATAAGCTGCGTTACTCGTCCGATCAGTTGCTATTCTAGCTTAATCTTCGAAATAGGTATAACCATAAACGCCGGCTTTTAATTCATCCAGCAGTTCATCTTTACGTTCACTTTCCATTTCAAGTTTCGCCAGCTGTTTAGTGTAAGAGGCAATCAGCTTCTTCGCATCAAACTGCACATAGCGTAATACATCGGCTACGGTGTCGCCTTTGATAATGTTGGTTAGCTTGTAGCTGCCATCATCCGTCAGTTCAACGTGCACTGAATCGGTGTCACCAAACAAGTTGTGTAAGTCACCTAAGATTTCTTGGTAAGCACCCACCATAAACATGCCAAGTAAATACTGCTTATCATCGCTATATTCTGGCAGCGGTAAGCTTGATTCAATACCGTTACCATCGGCATAGCTTTTCAGCATACCGTCTGAGTCACAGGTAATATCTTGAATAATAGCGCGGTGATTCAGTGGTTCGTTCATCCGCTCGAGTGGCATTACTGGGAATAGTTGGTCGATACCCCAAGCATCTGGCATTGATTGGAACAATGAGAAGTTAACGAACAGCTTATCGGCCAGCTTTTCGTTTAGCTCGTCATGAATACTGCGATGCGAACGCGCCGATAAATCTAAGTTCGCGCGCACTTTGTTAATGGTAGCGAAGTAAATTTGCTCTAATAACGACCAATCTTGCAGCGTTAATAAACCGTGCACATACTGGGCATGAGCGTCAGTGAAGTAGTGGATCGCATCGTGATAGGCTTCAATTGCTGAACGTGGCGTGACGCTTTGATAAGCTTCCCACAAACCTAAGATCACCGTGGGTGAATCTTCGCTGGGCTCAGGTAAATTGACTAAACCCGGTGCGCGTTCAATATCAATCGCATCCGTAACCAATACCGCATGGTGCGCGGTCATGGCGCGGCCCGATTCGGTAATGATGTTCGGGTGCGGTAAGTCGTACTCGTCACAGACTTCTTTTAAGCCGTTTACCACGTTACGCGCATATTCCATCATGGTGTAGTTCATCGAGCAGGCTGAGCGCGATTTCGACCCTTCATAGTCGACACCTAAGCCACCACCCACATCAACCGTGGTGATAGGCACGCCAAGGGTGCGTAATTCTGCATAGTGACGGGCACATTCACGTATAGCGTTGTGAATATCACGGATATTGGCAATTTGTGAGCCGATATGAAAATGCACTAATTGCAGCAGGTCGAGCTTGTTTGCTGCACGCAGTACGTCGATCGCTTGCAATACTTGAGTAGCGGTTAAGCCAAACTTGCCCTTTTCACCACCGGTGTTTTGCCATTTGCCTTTACCTACCGAGTTTAAGCGAATACGAATACCAATTCGCGGTGCTGCGCCTAAGTTATCAATTTCGCGGATCAGCGTTTTAAGCTCAGACAGTTTTTCTACCACCACATACACCGTGTGGCCCATCATTTGTCCGATGGTGGCTAAGCGTAAAAATTCGCTGTCTTTATAACCATTACAAACGATTTGCAGCGGTTGTTCAGTCACACCCAAGATCGCCATTAATTCAGGCTTACTACCGGCTTCTAAGCCGACCTTGCCGCTGTCGTGGCTAATTAAACGTTTTACTACAGAGAACTGCTGGTTTACCTTAATGGGGTAAACGGCAGTGTATTGCCCTTGATATTCTTTTTCTGCTTTGGCGAGTTGAAACGACTTAATTAACGTATCAACCCGGTGCTGCAAAATATCGGTAAAGCGAACTAAAACCGGTAAGGTTAAGCCTTCTTCTTTGAAACGCTGCGTAAGCTCGGGAAAGCTGATCCCGTTTTTACTGTGATCTTGGTCGGGATAGGCAATAAGATCACCGTCCTGATTGACGTCAAAATAGCCTTCACTCCAGACTGCCACGTTATAAATCGATCGCGCTTTTTCAAAACCCCAAGCTGACATTGTGCTTCCTCAAAAAAATTAACTGCTATAGTTTAAAGCCTATAACGGGTTGGTGCAGCAAAATTGCCCAAAAAATTTGTATGTGGCCTGTAACACAGGCAAAATACGCCCCTTATACGATGCAGGGGGAAATTATGTCAGTAATTAATGACAAAAAGTGGCTTACTGAGGTGTTTGCCGACAGTGGTAGTGTGTTTGGTCTAGCGATTACCAAGAAATTAGACGAAGTGCAGTCACCATTTCAGAAAATTGCCATGTACGAAACCACGCATTTTGGTAATTTAATGGTAATTGATGACGTTATCATGCTCAGTAGCCGTGATAACTTCTTATATCACGAAATGCTGAGTCACCCTGTACTTTTCACGCATCCTAACCCAAAAAATGTGGTGATTATTGGTGGCGGTGACTGCGGCACTTTACGCGAAGTATTAAAACACCCAGGTGTTGAACGCGTTACGCAAATTGATATCGACGAGCAAGTCACCCGCATGGCGGAAAAATATTTCCCTGAGCTGTGTGCCTCAAACAATGACCCACGCGCCACGCTGAAATTTGAAGACGGCATTAAATTTATGCGTGAAGCGGCCGCCGGCTCCATTGATGTGATTATTGTTGATTCTACCGATCCGATTGGCCCGGGCGAAGGTTTATTCAACCGCGCTTTTTATGCCAGCTGCTTAGCGGCGTTAGCCAGTGACGGTATCTTAGTGCAACAAAGTGAATCGCCACTTATTCATATGCCGTTATTAACCGCGATGCGTCAAGCGATGAGCGATGCGGGTTTTGCCAGTTTACAAACACTGAACTTCCCGCAAATGGTTTATCCCTCTGGTTGGTGGACCTGTACCTTGGCGAAGAAAAGCGGTGAGTTTAACGGTTTTCGCGAAGCTGCAGCGGCAGCGGCTGGCTTTGATACCGAGTATTACAACGTTGAGGTGCATAAAGCCGCCGCGGCCTTGCCTAACTTTGTTAAAAAAGCCTTTGCCGCGAAGTAGTTAATACGCGCCGCTAATCATAACGCCTGCCATTGCAGGCGTTTTTGTTTATAACGAGAAACGTTCGCGAAGAAAATGCGCGACGCCATCTTCATGGTGATGCCCAATCACCGCACTGGCCACTTGTTTAATTTCGTCTATCGCATTGGCGGGGGCGTAACTTTCATCAGCACAAGCAAACATACTTAAATCGTTATCACCATCCCCAAAACAAATAACTTTGCTGGCCCCCAGTTGTTTTTTCAACTGCGCAACGGCCTTGCCTTTATTGGCTTGGTAATGATGCACGTCCATCCAACGATACTGCGGCCCCTCAATGGCAGGGCCTGAGTACGCAATCAGGTTTGGATAGGTATTTAATGTTTGCCACATGGCATGAATGGTGGCGGCCTCACCAATCATGCTGATATTAGTGACCTGATGTTCAGGCGCTAAGGCGTTTAGCGGCTGTAGCTGTTGTGGTGTGTCGCTAAAGTACTTTTCGACCAGTCTTTTTTCCACCTCGTGCTGGGTTTCAGCATGAAATACCACATGTTGGTGCTGAGCAATCACGTGCACAAAGGGCGAGATCCCTTGGCGCAGAGCAAGCTCAAGAATAGTATTAATTTCAGTCTGCTCTAAGATGTTCTCTAAGGTCAGTTGCTGGGTGTTCGGATCCCAAATTGTTACGCCATTATTATAGATTTGCGGTAACACAAATTTATGACCCGCCACCGCCCTTTGTGCCGACAGCATAGTGCGCCCGGTGGCGATGGTGAAGGCAATGTCTTTCTCACTTAACAGTTGTAAGGTGTCGTAGGTAAAGCGGGAGATCTCAGAGGCGTTATTTAACAGGGTGCCGTCCAAGTCAAAACAAATAAGATACATATAGGGCATTTCCGAGCTTAAAAAGACTAACCGAGCTGACAGCCAAACCCCGCCGACAACTTAGATGATGAAGTATGCCATACGTAAAGGCACCGTATGTGGTTTTTATCTGTATATGTATGAAGTTGTTCTAGTGACACAAACACCAGACGAAATGATTTTTATAAAAAAGGCTACGGAAGTAGCCTTGCAATTACGTTGATAAACATGCTTGTTATTTAATCAGGCGACGACTCATCAATCCAATTAATCCAAATGCAAGAATGGCAATCGAACTTGGTTCAGGTACATCAACAGCAGTATTGAATGTTAATGTGCGTTGGTTTAGGTCAAAATTGCCAGAAAATTGCTCATAAATAGAAGTTGTTGTATTCCAAGCACCGCGAGTTGATAAATCAACTGAGCTACCTGTTCTGCCACCACCTGTAGATATACCCACCAATAAATCGTTGGTGTTCAAACTACTAAACATAATTTCTATTAACCCATTCTGAAAAAGGCTAATAGAAAAACTGTTACTATCAGAGTTACTAAACTGAGGAATATTGCTATAAACAGCCGAAAAGAAGGTAGCTGACTTGATTACTTCAATATTCCCACCTGTTGCAGGGTTAAAATCATCCCACACTGCAATTCGAGCTTGCTCGTCTAAAAACTCAGAAACAGATTCAGTAAAATCTGTATTACCACTACCAAAGGTCAGGTATCCGTTTGAGCCGACAAATACAGAATTGTATGTTTGACCAAAAAAAGTAAAATCAAAGCCTATGGTTTGCTCTGAAAAGTCATCATCGCTCAAATTGATTATGGTTGCCATAGCTTGTTGGCTACTAAGCATGAATACGAATAAGCAGAATATATTTTTTATTACTTTCATTGCTGATTTAATTCCTAAAATGTGATTAATTATTATCATAAAGAGTATGACAATAACTTAACATGCAAAAATCAATCCGCTTTAAATTTTTAGTAATAAATATCAATGGTTTAATTTTTTTCTTATTAAATAAAATAAGCCCCTCCCTAAGTGATTTGTTTTTTTACAGTTGACTGTAAACTATCTTGACGCACTTTGAGTGTGCACGAGTAGCAATTCTTGAACGCATAATAGAGCTGTTAAATACTAACAACAATTGCGCCGGTGTGTTTTACTGGTACCTATACTGTTACCAGCTGTGGCTTGCAGCAATATATTCATTTAACAAAGGGGAACTTAACATGCGCTTACTCTTCGGGGCTTTACTATTGTTAATACTGGCGGGGTGTAACCGCAATGAAGTAGGTGACGTGTCATTAGGCGTTTTTACCACTAAGGATATCAAGCTTGATGCTTTTACTGATCCGGTGGTCACCGGCGTGACCTGTCATGTCTCCAGTATTGAAGCCAATCTAAATCTTTCAGACCCTTCTGATAGCGGTATTTCTTGTCGCCAAACAGGCCCGATTACTGCCGAAATGATTGCCAAAATAGATAAAAGCAAAAGCGGAGAGGTACTGTTTACCAAATCAAAAAGCATCTTTTTTAAAAGCATGAAAATTCGACGTATTCTGGACGCCGAAAACCAGACGTTAATGTATTTGTCTTACTCCACTAAAGAAACCTCAGGTAGCTTTAAACACAGCCTGTCGACGGTGCCGCTGTGGGGAACGCAAGCTTATAGCGACGCGAAGACGGCACAGCCTTAATTGGCTTAACTTGCTGGGATAAAAAGCTTATTTGTGTTGCTGCCGCTAATCACCTTATCGCAGAGATTAGCAGCTATTTAATGATAAGTGTGATGTTACATCGGATCTAAGGTTAGCAACACGCGGGGGGCGTCACCGGCGGGTGAGCGGTGAACAATAGCGTGCTGCTCATTACCCTCCCAGCCAGAGCCTTTAAGCAAAGTAACGGCAAAGGGGGCAGCTTTTAAGGTGTTCGCGTTCGCGTCTAGCCATTCGGTGCCAGGGCCAAGATAAGTGCATACCAAGCGGCACACCAGATGATCGGTATGAAATTTGGGGCACATCGGTTGACGTAAGGTTTCTAAACGTAGCCCCAGCTGCTGGCAATCCATTAAGCAACTGAACATGTTGCAGAGCAGGGCAATATCGTGCAGAAAAGCCTCTTTTCCCTGCGCATCAGGTAAGGCATGACCGATATCGGATTGTACCGAGTCAACATGAACAATACGTTTGATTGGCATCGTAAGCGCCAGTGTGCGGCAGTATTCTGCGATGGCGTTATCGGCATTTCGTTGCCAGCTGACTAAATTCACCTCATCACTAAATATGCGGGTCAGATCAGTGGGATCCTCAGCCATGACCTGTTGTATCTGGGGGCGAAACGCATTGAAGGCTAGCGCGCTCATACGGTTTGCTCCTGAACAAATAAGCTGGGCAGCTGCTGCCAATGCTGTTCGCCTTGCGCTAGTTCGCTGTCAGTAAGTAAACACGCGTTCAATTGTGCCAGTATTGCCGTTTTATCCAGTTGCTGCCCTATAAATACTAACTCTTGGCGGCGGTCGCCAAAGGGTTCCTGCCAGCTTTGTTTAATCGCGTCTTGCATCTCTGGCTCCTCGGGCCATTGCTCTGAGGGTACAGCCTGCCAAAACAGTCCTGCGATATGATAACGAGCCATGCCACCCGCCTGATGCCACAGCCAAGCATGCTCAGGCGTGTTAGCTAACCAGAAATAGCCTTTAGATCGCAATAAACGCCCACTTGGCCAGTCTTGATGTAAAAAATGGTAAAATCGCTCTGGATGAAAAGGCTTACGAGCATAAAAAGCAAAACTGCTAATGCCGTACTCTTCCGTTTCGGGTTTATGTTCGCCGCGTAACTCTTTTAACCAGCCTGCCGCTTGCTGAGCCTGTTCAAAATTAAATAAGCCTGTGTTGAGTATTTGCGGCAATGCGACATGGCCCTTCTCAGCATAAATAATGCGAGCACGGCTGTTTAAACTACGTAAAATGGCGCTGAAGCGTGCTAATTGCTCAGGACTAACTAAATCGGTTTTACTGATCACCAAGACATCGCAAAACTCGACTTGCTCAATAAGTAGATCAGCGACACTGCGTTCGTCGTCTTCACCTAAACTTTCCCCTCGTTCGGCTAAGTCATGCGCGGCCTCAAAGTCAGTCATAAAGTTTACGGCATCTACCACTGTTACCAGCGTATCTAACCGAGCAATATCGGCTAAGCTTTGGCCGTCTTCGTGCTCAAAAGTAAAGGTTTCTGCAATGGGTAGCGGCTCTGAAATACCGGTCGATTCAATTAATAAATAATCAAAACGACCGGCTTTAGCCAGTTTACTAATTTCGATCAATAAATCTTCACGTAAGGTGCAGCAAATACAGCCATTGCTCATTTCAATCAGTTTTTCCTCAGCACGGTTAAGGCTGACCTCTTTATTTAACTGATGGGCATCAATGTTAATTTCACTCATGTCATTCACAATAACCGCCACGCGCAAACCGTCGCGGTTATTTAAAACATGATTGAGTAATGTGGTTTTACCGGCACCTAAAAAGCCTGATAACACGGTAACGGGGAGGCGTTTGTCGTTACTACGCTGAGTGGGCAGCATGTTGCACTCCTTGTGCTTGAAGAAGCAGTTGACGGTTATAGAGATGCGCGCCGATTAACAGCCCACCTCCAATCAAAGACAGTGCGGTTTCTGCATGGTGCGAGGCGAACAAAGAGGTGATTAGCAGTAAAAAGCCTGCCAAACCCAAGACAAAAGGGGCGGTATGCTTGTGTACGCACCAACCGCCAGGCAGACTCCAGGCCAGTAATACACTGATGGGAAGTAACATCAAATAATGAAACCACTCTGAGCTTAATACGCCAAGCATTAAGCCAGAGCTGCCCAACAGCAATAAAATCGGAGTAGCAAGGCAATGGACGATACACAGGCCTGATAACGCCGCAGCGATAATGTCTTTCATAAAATCTCTCAGTATGTGGTATCCGGCCATGTTATGAGTCATTGCGAGCCGTATTTTGCAAAATATGCGCATGGCATATTGTTACGTTATAACAATTTACATTATGTTATAACGTAACATTGTGGCCGTCAAATGCGAATTGCCAGAAGTGACAAGTGCTGGTTAGCGCAAGCGTAAAACAGTACCGCTTTAAATCAGCCAGTGTGTTGAAACAAACGACGTAGTTGCCGTTGTTCATTTATTTTTAATCTAAGTGCTGCGTTGTGTTCATGTTTAGTGGGAGTTGTTGTTCAGATTGTCTGAGTAAAGTGGTCAGCAGTTAAATACGACCTCTTGTAACCCAATAGAACGGAACAATAATTATGCTGAACAAAAAGTTAGTAATGGTTTCAATAGCGCTGTCTGTGTTGGCAAGCAGTGCGGTTATGGCCTCTCCAGTAGTAAACAACAATATTACTGAAGCTGAAGTGAAAACAGCGCAACAAGCTTGGGGACAAGCACTCATTGACATCAGCGCGGCTTACACCGCAGGTGGACAAGCGCAAGCTGAAAAAGTGGCCCGCCAAGTGTTAGATGCCGCCTATGGTTACAATTTAGGTGCGGTGTTGTTTAAACCCACTTTAGCTAATGGCAACCAGACATTTCGCACCAACTATGACGGCGCCTTGTCTTATTTTATCGGCAACAATGCCGAATATGCCAATGACAGCGGCTTTGCGCTAAAAGGTTGGCAGGGTTATGACTTTAGCAATGCCAGTGTCTATATTAATGGTGATTTAGCTTTAACGATGGGCCACGTTATGCTGACTGACAAAAGCGGTAACGTAACCACCGTGGATAAAACTTGGGGCTTTAAGAAGGATGAGCAAGGCGCGCTGCGCATCGTATTGCACCATTCTTCTTTACCTTATAGCCAATAAATTGCCAACGCGTGTTTGACGCGTATTACCCAGCTCATCCCAACCTTGGCTAGTAACACAACAGCGTTACTAGCCCTTTTTATCGAAAAGTCTCCGAAAAAACGTGACAAACGTAATGCCTTGTCGCGCAGTCAATCATTCTTGCAGGCAGTAACCCAAGCCACGCCGGGTGTGGAGCAATTTAATTGGGTAAGGATCGTCAATTTTTTTCCGTAGCCTCGCCATATACACATCAACAATGTTGGTCAGGGGATCTTCATTTAGGCCCCACACATTGGTCAGGATGCGCTCGCGGCTATACACTTTGCCACTGTTACTCATTAACAGTTCCAGTATGCCGAGCTCTTTGGCGGTTAACGTCAGAGTGGTGCCGGCACGCTGCGCGGTCATGCTATCTAAATTGAGCTGCAAGTCGGCTACTGTTAGTTGCCTGGTGCGTTCGCCTGCGGCCATGCGATTACCTAATGCTTCAATACGCGCCAGAAGTTCTTCAAAATGAAAGGGTTTGCCCAGGTAATCATCTGCACCGGCGCGCAACCCTTTAACACGTTCGTCCACTTCAGACAGTGCGGATAAAATAAGAATACGGGCACTGACTTTTTGGCTGCGTAATTGCTGACACAAGGTTATACCGTCTGTTTGTGGGAGCATGCGGTCTAAGACGATAACGTCGGGCTCAAATTGGCTTAACACGTCAAAAATACCTGCGCCGGAGTCCAGTAATAAGGTCAAGTAACCTTCGGCTTTCAGCCCTCGGGATAAAAAACTCCCCACTTTTTCATCGTCTTCAACGATCAGTATTTTCATGTTCAGTTCCATAAAAGTGAGGGAGGCTAATCGTTACCGTGCAGCCATTAGCGGCATTATTATCAAGGCGGATGCTGCCGTCATGGGCTTCCACAATGGCTTTAGCGATACATAAGCCCACACCCAAGCCATCTGGACGCGCCTGCCGTGCTGCTGCACTGCGGTAATGTCGTTGAAACAGCTGTTGCCTATCTGCCGGTTGTAGGCCAATACCTTGGTCTGTCAGTTGCAGTCGAAGCTCGTTTTGATCAGCGCTAAACGCCAGTTTCAGGCAGGTATGTTGGCGTGAATAATGTTGGGCATTGTCGGTAATAATACGCAATACCACCGCAAACTTTTCAACGTCGAGCAGTAACCATTGATCTTCAGGTAGGCTAGGCACGAGGCAATGCTTCAGTTCAAAACGGCTATTCAGATGTTGCTTAATGATATTCAATGCCATGCCCATAAAAGTGCTGGTAAGCAAAGGTTTAAGGCTAACCTGTACCAGACGGTCTTCACCTCTAGCCAAAAATAATAAATCATCAATGCGTTGATTCAGTTGGTTGCTGGCCGCGAGGATACGGCTGAATGCTTCCTTATATTCAGCAATATCCTTGTCTTTACCGCGTAAGCTAATTTCAGCTTCACCCTGAATGCTGGTGGCCGGCGTGCGTAATTCATGGCTAATGTCGGTTAACAGCTGTTTTTGTCGCTGTTCAGCATGATGCAACTGCGTTAAAGCATTTTGCAACTCACTGGTGCGGGTTTGCACCAGTTGCTCGGTGGCTTGTTGGGTTTTCTTTTCTTGTTCGGCGTAAGCAAAAATATAGCCCGACATCAGATTAAATTGCCGGGCGAGTTCAGCAAACTCTGTCGAGCCACTTTCATGGATGCGGTGTGAAAAATGCCCTTGCTGCAATTGTTGCGTGCCGCTTAGCAAATTTTGCAAAGGGCGGCTTAACGCCCGTGACAGATATATCGCCAGCCATAAGGTGAGCAAAATGGCAATGACACTGATCGCTGCAATAGCGCGTTTGACTAACAGCAGTGCGTTTAGCGCATCTTGCTCGGTGAGCTCAGCACGTTGTTTTTGTTGCAAGATCGCCTGTTGCAGCAGTTCAGCCAAATCGGTGTCTTGAAAGGTGTCAAACAGGGCGATTAAAGTACGCCAACGTTCGGCATCATCGTTATACAGCGCTATTTCCTGTGTTTTTAGCGCCCGCTCTAAGGTTTGTAGATTGCTTTGCAGCAGTGAAATCACTTTCACTTGCGCCATGGTATGTTGTAAATCGGCTTCACTGGTACTGTATAGTTGATCGCGAATAGCCAGTTGGTCTAGATCTGTTAATTGTTCTTGCATACGGGATGACAAGGTGTCACGAAAACCCGTATTGGCATTTTCAGTGAGCAGATATTCTGCCAACCACACTTTTAGCCGCTGCTTATCCGCACGCAGCGAAAAAAACTCCGCCAACATTTGATTGGCAATACGGTTACGCTCTGTATGAAATTCAGAATTTTGGTGCGCCCAAAAGCTGATGCCAGACTGCAGCAGTACCACTGTTAATAAAATACAAAGCGAGACAATCAGTTTGCGTTGGTACATAGACCTAATTTATTTAGAGCGGAACATGAGCGCAGTATAGGCAGTTAAAAGTACTTAAGCATGAAAATAACGTTAACATTGTTCGTAAATCGGTCAAGCAAACTATTCTAATGCTGTGATTAGGGGTTGTGGCACTTAGCTAAGCAAAAATAGAGTGCTACGTTTTTCTTTACAACATTAAGCAGCGATGCATGCTGTATTATTCAGCGGTTTGCGCCAAGCGAGTGGCGAGTTGCTGATACAGTTGTTGATGAAAACTGCCCAGTACTGCTGGCTCGATTTGCTGAAAGTAGCTGTAAGCCTGCGCTGGACGTTTGAGCTCTAGGTTTATCTCTAGAAGTCGCAGCAGATGGATGTGATGTTGCACTTGGTGCTCTGGCTCGGCGGTATACTTAAGCGAATCTTGGTAGAGCTGATCTGCCGCCGCTAACTGGCCTAGTAGTTGTTGTGTGCGGGCCAGATTGCCCATTCCGATAATTATTTTGCCAGTATGTCCAAGCGTAATGGCAGCCGCTAATGCGTCGGCACGGTAAGCCGCTGCGGACGCTAAATCATCACGCTGATGGCTGATATGCGCCAAATTAGAATTAAGTTCGAATAAGAACAAAGGATCGATACTTTTAGAATAATGCGATTGAGCAAAACGCAGGAGTTGCTCTGCCTGATCAAGTTCGCCTAAAGAGTATTGCAGGTTGGCCAACTCGACTATTCGCAGTGGGTTACCAAAAGCGGTGTAAACCTCCTTTAAGATAGCCACTGCTTTGGCAGCATAGATTTTTGCTTCATCGGTTTTTTTAAAATAAAACAGCGCCTTAGCATAGTAAAAATACAGCTGTACTTGAAACACATCCGGCATGGCTTGCTGCGTTAATAAATGTCCTGCTTCATGTTGCAATTGTAAAAATTGCTGTTTGTCAAACAAATAATTGAGTTGGTAGGCTTTTATCCGATACCAGTTATTGCTGAAGGGGGTTGTTGCAGTAAGTTGCTGTTGCAGGTAGTGCTCACAGCTTATCGTGTTGTCTTGCTGACAAAACGCTTCGTGGTCACTCAGGTTTTCTGAAGCGCTGATGCTAAAAGCTGTAAATAGTAAAATGACCAGAGATAAGCGCATAAAACGTTACTGCCATTGAAAATGAATGCTGAATGTAATACCGCCACTATGGCTGCTTGGCGGCATATCGTCAAATATACAACATGAATAGCTAAGCTTCTTATCACAAAGAAAGTGTTTAGTAATATATTTTAAAGCAGTTGATGTTAAGACAACACATTTTAGCTAATCACGCTGAGTAACTCTTTGTTGTCTCCGCTATGGTTAGCCAAGCGAACAAAAGCCGAGCTTACTGATTATTTTTATTATTAATAGGTAAGCGTTTCCCCCCGGCCAAAAGCATTTTGGCTATTTTGTAAATGTCAGGATTTTTTACAAGTTGCATATCGATAATTTTTTAAATTTAATTAAATCAACGATTTAATTTTTGGCACTTTTTTTGCATTAATTAATGCTTTTGTATTATTAAGCATTTTTACTTAACAATAATGATAGTTTTAATTTAGGGATAAGCATTATGAAATTTGTTCGGTTATTAGCATTGGCAGCAATGGCGGCCATTTCTACACAAGCGTCAGCAGGCCTTATTGCCGCTTATGATTTTAACGGAAATGCTGCCAACAACACTGCTTCATCCGCTTACAATTTAGCTACAGTTGGCGCAGCGGACTTTTCTAAACAAGCTTATTTCTCTGATGGTAACGGTGCAAATTATTTAAACGTAACCGGGCCAGGCGGTTTAACGGATTGGACTTTGTCTCTATGGCTTTTCACTGAGCAAGCAAACCAAGGCCAATTTAAAGGAATATTTTCAAATTTAGCCGGCCCTACCAATGCTAACTCTTGGCAAATAGACAGCTTTGATGGCGATTATAGACTGATCTCTGCTAACGGTGCTAACTCAACTATTGGTGCTGCAGTTGCGAATGATTGGCAGCATATCGTTGTGCAAAAATTTAGTGGTAGTAATGCCCGCTTATATTTTAATGGTGCTTTCGTTCAAAACATTGGTTATAACCCAGGCGGGTTACAAAATTTCAGAGTGGGTATTAACAGAGCAACAACAGAAAGCTACACAGGTTACATTGATAATATTCAAATATGGAATGATAGCTTGCTAAGTGCGGAAGCAGTTGCTGGCTTATATCGTACAGGACCCGGTGCTAGCACTGTTTCTGACACTGTTGCCGTGCCGGCACCTGCAACATTATTACTGTTTGGTTTTGGATTAATCATGGCGGTTAGAACAAGATTAGGTAAGAAATAATTCGCTGGTATCCATTTTACTTTAAGTCTGCTTTTAGCGTTGAGTTAATTAAAGCTAAAAGTGCATGGGTATAATATTAAAATAGTAAACGCAGCCTTTAGGCTGCGTTTTTGTTTAAGGCTTGTAGTTTATTCAACTACTGGTTCAATATGAATTTCGACACGGCGGTTTGCTGCACGATTGGCATCTGAATTATTCGGTAAAGCAGGGTAATCCGGGCCATAACCAATGGTTTCTAAACGTATCGACTGCACACTTTGCGCCACTAGGTAATTTTTCACGGCATCAGCACGGGCGGTAGATAACGTCATGTTGTATTGGCGTGTACCGGTATCATCGGTGTGGCCAGCAATCACTAACATGGTTTTAGGATAATCGCGCAATACTTTGGCGATATCATTTAATACAGGGTATAAGCTGGCACGCACGTCTGAGCGGTTAATTTCGAAGGTCAGCTGAGCCGGGATATCCAGCATTAGTTTATCGCCATTGCGGATCACTTTAACGCCTGAGCCACTGAGCTCTTCGCGCAGGGCTTTTTCTTGCTTATCCATGTAACTACCAACGGCAGCACCGGCTAAGGCGCCTACGGCAGCACCAATTACGATGCGCTTGTCTTTATGGTTACCCGTAGCTTTACCCGCAACGGCACCAACAACGGCGCCAATAGCGGCACCGCGCGCAGTTTTTTGATTTTCTGTGGTTGCACAACCGGCTAAGACTAAGCTGGCTGACATCATTAAGGCGGTAGTGACTTTTAAATTCATGGTGTTACTCCGTGAAGCAAGGTAATTAAGGCTAAGCTTAGGCCTAGCGGCTGAATCATGGCTGAATTGGTATAAGTGTTAGCAGATAAATAGCAATAGACATATAGACTTCCAAACTTTAAGCTAAGCAAGTTAAATGAGCGTTAAGGATGCAGGATATGCCCGTTCGAGGTTGGAAACGTATAGTGTTAAAAGTGGGTAGTGCTTTAATTGCACCTTCGACAGACGGCTGTTCAACACGCTATTTATTGTCGATTGCGCGCTTTATTGCCGAGTGTCGCGCTGCGGGTACTGAAGTGGTGCTGGTTTCATCAGGCAGTGTCGCTGCTGGGCGCAATGCGATTAGTTTTAAGCAGTTACCTTTGCCGATTAACATTAAACAAGCGATGGCGGCAGTAGGGCAAAGCCGTATGATGGCTTGCTGGGCACAGCTTTTTGATTTTGATTGTGCGCAGGTTTTACTGACCCACGATGATTTAAAAGATCGGCGCCGTTATCTGAATATCGATAACACCTTGCGCACTTTGTTAGCAAATCAGGTGCTGCCGATAGTCAATGAAAACGACACGGTAGCCACAGCGGAATTAAAAGTGGGCGATAACGATAATCTCGCCGCGATGGTTGCGATTTTAGCCGATGCTGATGCCTTATTAATTTGCTCTGATATTGACGGTTTGTTTAATGCCAATCCGCGTACTACACCAGAGGCCAAGCTTATTCCCTTAGTTGAGCATATAACTCCCGCTATTTATGCGATGGCGGGCGGCAGCCACCATGCCATTGGCACGGGCGGTATGGCAACGAAAATTCAAGCGGCAGATAAAGCCACTAAGGCCGGTATTGATACGCTGATTATTAATGGACAAAAGGCTACCACCTTTGATGAGTTATTAGCCGATCGGCACTGTGGTACTTTGTTTCAGCGGCAACAAGAGCGCATCAGCGCCAAGAAACATTGGTTGCGGCACAACTTAAAACCGCAGGGAAGTATTGTGGTTGATGCGGGTGCTGCTCAGGCGTTACAACAGCGCGGCGCATCATTACTGCCCTCGGGCATTACGGCGACAGAAGGAAGTTTTGATAAGGGTGATGCAGTATTGCTGCAAACAGAGGCGGGGCTTACCTTGGCGCAGGGGATCAGTCAGTACAGTGCTTTAGAACTGGCCAAAATTCGTGGTGCGAAAAGCCAGCAGATTGCCAGCTTGTTAGGGTATTGCCCAAGTGAAGTGGCCGTGCATCGAGATGATTTAGCCCTGTTTGAAACAACAACGCCAGCTTAGCTGGCGTGGAGTTTTAAAAATCGAGCGCTAAAATTTTTGAGCGGCGCTGGTAATTATACAGCTGCTTTTTCTGACTAGGTAAGTCATCGACAGTCACCAACTGGAAGCCTTGCTCCAAAAACCAGTGAATGCTGCGTGTGGTTAAGGCAAATAACCGGTCATACTTGCGCTGCCGTGCTTGCTGGATCACGCTTTTTAACAAGATGCTGCCACGGTCAGCATCGCGATAGTCAGGATGCACGGCTAAACAGGCAAACTCGCCGACGTTATCTTCAGGAAACGGATACAGCGCTGCACAACCAATGACTAAACCGTCACGTTCGATCAGAGTGAAATGTTCAATTTCCATTTCTAATTGCTCGCGTGAGCGACGCACCAACAGGCCTTGCTGCTCTAACGGCCGGATTAAATCAAGGATACCACCGATATCGCTGATCGCCGCGCGCCGGAGTTTTTCTGCGGATTCGGTAACCACTTGCGTACCGATACCATCACGTGAGAACAATTCTTGTAAGATTGAGCCATCTTCGTTGTAACAAACCAAGTGACAGCGTGGTACGCCCGCTCGACACGCCGTAATGGCGGCATTTAAAAAAGCTACCGTACCTACACAAGCATCACTGTCTGCCGCTAATCGCTGCATAATTTCTTCAGCACGGTTTGGCATTAATTCGGCGGTAATTTGCCCATCTTCGTCAGTAATGCCCCCTGCTTCGTTAAAGCCAATCATCTTATCGGCTTTTAAACGGATCGCGACCTGCGTGGCAATTTCTTCGGCGGTCAGATTAAAACTTTCCCCGGTGACAGACGCCGCAATGGGTCCCATCAGTACGATACCGTTGTTGTCTAATTGCCGACGAATACCGTTGGTATCAATGCGTCTTACTTTACCACTGTGGAAATAATCGACACCTTCGTCAACGCCTAGCGGCTGCGCAATAACGAAGTTACCACTCACCACGTTAATTTGTGCGCCTTGCATGGGCGTATTGCTCAAACTCATCGATAAGCGAGCGGTAATATCTAATTGTAAGGCACCGGCGACTTGTTTAATCAGTCGAAAGGATTCGTCGTCAGTGACGCGCACGCGATTATGGTATTGTGGCTCTAAGCCGGCTTGTTGCAAGGCCTGATTGATCTGCGGCCTAGCGCCATACACTAGAACGATTTTAATACCGAGGCTATTTAACAAGGCAATATCGTTAACGATACTGCGGATACCCGATTGCATAATCGCTTCGCCACCGAGCATGATGACAAAGGTTTTACCGCGGTGGGCATTCACATAAGGGGCAGATTGGCGGAAACCGCTGACAAGTTCAGTAGTGCGCACGGGCGATGAAGATCCTTTGGTTAACATTTAAGGTTAAGTCTGGCAGCTATTGGCATAAACTGCCAGACTTGAACGGAAATAACGCAGGCAACATAGCATTAAAGTGACTTTATATCCACAATAAGTGAATAATTATTCTTTAATCTAGGATGATATGCGGTACAAATCGAGAACTATCTTTAGTGATGAGGCTGTTATCCTCACGGATGCCAATACCTGCGGCCATATCACCGACCACCCAGCTACCAATTAAAGTAAAGTGTTCACCAAAACGGGGTAAAGGTGCAAAGGCTTGTCGAATATAGCCATTATCGTTATATGGGCCGGGTTCAAACAAGCTTTGTCCATCCGGAGTGTTCATTTCGATATTGGCACCTTCACGGGAGAATAAGGGTTTACGTACCCAGCCGGGTGTTAATGGCTTTTTACCGTCATCAAAAAATGACGGTAATAAATTAGGATGGCCCTGATATTTTTGCCACAACAGTGGCAAGATACCTTTGTTAGATAACAAGGTTTTCCACAGAGGTTCTAAGAAACGCGTTTCTGTAGTCAGTAAGGTCGCGGCAAACTCTTCTTGCAGCATAAATTCCCACGGGTATAGTTTAAACAACCCTTGGATCGGGAAACCGGCTAAATCGACTAACTGGCCGTCAATATCACCCAGTTGTTCTAATTGAATATAGCGGCTGTCTAGGCCGCTTTGCAGCGCAATATCCATCAGATAATCGACGGTGCCTTTATCTTCGATACTTTGCGTCACACTACTAAAATAAAACGGTTGGGGTAAGGGTAATTCGGCAAAGGCTTGCTCTAACTTATCTTGCAAGGAGTTAAATTGATCGGCATTGGCGGGTAGCACACCCCTCATCTGCTGATCTTCTAGCCATACCCACTGAAAAAAGCCCGTTTCATATAAAGACGTTGGGGTATCGTAATTTAACTCTAACAGTTTAGCTGGGCCTTGGCCGTTGTAAGCAAAGTCGAGGCGACCGTATAAATGAGGTTCAGCATTATTCCAGCTATCACGCACCGCATCCCAAAAGCGCTCAGGTACAGCGAGCTGGGTAAGCTGTTGTTCGTTTTGCAAAATGTCGGGGATCAGATCCAACGCCATTTGATGCAGCTCTTCGGTTGGCGCTTCTAAGTCTTGCTCAATTTGCGCCAAGCTGAATTGATAATAAGCCGATTCATCCCAGTAGACTTCGCCATCTATGGTATGAAAATCAAAGCCCACACTTTCAGCGAAATCTTGCCAACCTGGGCGCGGTGCTATGGGGATGCGTTTCATGTTAACCGCCGTAACTGCTGCTGCGCTGTGCGGCAGTAGCGCGTTGCTGCGCTTGTGAGCCAAAGCCACCACGACGCGCTAAGCTGGCAGGTTTAGGCTGCACGGCCGATGGCCGAACCTGTGTTGGGCCAGATTGGCTAGCTACCGGTGCATTGCTTGCAGTGCGAAAAGTACTGCGATCATCCCGTGATTTGTACAACGGTTGCGTCGGCACACTGTTGCGCGCCGCTGCACTGCTTTGTTGTGGCGCTTGTGCACCCATACCACCGCGATTGAGCATTTGTCCGGCCATAAAGCCCATCATCATGGGCATAAAAAAACTGCCTTGAGCACTTTGTTGTTGCGGTGCGGTTTCGCAACTGCCCGTACCAAAGTCAGCCTCACACTCTTGTTTATTGGCATAACGAGGAGCCACTTGCGGATGCAATGCGGCGGCTTCTTCAAACGCAGCTTGGCATTGAGCCGGTGGATTATAAAAAGCAGCACACTCATCTGGTGTATTGTAAACCTGAGCTTCTACCGTTTTTTCTTGGCCACAGCCTTGTAGTAACAAGGTGGCGGCGGGCACCATAAAAATGAGCGCCGCTTTGCGGCTACGTTTACATGTGGTTTTTGGCATGATCTGCTCCTTAGTAACTCATACAGGCGGCATTTAACATACCGACGCTGATTGAACAGCCTGCAGAAAAAATCCCTGCAGCGATATCGCCTTTGGTGATACGTTCTGGTAGTTGTTTTAAGGCCAACTGGCTAACAAAAAAGGTTAGCACTTGCACTAGCAAGGCCACTGCACCCCAGATGGCACAATCTAACAATGACAATGAATGGGTAATGGCGCTAGACAGTGGCAATGCAAAACCAATTAATGCGCCGGCAAAGGCCACTGCGGCTGCAGGATTATTCGCTCGAATTAAACCAAACTCATCATGCGGTGTTACCCAGCTATATAAGCGAATAAACAACAGTAAAGAAACAATGGCCAAAGCAAAGTAAGCCAAAAAAGAGGGTAAACCGGTTAATGAGCTTAACGCTGTATCTAACATAGTAAGGTCCTATTACCTAAATGATGCACTGATCCTGCGGAAATTTGCGGCGTAATTCAAGTAAAACCGTATCAAGGTAAAAACTACCGAAGTTTATCGCAGCCGGCAGGGCTAATATCCTGTTTATTGGACAGGCTTTGCTGACTTTTTCTACACTCGACAAGTCGTTTTAAAACAATAAAACAAAAAACCAAGGAACTATGATGAAAAAACTTTCTTTACTGGCGCTGGGCATTGCTGCCGCGTTGGGACTAGCGGCCTGTAGCAGTCAGCCGACCGTGGAACAAACCGCGCAAACACTGGCGATGCAAGAACAGAAAGCCGGTTTTGAGTTAAAAAACTTTGACCAAACGGTAGCGCCTCAGCAAGACTTTTTCCGTTTTGTTAATGGTAACTGGTTAAACAGTACCGACATTCCTGGTGATCGTTCACGTTGGGGTAGCTTTGATGAACTGCGTGAAAATGCCGAAAAACAAGTGTTAGAGATTATCCGCGAGCTGGCGGCGGGTGAACATGCTAAAGGCTCTGATGCGCAAAAGATTGCTGATTTATACTCTTCTTATTTAAATGAGCCATTAATTAACGTCTTGGGGTTAAATCCGTTGCGGGGCGACATTGTGCGTATTGAACAGTTACGCACACACCAAGATCTTGCCGAGTTATGGGGCGAGTTACAGCGTTACCGTTTCGGGACACCGGTGTCTGTTTATGTTGGTCAGGATCAACGTCAATCTGATCAATATATTACAGGTGCTAGCCAAGGGGGTTTAGGTTTACCTGATCGCGATTACTACATCAAAGATGATGAGCGCTCTAAAAAACTGTTAAGCCAATATAGTGACTTTATTCAAACCTTGTGGCAGTTGGCCGGCTGGGATAATCCAGCGCAAGCTGCGGCGCAAATTATTGCGTTAGAAACCCAATTGGCAGAAGCACAGTGGAGCCGTATTCAAAATCGTGATCGTAACGCCACTTATAACAAATACACTTTAGCCGAGTTACAACAAGTGGCACCGGGCTTTGATTGGTCGCGTTTTATGGCTGCCGCCGAGCTGGATAAGGTGAATGAAGTTGTGGTACGTCAGCCATCTTATTTTACGGCGTTCGCCAAAATGCAGGGTGATGTGCCAGTGGCACAGTGGCAAACCTACTTAAAATTTCATTTACTTCGCAGTAATGCCAGTAATTTAAGTGAGCCTTTTGTGCAAGCGAGCTTTGAATTTTACGGTAAAACACTCAGTGGTTTACAAGAGCAGCGCAGCCGAGAAAAACGTGCAGTGGGTGTGGTGGACAGCAGCTTAGGCTTTATGGTTGGTAAGCAATATGTCGGTCGCTACTTCAAAGCAGAAGCCAAAGCGCGTATGGACGAGATGATCGAAAACCTACGCGGTTCATTTAAGGTCGCCATTGCTGAGTTAGAATGGATGAGCGAACCGACTAAGGTGGAAGCGCAGGCCAAATTAGCCAAGTTTAATACGAAAATTGGTTATCCTGATGTTTGGCGCGATTATGACTGTTTAACAATTGACGCCAATGATCTAATTGGCAATTTACGCCGCAGCAGCGAGTGTGAATACCAACGCATGGTGGCGCGTTTAGGGCAGCCAGTGAATCGTGATGAATGGGGCATGACACCGCAAACCGTGAATGCCTATTACAGCTCTACCATGAATGAAATCGTTTTCCCTGCCGCTATTTTGCAGCCGCCCTTTTTTAATGTAGCTGCGGATGACGCCATTAACTATGGCGCCATTGGTGGTGTTATTGGCCATGAATTTACGCACGGTTTTGATGATCAAGGTCGCCGTTCTGATGGTGACGGAAACTTGCGTGATTGGTGGACTCCCAGCGATGCGAAGCAATTTAGCGAGCGCGCGCAGCGGATGATTGATCAATACAATGCGTTTAATCCTATTGATAACTTAACCTTGCAAGGTGCTTTGGGTTTAGGTGAGAACATCGCGGACTTAGGCGGGTTAACCGTGGCCTATAAAGCATATAAGGCCGCCACTAAAGATAAACCACAGCAAACCATTGCCGGTTTTACTCCTGATCAGCGCTTCTTTATTGGTTGGGCGCAAGTGTGGCGCATTAAATTCCGTGATGAAGCCTTGCGCCAGCAAGTGATCACTGGCCCGCATTCGCCAGGCATGTACCGCGTGTTAGGTGTACTGTCGAATATGCCAGAGTTTTACGAAGCCTTCGATATCAAACCGGGTGACGGTATGTATCGTGAAGAAGATGTGCGCGTGAAAATTTGGTAGTGGTGGTCACTAAGGGTCTAGGCCCTTAGTGCCATGTTTTATAACATCCGGTTTGCTTGCTGCATTCTTGCTGAAGAGCAAACCGGATTTTTAGTAAGCGCTGCAATTAAAACTGATAAATGACACCTAAGCTCAGGTTATGACTTTTTAGCTTGTAGCCAAAGCCATCGTCGTTAAACTTTTCACTTGGCATTTGTAAATATTCTACGGTTGCAGATAAGTTCTGAGTAAATTTCACCCCCGCGCCAACACCCCAAGTTAAACCGTCTACGGTTTCTGAATCAGAGTAATAGAAATCGCCGTCGCGTTCTTTGTAAGTGAACTTACTGGCAGCATAACCGGCAACACCATACAGAGAAAATGCGTCGGTAATGGGTACGCTGCCTTTCATTAACACTGCGGTTTGTTGGCTTACGTCCAGTTTTTCGGAATAGCCGATATCTTGAAAGCTTTCACCGTTAACGCCCTTACCTAAGCGTAATTCTGTGGCAAAAAAAGGCGTGAATTGATAACCAGCGATGGCGCTTAATACCGTAAAATCAAAATCATCGCTAAAACCAGCCGCAGATTCTTTTAAGGTGGTATTACTGATTTGGCCACCGATATAAAAAGGTGAGTCGGCTGCGAAAACGGGCGTCACTAAACTGCTTGCCAGGGCAATGGCTAAAATTTTATTTAACATGGTCTTTCCTTGTGGGTTGTTATACGCCCTTACTATCTGCCGCAACGCCTGAATATAATCTGAATGATTTTACATATATGGTTTATTTTAATAACATTTTTCATTCATCTACCGTTCATAAAAATGATGAAGATTTAACGCTGTTTTGTGCATTTATCTCAGCTTTACCCTAGATGGTCGAAACTGACAGCAGCCTGTGCTAGAACATGCTAAAAAGAAGTTGATAAATTATTAGGAAAACAACATGAACAGCTTATTACGTACTCTGCTGCTGGGGGCTGCGCTTGCTTATGGTAGCTATGCGCTTGCCACAGCCGTTGATATTAATTATCAACAACCTAGCCAAGAAATTATTGATATTGTCGATGCCGCACCGGCACCCAGTGCCAGTTTAAGCCCTGATGGGCGTACATTGCTAAGCACGGCTTTTCCTGCGTTACCCAGTATTGCCGATTTAGCTGCACCCGATTACCGTTTGGCGGGCGTCCGTTTTAACCCGGCGAATAATGGCCCAGCGCAACCACGCTATGTTTCGTCGTTACAACTTATTGATTTAGCTAACCAGCAAAGCCGTGCAATCAGTGGTTTACCGAAAAACTTAAAAGCGGTGAATTTAAGCTGGTCGCCCGACAGTCGTTATTTCGCGTTTATTCAGTTAGATGACAGCATAGCGACCTTATGGCGGGTTGATATTGCTAAAGCGAAAGCCACCCAGTGGAGTAAAACACCCATTAATGCGATCTGGGGTGGGGCTTTACAGTGGTCAGCTGATAGCAAAGCGATTTTCGCCAGCAGTGTGCCGGCAAAACGGGGGGCCGAGCCACTAGCGAGTAAAGTGCCTACTGGCCCTATAGTAACAGAAGCGCGTGGTCGCACCGCGCCAGCGCGGACTTATCAAGATTTACTGAAAGATAAACATGATGAAGCCTTGTTTAGCCATTACTTCACCAGTCAATTAGTGAAAATTGGTCTTAACAACAAAGTTGCCGCCATTGGCAAGCCGCAGTTATTTCGCGGTGTTGAAGTGTCTCCTGATAATAAGTTTATTTTAGTCAATCGTTTAGAACAGCCGTTTTCCTATGCTGTACCGGTATTTCGTTTTGGCTATACTGCCGAAGTATGGGATGCCACGGGTAAGTTAGTTTATAACGTGGTGCAGCAACCGGTTGCCGATAATTTACCTATTGCCTTTGATGCGGTGCCAACGGGGCGGCGTGATATCGGCTGGCGTGCCGATCATGCGGCTACCCTCTATTGGGCGGAAGCGGCAGATGGTGGTGATCCGGCCAATACGGCCACAGTGCGCGATCAGTTATTCCAACTGCCAGCCCCCTTTACGCAACCCGCTGAAAAGCTGCTAGATTTAAGTTATCGCTTTGCTAATTTGCGCGCGGGCGCTGATGGTAGCTTGATGGTGTCGGAGCGTTGGTGGCAAGATCGCAACGAAAAAGTGTGGTATTTAGCGCCAAAACAGCCAGCGCAATTAATGTGGGAGCGTTCATCTGAAGATCGTTATAACGATCCTGGTACACCGTTAATGACCACTGCTGCTAATGGCCAAAGTTTATTACGCATAGAAGATGGCGCGATTTATTTAACCGGTATTGGTGCCTCTACAGAAGGTAACCGACCATTTATAGATAAACGCCAACTGAGCAGTGGTGAAACCAGCCGCTTATGGCGCTCAGAAGCGCCTTTCTATGAATATCCGTACACCTTACTTGCGTCAGGCAAATTATTGACCCAGCGTGAGTCAAGCGATGTGCCACCCGATTTTTACCTGCGTGACTTGCAAAATGGTGAGCTCACGGCGTTAACACAAACTGCACATCCGATGCCGCATACTCAGGGTATTAGTCGCGAGTTAATTAATTATCAACGTGCCGATGGTGTGCCGATGTCGGCAACCTTATTACTGCCAGCCGGTTACGATAAAGCGCGTGATGGCGCCTTACCCACGGTAATTTGGGCTTATCCACGCGAGTTTAGAAGTGCCGCAGCAGCAGGCCAAGTCAGTGATTCACCTTATCGGTTTAACCGCATCAGTTACTGGACGCCACAGTTCTTAGCAACGCAAGGTTATGCGGTGATGGACAATGCTACCATGCCGATCGTTGGTGAGGGTGAGCAAGAGCCAAATGATACTTTTATCAAGCAATTGGTCATGAACGCCGAAGCCGCGATTGCGGCCGGTGTAAAGCTGGGCGTAACGGATGCTAATCGCGTAGCAGTAGGGGGGCATTCTTACGGTGCCTTTATGACCGCGAATTTGTTGGCGCACACCAACTTATTTAAAGCCGGTATTGCGCGTAGTGGTGCTTATAACCGCAGTTTAACACCGTTTGGTTTTCAGCGTGAGCAGCGCACCTTGTGGGATGATCCTGAGCTATACAGCCGGATGTCTCCGTTTTTCCATGCGCAAAAAATCAAAACACCGTTACTGATGATCCATGGTACAGACGATAACAACTCAGGCACTTTCCCGCTACAAAGTGAGCGTTTATACCAAGCCATCAAAGGTAATGGCGGCACCACCCGTTTAGTGATGCTGCCGCTTGAGTCTCATGGCTACCGTGCGCGCGAGTCAATCTTACATATGCTGTGGGAAACCACAGCCTGGTTAGATGAATTTGTAAAAAACGCTGAGCCCGCCAGCCAAAAATAACGGCTAAACGGCTGTATTTTATTAAGTTATAATAAAACCGCTGGTAACCTAAGGCTACCGGCGGTTTTTGTTTTACAGGTTGAAGAGTACAGTATTTGATGTTTTTTTTGGAAAGAACACTGCAGGTAATTAATCCAAGTCATGCTCAACACTCAACACTCAACACTCAACACTCAACACTCAACTAATCACTATTAAGCAATGACGCTGTGTAATGTGTTAATCAGCGGCTGTGTCTGGTTGGCAACGAAACTGTTGTTTGCGCAGTAATACGGTCGGCTGCCCGCTTAAGTCGATTTGGTACAGCATGGCGTAATCTTGTTCCGTCAGCGGTGCAACGTCGATCTCACTAAACAGTTTGACTAAAGCCGGCACGGTGTTGCTGTGGCCAACGATTAATACCGTGTGGTTTGCACTACTCAGCTGTTGTTTTAACTGCTCAGGTGCGGCTGGATGGTAACTTGTTACGGTTAAGTGCTGGCGCTTTGCTACCGCGGCGGCTGTTTGTTGCGTACGTTGATAGGGCGTGGCATAGACTGCTTGCAATGGGATGGCTTGGAAATACTCGGCCAGTGCCTCGGCTCTGGCTTGGCCACACGCCGAGAGTGTCGGATCGGCACCACTGAGTTTTTCGGCATGCCGCACCAGATATAAGGTCTGGGCATTAACTTGTGGCAGCCATAAGCAAAACATACTGCTGCAGATGGCCAGAGCCTGAGATAACTTCAACATGAATAATTCCGCTTTAAAATCGTTGCTAGGTGCAACGCATCGAGGTTGCGCGGTCGGTGGCGGTTGATGCCCCCGACCGCATGCTGTGGTTAGTTCGTACCAAAAGTGGCGGCGAACGCATGGTCCAAATCGGCAATTAAATCGTCTGGGTGTTCTAAGCCAATCGATAAACGGATCAGCCCGTTGCTGATGCCAAAACGATCGCGCAGCTCGGCTGGCACACCAGAGTGTGTGGTGCTGCCTGGGTGGCACACTAAACTTTCGCTACCACCGAGACTGACCGCCGATTTAAAAATCGACAGGTTATTGATTAAACGAAACGCATCGGCTTTTGCTATGTCCATAACAAAAGAAAAGGTTGAGCTGGGGCCAGAGCACTGCCGTTGATAGACCGCCTGATAAGCCGCGTCAGTAATCAAGTCTGGATGCAGCACTTTGGCTGGCTTATAAGGATTATTCGCCAGCCATTCTGCCACTTTACGCCCACTGGCAGCAGCACGTTCCATCCGAATACTTAAGGTTTCTAATGAGCGTGAAATCATCCAGCTGGTGTGTGGATCGAGGTTAAGACCAATGGCCCCGCGAATAGCCCGTACTGGGCGCAATATATCGCGGCTGCCACACACCGCACCCGCGACTAAATCGCTGTGGCCGCCCACATATTTGGTCAGTGAGTACATCGCCATATCAATGCCTTGTGGCACAGCTTGCTGAAATACGGGGCCCATTAACGTGTTATCACACACACTGATCGGCCGATGACCCGTTTCCGTTTTGATGATGTCGAGTACACGGTTTAACGCGGCAAAATCAACCAATGTGTTGGTTGGGTTGGCGGGTGATTCGACAAACACCATCGCCAAGCGGCCTTTTTGCGCGGCGGCCCTTAGTGAACTTAGCATCCCCATTTCGTCTAAGCCATTATGAAATTCCCCAGTATGAATATTAAATTCTGGCAGAAACTTACGGATCAAGGTTTCAGTGCCGCCATACAGTGGGGCGCTTTGTACGATCACATCACCTGGGCGCAGGTAGGCCAGTAAGATGGCGCTGATCGCACCCATGCCGCTTGAGCAAACCACCGCGCTTTCTGACCCTTCAAATAACGACAAACGATCTTCAATGATCTCAACATTAGGGTGGTTAAAACGGCTATAAATTAAGCCGCCGACACTACCTGCTGGAGCCGGTTTGCGCCCGGCCATGATATGAAAAAACTCTTCGCCTTCTTCCGGGGTCTGATAAGCAAAAGTCGAGGTCAAAAACACCGGTGGCTTAACGGAACCCTCGGAAAACTGTGGGTTATAACCATAAGACATCATCATAGTTTCAGGTTTTAAAGTATGTTCGCCAATTTTCTTTTTTTTGTAGTTGCCGTCGTTAGCCATGGTTGTTTCTCTTTTTATGATGTAGTAAGCGGCCGACCGTGAAGGTTTTATTGCACGATCAGTCAGCGCGGCCGGCAGGGTAAAAGTTGCGTTAGCGCAAGGCTATGCTTTCTTGCGCAGTATTTGTGATACCTGCAGCGCGTCAATGAAGCTGCACTTTAGCAGTATCAATAAGGGTTTTACTAGCTAAGCGGCTTGAAAACCATCCGTCAAGCGCTAAGGCGTTGCCGCTTGAGTCAGCATAGCGCTGAAAGTGGGCTAGCAGGTATAGGGGTAATGGTGCCGACTAATGAAATAACGCATTAATGCACATTATTTGCTGCTACTCTGCAATAAAGTTACGCCTTTAATTAGCTTGTAAGCGCCATGAAGATCCAAATAAACTGTTATTAACACTGCTCGGTTTAAGCTTGTTGATTATTAGCAGCTTAGCAATGTTTGCCCAATGGCGTTTTGGGCAGGAGTTAATTAAATATGTGAACTCGAAAGAAAGTGAGCTATAGCAGCCCTTTGTTGAAGAACTACAGCAACGCTATCAAAAGCAGCAAAGTTGGGAGCAATGGGCGGGGCAACCACGCTTTTTTTTTGATCGCGCCAGTTTTACCTATAAGCGGAATTAAACCCGCGAGGATTTCAGCAAAGTCAAAATTCTGAAGCATTTTGATGCGCCTGTTTCATGTTTATCCCTGATTTTTTGTTGCGCAGCTTAAGTGCTGAGCTGAATTATTTTTAATGGCAAGTAATGCCTTAAGGGCTTGTCGTCTTTAGCCTGTAGCCGATTAATTAAGGATTAGGCAAACTTTGCGCTTAAATAATAACCACAATTAACGATCCTTTTTCGCCTTCCTTACGTTACACCATATGCAACCTTAGATGTATAGAGATTCCCTCTTGCCAAAAACGGCGTGTTTTGGCTTATAACGGTTAAGGATCCACATATGAAAAAGCTGATTTGTTTCAGTGTCATTGGGTTACTGCTAATGGGCTGTAATGATAACGACAATGATAAAGTTGAAGTCCCACCACCACCGGTATTCACCGTATCACAAACCTTTAATGCCGAACTTTCTGGCGATCAACAAGTGCCACGCACGCCGTCTACCGCAATGGCAACGGGTACTGTTGAAATTGATGAAAACCTGATGCAAGTCAGAGCATCGATAAACTTAACCAGTGTCGCCAATGTGCAAGCTGTGCATATTCATGATGGTGATTTGGGTTTAAATGGGCCCGTCGCGTTCAGTTTCACCGATGGTAATAATGATGGGATATATCAATTAGCCGAGACCACCATTTCTGCAGATTTAATGACGGATCTGAAAGATGGCGATTGGTATATCAATGTGCATACCACTGCCTACCCAGATGGCGAAATTCGTGGGCAAATTGTCAATGCGCAAACCGTTATTGTGACCTTCCCATTATCAGGTGCGCAAGAAGTACCCGCAGTATCTACTACTGCAATGGGTTATGCCTATGCGGCTGTCGATCAAACCGATTACGAAGTGAATTTGACAGTGCGTACCTCGGGTGTTGACGATGCGACCATGGCACACATCCATACTGGCCGTATTGGTATGAATGGTTCTGTGCTAGCACCCTTAACACAATTAAGCGATGATGTGAGTGTTTGGGTGTTAGCGGATAATACGCTTATAGACGAAGCCACCTTTGCAGTGCTTGCCTCAGGTGGTCACTATGTCAATGTGCATACCCCTGCTAACCCAAGTGGTGAATTGCGTGGACAAATTTTAACGGAAAACTTTGTGTTAGCTACTTTCCCCTTGAGTGGAGCGCAAGAAGTGCCTGCGGTAACAACATCAGCATCAGGTGATGGTTATGCGTTAGTTAACACCACAGATTACAGTGTAGAGCTGGTAGCCGTTACTGAAGGCGTTGATAATGCCACTATGGCACACATTCACACGGGTCGAGTTGGCAATAATGGTGGTGTCTTGGTTGCGTTAGAGCAAGCAGATGGTGCTGTTGGTGTCTGGAAGACGCCAGAAGATACCCAGATAGATGCTGATATTTTCGCTGTGTTGGCCTCAGGTGGTCATTACGTCAATGTGCATACACCGGCGAATCCGAGCGGTGAGTTACGCGGTCAAATTTTAACCGACAATTTTGCTTTGGCTACGTTTAAACTCAGTGGCGCACAAGAAGTACCGCGGGTAACTACCACCGCTTCGGGCGATGGTTATGCGTTAGTCAATACTACAGATTACAGTGTGGAAGTGGTTGCGGTAACACAGGGTGTTAATGACGCGACGATGGCGCATATTCATACTGGCCGCGTGGGGAATAACGGCCCAGTGTTAGTGGCGCTTGAGCAAGACCAAACTAACTTAGGTAAATGGTCTACGCCTGCTGAAACCGAGATCAATGCGGATATCTTTGCGGTACTGGCCTCAGGTGGGCACTATGTCAATGTACACACGCCGGCTAATCCTGGTGGCGAATTACGTGGGCAAATCTTAACGGATAATTTTGTATTAGCGACGTTTAACCTCAGCGGTGCGCAAGAAGTGCCAGCGGTAACCACAACGGCAACGGGTCAGGGTTATGCTTTAGTGAATACGAGCAACTTTAATCTAGAGTTGGTTGCTTTAACTCAAGACGCAGATGCAGCCACTATGGCACACATTCATACTGGTCGCATTGGTCAAAATGGCGGTGTTTTGGTTGCACTGGAGCGTGCTACAGATAATGCAGGTAAATGGTCTACGCCAGCGGATACGGTGATAAACGCAGACATTTTGGCGGTGTTAACAGATGGCGGACATTACGTGAATATTCATACGCCAACCAATCCAGGTGGTGAATTGCGTGGTCAAATCATTCGGGCTAGCGATTATGCTTTAGTCACGTTCCCACTGTCTGGGGCGCAAGAAGTACCTGCAGTGACAACAATGGCGCGAGGTGATGGTTATGCCTTAGTGCGGTTACAAGACTTTAATGTGGAATTACAAGTGCTGACGAGCGGCGTTGCGGATGCCACCATGGCGCACATTCATACAGGTGTCAGAGGGAGTAATGGTCCGGTTCTTGTTGCGCTTGAGCGAAATGCCGCGGATGTGAATCGTTGGCAGACAAGCACCGGTACTAACCTGAATGCAGCGATTTTTGCCGTATTGGCGTCGGGTGGGCACTATGTCAACATTCATACCCCAGCTTTCCCAAGTGGCGAGATCCGTGGTCAAATTGAATAAGTTGGCTTAACCAGTCACCTGACGATTAAGCATAAAAGAACCCGATGGCAAGTAAGCTATCGGGTTTTTTCGTTTTAGGCGCGTGCCTGTTTGATTTTGAGTAATAATTGCTGGACATCCGCTTGCGCTAAAATGTCTTCAATATTGCTCGGCAATTTACGACGCCAATTGGGGTATTCGGTGCTGGTGCCCGGAATATTAACCGGTGTATCCAACAACACCAAATCTTCTAACTGATAGGCAAATAGCTGCGCCGGTGTAGCAGCTGCATACAAATGACACGCCGTTACTAAGGCGGCGGCATCGGGCTCATGTAATTGCAGCTGCTGCTGTAACAGCTGTTTTTCATCTTTACGCAGTTGCTGCAAATTAGCGGCCACCTCAGCGCTTGGAAATAAATCCAGTTTATGCCGCAGCGCTAAATCATGCTCTTGCCAATAGCCAATTAGCGTCGGCATATCATGTGTTGTCACGGTGGCGAGTGCACGAGCCGGATAAGTTTGATCACGATAATCATAGCTGCCGTGTTTTTGTTCTAACATAAACACGCGATATGACAACACCTGATAGCGCTGCATCAATTCGCTGATGGCAACAGGCACTGTGCCTAAGTCTTCGCCGATAACCACACAATGATTACGCTGGCTTTCTAATGCGAGTATGGCAAAAAGCGCCGTGGCGGGCATGCCAATATAGGCGCCTGCGGTAGCATCCGCGCCTAAGGGACAGCACCACAAACGCAGCAGTGCCATCACATGATCAAGACGCAAGGCGCCAGCATTTCGCATATTGGCACGGATCAATTCAATAAATGGCTGATACGCTTTTTGACGTAAGGTGTGTGGGTTATAAGCCAGTAAACCCCAGTTTTGGCCTTTCGGGGCCATAATATCCGGTGGTGCACCCACACTTAAATCCAGTAAGAAATCTTCAGGCGCGGCCCAGCTTTCAGCACTGCTGCGACTGGTGCCTACCGCGACATCACAATACAAACCAATGGCCATACCTTGCTTTTGACACTCAGCTTTTACTTCGGCTAATTGCTGTTGAGCTAGCCATTGTAAATACAATTGCTGATGAATTTGTTCTGCATGCTCTTGGGCAAACTGCTGCACCGCATCGCTTTGCGGATTTTGATATTCCGGTGGAAAGTTTTGCCAAGCCGCCATCGCGTGATCTTGCCAAAATAGCGTACCTTGTAGCACTTTGAATAGCGCAGTTTGTTT
Source organism: Alishewanella maricola (assembly GCF_016343785.1). NCBI lineage: Bacteria > Pseudomonadati > Pseudomonadota > Gammaproteobacteria > Alteromonadales > Alteromonadaceae > Alishewanella > Alishewanella maricola. Next base: position 130,777 of record NZ_JAEINI020000003.1, on the reverse strand, counting down.
TAACGATGCGCCGCCTTGCTGCACAAATTGCTGAAATTCTTGTGCTCGCGCACTCTGTTTGGCCAACTCTTGGGTCTTAAAAGTCTGGTAAAGCAATTTAGCCACTGGGGCTTTTAATGCCGCAACTTGGGCATAATCAACATCACTGGCGGCACGACAGGCGGCCAATTGTTGCTGAAACTCCGCTGACGCCACTAGCTGTTGGGCAGCGCTACAGTGTTGAAATTCGGCGCTGTGTTCAAGCGCAACGTACTGCGTATTGAGCCACAAGCGACTGTTCGGGCTATAAGGGCTGCAATCTTGCGGCAACATAGGGTAAAGCGCATGCAATGGGTTTAAACCAATAAAGTCGTTACCCAGTGCCGCTAACGGCGCCACCATGTTTTTAAGATCAAGGAAATCGCCGATCCCCCAATTGCGGGCCGAGCGAATAGCGTATAACTGAATAGCCGGGCCCATCGTTTTGTGTAAGATGGCATTGTCATGTAACTGAAAACAGCGGCTTGGCGCGACAATCACCTGCTGCTGCCAGTGATGATGACCATCGCTCAATTGTAATTGATGATAGCCCAGTGGCAAATCGTCGGGTAACTGCAGCATAAAGGCCAGCATTTTTTGCTCGGCTAAAACGGCTTGTTCAATAATATCTTTGGGTTGAAGACTAATTTCGCCTTGCCGTACTTCACCCTCTTCTAAGTTAAGTTGCCATTGCCACAAACTGCTAGCGTACTGTGCATCGAGTTGGAGTCTGACTTGTAGTGGCTGGCCTTGGGTGACCACCGTAACGGGCGCTATGGGCTCTTGCCAGCGTGATGCAATAGTTTGCTGAACTTGCTCGGCAATAACCTGTTCATTTGAAAGGTTAAAACCCATGGCATTTAAGATGGCCTGTTGCACCTCTGGCGCAATGGTCACTGGGTGACCATTGGCATGCACATAGCTTTGTTGCAATCCGGCAAGATCGGCTAGCTGTTGAAGTTGTTCCATAAAGCACCTGTTAGTCTGGTGTAGATATTACCCTCACAAGCATAAACAGCTCCCTGACATTAGGGAACATGCTGCATACGTATGCAGTTCATTTTGGTGCAAACTTCTGTTTGATAACGGTGTTTTTTGCGTGGCGCGCTGTGTTTTTCAATAAAAAACAAAGCTCTACCAATGTTAGCTTTGTGCATTCAAGGTGCAAGCTTATCTTGCGATGCACAGCATTTGGGCATAATTTTGCTTATGAATACGTATTCATCTTGAGTGAACGACAGAATAAGTTTAATAAATGAGCATGGCGAAACCGAGACTGATTACTTACGGGCAGGCTTACGGATTTCGCAGCAATAAAACAACAACAGACCGGGGAAGGTAGGGTTATGAATAAATTTAAACTCAGTATGCTGACATTGGCGTTAGCGGCAGCGGGCAGCAGCTCAATGGTGTTGGCACAAGAGGCGACAGAGGCACAAGCCGCTCAAGCGCAAGAAGAAGCGATTGAAGTGATTTCAGTACGTGGTTTTCGCCGCAGCTTGCAAGAGTCTCAGAACATTAAGATGTTCAATAGTTCAATTGTAGAAGCGGTTTCTGCAGAAGACATTGGTAAGTTACCTGACGTCAGTATTGCTGAATCATTAGCTCGCTTACCCGGTTTAACGGCACAGCGTTTAAATGGTCGCAGCCAGGTCATCAGTATCCGTGGTTTAGCACCCGATTTCTCTACCGCGTTATTAAATGGCCGTGAGCAAGTGAGCTCAGGCGACAACCGCGGCGTCGAGTTCGACCAGTATCCCTCTGAATTACTCAGTGGCGTGGTCGTTTATAAAACGCCAGACGCGGCTTTACTGGGCCAAGGTTTAGCCGGTACGGCGGATATGCGTTTGGTTAGCCCATTAACACACGGTGAAACCACGGTAGTGGTGAACGCGCGTTACGAATGGAGCCAAATTGATGCGTTAAATGCCGGTGCCGATGACACGGGTCAACGTTTTAGCATCTCTTATATCGACCAATTTGCCGATAACACCATTGGCGTGGCCTTAGGTTATGCCAACATGTCTAACCCAGTGCAAATCGAGCGTTTTGAAGCATGGGGTTATGCTGATACAGCGGATGGCAATAAAGTGATCGGCGGCGGTAAAGTGTATGCAAACTCTAACTTATTAGAGCGCGACGGTTTTATCGGCGTGTTAGAATACAAGCCTAGCGATAAATTCAGCAGCACCCTTGATTTTTATTACTCACAGTTTGATGAAACGCAGCGCACCAGCTTTATTGAGTTACCCTTATTTTGGGGTGGCGCACCACTGGTTAATGCAACGGTAGAAAACGGTTTAGTGACCTCAGGTGGCTATACTGGCGTAAAAGGCATTGTGCGTAACCACGGCAACTACCGCGAAAGTGAATTATTCTCGTTGGGTTGGAAAAACGAGTTCAAGTTATCTGATCGTTGGGATGCTACGTTAGATATTAGTCACTCATCCTTAGACCGTACCGATTTAATTTTAGAATCAGATGCCGGTACTGGCCCTGCTGGAACAGGCGCTTTAGATAATTTATCTTTCGCCATGGGCCCAAATGGCCCTGTGTTTAACACTACGCTTAACTATGCTGATCCCAGCTTAATTTTACTCACCAGCCCGCAAGGTTGGGGTGGCGATATTATCCCTGGCGGACAGTTAGGTTATTTCAACTCACCTGGTATTACCGATGATTTGAATCAGCTGCGTTTTAGTGCACAAACCATGCTAGAAAGCGAAAACTTCGATTCATTAGAAGTCGGTATTAACTACAGCAACCGTGAAAAAGACAAGCAAGCTAACGAGTTCTTCCTGGCATTACCTAATGGCGCCTTATCTGCGCCGATCCCGAACGTGGCCGGCACAACCAGCTTAGCCGCTTTCGGTATTCCAGGCATGGTGAGCTATGATCCGCGCGAGTTGATTGATACCGGTGCGCTCGTCAAAGTGCGTAACCCCAATGCTGACGTTTTGATTAAAGATTGGAACGTAGAAGAAGACGTGATCACCGGTTATATCAAAGTGGGTATTAACAGCCGTATTGGTGAAATCCCCGTCACCGGTAATGTGGGTACGCAATTAGTGCACACTGACCAATCTTCTTTCGCGTTAGCGGCGTCAGGCTCAGGTATTAACGTCTCGTCTTTCCGTTTAGACGGTGGCGATAAATACTGGGAAGTACTGCCTAGCTTAAACCTGAATTTTGAAGTAGGTATGGCGAAATATGTCCGTGTTGGTTTAGCGCGGACCATGGCGCGGGCGCGGATGGATCAGATGCGGGCGAGCCAAGATTTCGGCTTTAACCCTGCACTGAATAACGCACAAGCAACGCCAGAGCAAAATTCACCTTGGAGCGCTAGTGGTGGTAACCCTGCCTTACGCCCTTGGATTGCTAATTCACTGGATGTCTCTTACGAGCAGTATTTCGACAACAGTAATGGTTATGTGGCCATTGCTGCTTTCTACAAAGATTTAGAAAGCTACATCTATGATCAGCGCGTGATCCAAGACTTTACCGGTTTCCCATCAGGTGGCGAAGTACCGGTGATTAACCAAGGTATTGTGACGACACCACAAAATGGTCAAGGCGGTCGGATCAACGGTTTAGAATTTACCTTATCGGCTAGCGGTGGCATGTTAACGCCAGCGTTAGACAACTTCGGTGCGGTATTAACCGGTTCTTGGACTGATAGTAATATCAAAGCGAATCCCGATGATCCTGCTACGCCGTTACCCGGTTTATCAGAGAAAGTGGCTAACTTAACGTTCTACTACGAAAACGAAGGCTTCTCTGCACGGATCAGCAGCCGTTATCGTTCAGATTTCTTAGGTGAAATCTCAGGCTTTGGTAATGGTCGTAACTTACGGATGATTGAAGCAGAAACTGTCGTAGATGCTCAGTTAAGCTACAGCTTCTCGGGTGACTATGAAGGTCTGACGTTGTTACTGCAAGCAAACAACATTACCGATGAACCTTTTGTGCGGGTTGAAGGTGATGACACGCGTCGCGTGATTGAGTATCAGCGCTACGGTCGCTCATTTATGGCCGGTGTGTCATATAAGTTTTAATAAAGTCTAACTGACTAAGCCGCCCCTGCTGTTATCATCGATAACCAGGGGCTTTTTTATCATGGAGACAACAGACGGATGATGCAGCAACGCGCGATTAAAAAAGTATTAATTGTTGGCGGTGGTACAGCAGGCTGGATGTCAGCGGCTATGCTGGCAAGGTTTATGGGCCAACAAGTACAAATCCAACTTATTGAATCTGATGCTATTGCCACTGTTGGTGTGGGCGAAGCAACCATTCCGGCCATTCAACACTTTAATGCGGCGCTCGGTATTAACGAAGCCGAGTTTTTGCAAGCCACCAAGGGCACCATCAAATTAGGCATACAATTTGAGAATTGGGGCAAGCTGGGCGACAGTTACATGCATGCCTTTGGACCTATTGGCAAACCCCTAGGTTTTACCTCGTTTCATCATTTTTGGTTAGCGGCACGTGCTCGCGGTGATAGCCGCAGTTTTTGGGAGTTTTCATTAAATTATCAGGCCGCGCGTGCCGGTAAATACCAGCCTTTAGCGCAGATCCCGAATACGCCCTTACAAGGTTTAGTGCATGCCTATCATTTTGACGCCGGTTTATATGCCGCTTTTTTACGCCAATACAGTGAGCGCTTAGGCGTTAGCCGCACCGAAGGCACTATCGCTGCGGTAACCCAGCATCCTTCTGAGGCAATTGCAGAGGTGGTATTAACCGATGGCCAAAAGTTGGCAGCCGATTTATTTATTGATTGTTCGGGCAGTCGCGCTTTATTAATTGGGCAGCAATTAGCCGTAGGCTATGAAGATTGGCAACACTGGTTGCCTTGTAACAGCGCTTTAGCGGTACCATCAGCCGCAACACAACCTATTTTACCGTACACGCGCGCTATCGCCCGAGATGCTGGATGGCAATGGCGTATTCCGTTACAGCATCGAACCGGTAATGGCTTGGTGTACAGCAGCCAATTTTTAAGCGATGAACAAGCACAGCATACTTTAATGGATCATTTAGATGCACCGGCCTTAGCCGATCCGCGCAAAATTAGCTTTGTAACGGGCCGGCGTAAACAGCAATGGCAGCACAACTGTGTGGCGATTGGCTTATCAAGTGGCTTTCTCGAACCGTTAGAATCGACCAGTATTCATCTGATCCAAAGTGCCATAGTGCGCTTAGTACAGTGCTTTCCTACTTCGGTGGATATGGCTAAATTACGCCAAGAATATAATCGGCAATCCGCTGAGGAATACGTTGCTATCCGTGATTTTATTATTCTGCATTATCATTTAAATCAGCGCACTGATCAGGGCTTGTGGCAATATTGTCAGCAAATGACCTTGCCTGATTCGCTGGCGCAACGTATAGCGCTGTTTGCTGAAAATGCTGCCGTGTTTCGTCAACAAGATGAGTTATTTACCGAAGTAGCTTGGCAGCAAGTGATGCTAGGGCAACATGTCTTACCTAAGCACTATCATCCCTTGGCGGAAAGTTTGTCAGCTGGGCAGTTAACCGGCTTTTTAGATGATATCCAGTTAATTATGCAGCGCACCGCAGCCCAACTACCTAGTCACCAACAATTTTTGCAGCGAAGCGCGGCCGGGCAGTAAAGGCTAAACGTTGATGCTGACAGCGTGCTGTTAAAAAAACGGGCAACAGAACCGCGCTGAGGAAGAGCCGTTACTGTTGGATTGGTAATGCCATCAAAGTAAGTGAAAGTCAGCGTACTGGCAGTAGACGACATAGCGTCTGTATGTTGTCTACTGCGATTAAACAGCGTAAAAGCGGCCAAAACCTGAATTTTTACTTAGTTTTGTTTTAAATGCACGGTTTGCCATAGGTTCTGGTTTTCTGGCACGCTAAAAAAGCTTTCTGGATACCAGCACTTAGGCAAGAGTACATTCATGTAGTTCTCTTCACCGTCTTTAAACAGTATATTCAGCAACTCTTTTAACCGTTCTTCAGGCAGCCGCTTTAAACGGTCTCGCGCGGGTTTAAAAAATAAATTCAGCTCACTGCTTAAACTAATATTATGCCCCGTGTTGCGATATTGCATATTTCGGCTCACTACACGACAGCCAGGTTGATCCGGTTTTTCGGGATAAAGGGTGTTCACAATGGCAAACTCATATTTCATTTGTGGTTTACCATCATCACCCAGAGGCGTGAACACTACGCCATAGCCTTGCGGGAACAAACCAACAATCCGAAACAGCCTGTCAACTAACACGCCATGGTAATCACCACGTTGCACACCATCTCGCATTAACAATGCTGCTTTAGGTAAGGCGTCATAGTTATAGCGCGGCCGGCCCGGTAAGGCGACAGAGGCATAAGCTTGCGGCACTTTAAATAAGCTGCCTAGCGGGGTATTGGGTTTGGCACTAATAAAACGTTGTAATTGTTTTAATAAGCGTTCGTGTTGCTGTTGATGTAAATCACGTTCTTCGCGTTTATTACCTCTATAAGGTAATTCGCCCAGGCCATATTTTAATAAGTCGAGGCTGCCGGTAAGGCAATGGCTTAATAACTCTTGCCGTTGCTCCTGAGTCAAGGCTCGCTCGGTCTTGTCACCGCCAGTTTGTTTGGCAAGCAATTGCTGTGCTGGTAAACACATTAAGCCCGCATGTTGAATGATACAGCCCATCACTATCGGTATTTGCAGCTTTTGCCGATAGGGGCAGTCTGTTAAAGAGCCCAAATTGCGTTCTTGATACCACTCTTGCCAAAGTGGTTCTTTTAATATGTTTTGTTCTAGTAAGTCTTCTAACAAGCGCAAGGTAAGTAAGGCGCGATAACAAGGTTTATAGGCGTTTTCCAGTAAGAGCGTTTTGCGTTTATTTGAGCTTGCAGTCATTAACAAACCACCAAGCAAGCGAGCACTAGCCGTTTGTGTTTCGAGCGGCGTGGTACCTTCACTCAGTTTTAGCAGGGCTTCTGCGGCTTGGCGCAACAACGTCCAACACCGGATACGTCGCTTTTCGTCTTCAAATTGCAAATCAGTAAAAAGGCTACGGTTTTTGCGTTGAACCTCGGCAATATCACCCGCTTGTTGACTTTGCTTCCAAACAAGTTCCGCTTGATGTAAAGCACGTTGTTGTTCTTGATATTGCGCAAAAAAATCTACCGCCTCGTTATAAAAACACGCTTGCTGAGTGCTATAAAACTGTGCCAATAGCTGCTCAAGGTTTCGCACAAAAACCGATTTTTTGGGAAGCGCAAGATTCAAAACTAAGCCCCGATATGAGTTGATTTATAAAACAAAATACCATTCCCGATCTAGGCTGCAAAGTAGCAATAGAGCAAAAGTTGAAATTAAAAAACATTTTGTTTTTACGAAAAAGTTATTTTCTAAGCGATTCACTGCATTATTACCAATTAACGGGACTAATTAAGCGATTTACTCGTTTTTTGCTGCAATTTAATGTAAGCTGCGCGCCCTTCATTTGGAAGGGCACTGCAGCTGCGGGCAGAGATTTTCGCAGCGACAATTGCGGGAATACGCATGCAATTTACAGATTTACCGTTATCGGCTGACATTTTAAAAGCAGTAGCAGAAAAAGGTTACACCACACCATCACCTATTCAGCAACAAGCCATCCCTGCCGTGTTAGCCGGGCGCGATTTAATGGCGGCTGCGCAAACCGGAACCGGTAAAACGGCCGGCTTCACTTTACCCTTATTACAATTATTAGCGGAAGGCCGAACGCAAGGACGCAAAGTACAAGCTAACCAAGTGCGTGCTTTAATCTTAACGCCAACTCGCGAGTTAGCTGCGCAAATCGCAGAAAACGTGGCGTTATATGGTAAATACTTACCACTGCGTAGCACTTTAGTGTTTGGTGGCGTGAAAATTAACCCGCAAATGATGGCGCTTCGCAAAGGCGTTGATATTTTGATTGCCACGCCAGGCCGTTTAATGGATTTATATCAACAAAATGCCGTGCGCTTTAATCAGCTTGAAGTGCTGGTGTTAGATGAAGCTGACCGTATGCTTGATATGGGCTTTATTCGCGACATTAAAAAAATCTTAGCGTTATTACCCCCTAAGCGGCAAAACCTGTTGTTTTCGGCAACCTTTTCCAACGAAATTCGTACTTTGGCAAAAGGTCTGTTAAACGACCCATTAGAAGTGACGGTAACTCCGCCAAACAGTACGGTCGAGCGCATCGAACAGTGGCTGTATCCGGTAGATAAAAGCCAAAAAGCTGCCTTGCTCATTCAACAAATTAACGAGCATAAATGGCAGCAGGTATTGGTGTTTACCAAAACCAAACACGGCGCCAACAAGCTAACGCTACAATTAGAAAAAGCGGGCATCACGGCTATGGCTATCCATGGTAATAAAAGCCAAAACGCCCGTACCAAAGCCCTCGCTGAATTTAAAGCGGGCGGAGTACGGGTGTTAGTGGCGACTGATATCGCCGCCCGTGGTTTAGATATTCAGCAACTGCCACAAGTCGTCAACTTTGAATTACCCAATGTTCCTGAAGACTACGTGCACCGCATAGGCCGCACAGGTCGCGCTGGCGCCGCAGGTTTAGCGGTGTCATTAGTGTGTGCAGAAGAGTTAAAAGAGTTGGTGGGTATTGAGCGGTTAATTAAGCAACTACTGCCAAGGCAGGTGATTGCCGGTTTTACGCCGCAGCAACCTTTACCTGTTACCACGGCTAATAGCAAAGCACCTCGGGCCGTTGCAGCAAAAAGACCACAGGCACGCGATCACCGAGCAGGTCAGCGTAGCGTTTCGCAAAAACATTAAAGCCTTTTGATTGCGCAGCGGATTAATTCTGCTGCGCTCTTGTGCTAGTAGCGTTAAAGTTTATACTGACAATCAGTAGTGCTTTAGGGTTACATAATATGTATGGTTTTATTGCAAGACAACCCATCTTTAATGTGTCGAAAGAGACTATCGGCTACGAGCTATTGTTTCGAGATGGTGAGGCGAATGCCTTTCCCAATATAAACGCCGATGAGGCGACATCTAAACTCTTGATGCAACATCATTTATTGTTGGGTGTCGAAAAGGTCGCCGCCAATAAACTCGCTTTTATCAATTTTTCTGAAGACACCTTGATTTATCACTTTCCTACGTCAATTCGCCCAGAAAGTATGGTCATTGAAGTATTAGAATCGGTTCCTGCCTCTGAGGAGCTGTTGCATACCTTAAAGTTTTTGCATGACCGCGGCTATAAATTAGCGTTAGATGATCATGACTTTGATGAAAAATGGCGGCCTTTTTTACCTTACATTACCTATTTAAAAGTTGATATTCAGCAGTTTAACATGCTGCAAATTAGCAACAAATTACGCGAGTTAAAACAATTTCCATTGATCTTATTAGCCGAGCGTGTAGAAACCGCTGAACAATTTGAGCAGTTAAAGGTTTTGGGTTTTCATTTGTTTCAGGGCTATTTATTCGCTCGCCCAGAGATGATGAAGCACAAACAATTACCGGTAAACAAAACGACCTTATTGGAGTTAATTGCTGAAGCGTCATCCAGCAAAATGAATTTTAATCGGCTAGCTGAGTGTTGTCAGCGCGATGTGGGCTTATCTTACAAATTGCTGTGTTTTATTAATAATTCCGGGCCTATGCGTGCAGAAAAAATTTCTTCTTTAAAGCATGCCATGGTCTTTATGGGCGAAACGGAATTAAAGAAATTTATTTCGTTGTTAGCGTTAGCCAATTTAGCGGATGGCGGCATTGATGAGCGGATCACCCAATCTTTAGTGCGGGCTTATTTTTGCGGGCAACTCGCAAAACAAAAGAAATTGCCTGACAATCCTCCAAGTGCTTTCTTAGCCGGTTTGTTTTCAAATGTGCACGAAATAGTCGAGCAACCGCTGGCAGAACTATTGCAACAATTACCGCTGTTAGACAATGTAAAACAAGCACTGTTAACAAGAAAAGGTGTGTTAGGGCAATTTTTACAATTGATAGAAGCCTTTGAACAAGCTGATTGGCCAAGAATGGAGCAACTAAAACAGGCTCTCGAACCATTGACCGACTTGCAGGAGCTTTATCAAGAAGCCGTATTATGGACCGAGCAAGTGTTGCAACCCTAATTTGGGTATCGACCTGTTGCATACGTATGCACCAAAAAAAGGCAATGCTTGCGTCAAAAATTGCGGTAACTTATTGGGATAAACCCAATAGGTAGCAGCAAGATGATAAAAAGAATTCGCTTATTGAGCTTGGCGGCACTCGCAGTGTTGGCCGGCTGTGATAAAGCCCCCACACCCGCATCGCACACCGCAACATCGCCAGCCGTGGTTAGCGCAGACTCGGAACACACCGCTGCACAGGGCAAGGCGGTGGTATATCAAATGTTTACTCGTCTTTATGCCAATACCACCAGTACTAACAAACCCTGGGGTTCGCTGGCGCAAAATGGCGTGGGTAAATTTAATGACATCAATGATGACGCCCTACGTGGCATCAAAGCATTGGGGACCACCCATATTTGGTTTACCGGTGTGCCACATCATGCGCTTATTGCCGATTATAGTGCTTATGATATCAGTGATGACGATCCAGATGTAGTGAAAGGCCGCGCCGGTTCGCCGTATGCGGTAAAAGATTATTACAGTGTGAATCCTGATTTAGCGGTTGATCCTGCTGAGCGTTTACAAGAATTCCAAGCGTTGATTGCGCGTACTCACCAGCATGGCATGCAGGTGTTAATTGATATTGTACCCAATCATGTGGCGCGCTCTTATCAGTCGCTGGCGAAACCTGCTGGCGTGGCTGATTTTGGCGCGAATGATGATACCAGTGTGGTCTATGCGCGTGACAATAACTTTTACTATGTGCCTGGCGAAGCCTTTCAAGTACCTGACTGGCCCGCTGATTATCAAGTGTTAGGGGGGCAAGCGCATCCGTTGGCTGATGGCCAATTTAACGAAAATCCGGCGAAATGGACCGGTAATGGTGCACGAGCGGCCAAACCCGCCTTTGATGATTGGTATGAAACGGTCAAAATCAATTATGGTGTGCGGCCTGATGGCAGTTATGATTTTGACCGCTTGCCGGCTGATTATGCGCAGAAAGATTGGCAAGCGCATTACCAGTTTTGGCAAGGTAAGTCAGTGCCTGACTCTTGGTTAAAATTCCGTGATATTACGCAATATTGGCTGCAACTGGGTGTTGATGGCTTTCGTTATGATATGGCCGAAATGGTGCCCGTGGAGTTTTGGAGTTATTTAAACGCGCATATCAAACACACTAATCCGCAAGCATTTTTACTTGCAGAAGTGTATCAGCCAGCGCTATATCGCGACTATATACAGTTAGGTTTAATGGACTATTTGTATGACAAGGTCGAGTTTTACGACAGCTTAAAATTAGTGATGCAAGGCAAAGGACCTACCTCAGCCTTAGTGCAGGTGCAGCAGCGCATGGCGGATATTGAACACCATATGCTGCATTTTTTAGAAAATCATGACGAGCAGCGCATTGCCAGCCCCGAGTTTGCTGGAGATGCGCGTAAAGGCATGCCAGCCATGGTGGTCTCAACATTAATCAGTAGTTCACCCACTATGTTGTATTTTGGCCAAGAAGTCGGTGAGCCGGCGAGTGAAGATGCCGGTTTTGGCAAAGCCAGCCGCACCACGATTTTTGACTATTGGGGCGTACCGCATCATCAGCGCTGGGTGAATGGCGGGAAGTTTGATGGTGGCGCGTTGACGCCCGCCGAAATGAACTTGCGGCATTTTTATCAACGCTTGCTTAGCTTTAGTCGCGAAGCGCCGGCGCTCAACGGTGATTATGTGGAATTGCATACGCTAAATTTAGCGGCAGGCAGTGCTTATTCCGAGCAGCAATTGGCTTTTGCACGGTTTTCTAACGAACAACAATTGGTGGTGGTTAGCCATTTCAATGCCACAGAGTCAGTCGAATTTCAGCTGCAATTACCTCGCACGCTCATGCAGCAATGGCAATTAGCCGATGGCAAATATGCATTACATGAACAGTTAACGGGTGTAAACCATGAACTAGTAGTGACCAATGGTGAAGGCCGTATTGCGGTGAAGTTGGCACCACTGGGCTCTTTGGTATATCAATTGGTGCGTTAAGGAAAAACTATGCAACGTTATTTTCAATGGTTGGTGTGTAGTGCGCTGCTGTTTGCCTCGCTGCTACTCGGTGCGGCGGAACATTATCAATCACATCGGGTTAATGATAACCAGCTTATTTTAACTACCGACCGTGGCCAAGTGAGTTTGCGTTTTCAACACGATGCGGTGGTAGAGGTCTGGTATCAGCCGGAAGGGCGACAACAATTACCCTCCCTGATTTTAGCCGATAAGACACCTGCAGTCGCACTGACCTTGCAGCAACAGCCAGAGCAACTGATCTTGCAAAGCGCCCGCTTGCGGGTCGAAATACAAAAAAGCCCACTAGCACTACGTTTTTATCAAGGTGAGCAGTTACTGACTGAAGATATTGCGGGTTTGTTGCAACCCGATACTACAAAAATTGCTTTTAAGTTTCGCTTAACGCCCGAGGAGATGTTATTTGGCGGTGGCCAGCGCGTACTGGGTATGGATCGTCGTGGGCATAAATTACCGCTGTATAACAAAGCACATTATGGTTATAGCACCGAATCAAACCAGATGTATTTTAGCTTGGCTGGGGTGATGTCGAGTAAAAACTACATGCTGCTATTTGATAATGGTGCTAGCGGCGAGTTGGATCTGGGCCATAGCCAAGCCGATACCTTGGCTTTTCAAGCCGAAGGTGGCCGTAGTGCTTATATCGTGGTGGCAGGGCAAAATACACCTGAACTGATTGCTAACTACACCGCGGCGAGTGGTCAGGCACCGTTACCGGCGCGTTGGACTTTAGGCAATTATGCGTCGCGTTTTGGTTATCGTACAGAAGCCGAAGCGCGTGCTGTGGTGCAAAAATTTCGTGAGCTAAACTTACCATTAGATGCCATCGTCATTGATCTATATTGGTTTGGTAAAGACATTCAAGGCCATATGGGCAACTTGGCTTGGGATACACAGGCGTTTCCTGAGCCGGAGCACATGCTGGCTGACTTTGCCGCCGATGGCATTAAAACCATTTTGGTTACTGAGCCATTCGTCTTAACCAGTTCCAAACGTTGGCAGCAAGCTGTTGACGCCGGTGCTATAGCCTTGGGCCCCGATGGCAAGCCAAACACCTTTGATTTTTATTTTGGCAATACCGGCTTAATTGATGTGTTTAAACCTGAAGCGTCAAGTTGGTTTTGGGGTATTTATCGTGATCTACTGGCGCAAGGGGTTGGTGGTATTTGGGGCGACTTAGGTGAGCCCGAAGTGCATCCAGCAGATACCCAGCATCAGTTACCGGGTATGGGTAGTGTGACGGCCAATGAGGTACACAATGCTTATGGGCAGCGCTGGGCAGAATTAGTCTATCAAGGCTATCGGCAAGATTTCCCCGAGCAGCGGCCTTTTATTATGATGCGTGCTGGGAATCTTGGTTCGCAGCGTTATGGCATGGTGCCTTGGACCGGCGATGTCGAGCGCAGTTGGGGTGGGTTAAAGCCACAAGTTGAGCTGGCGCTACAAATGGGCTTATTTGGTTTTGGCTATATTCATTCTGATCTGGGCGGTTTTGCCGGCGGTGAGCAGTTTGATGCTGAGCTGTATATTCGCTGGCTACAGTACGGTGTGTTTCAGCCAGTTTATCGGCCACATGCGCAAGAACATATTGCCCCTGAGCCGGTATTTCATAGTGATGAGGTCATTGACACTCTGCGCCCCTGGCTAAACTTACGTTATCAACTGCTGCCCTATAACTACACGCTGGCCTATCAACATAGCCAAACGGGGATACCCCTGATGCGGCCGTTGTTTTTCCTTGATGAGCAAAATAGCCAACTGCGCCAAGAAACCAATAGCTACTTGTGGGGTGAGGCGTTTTTAGTGGCACCGGTGACTGAACCTGGTGTGACCGAATGGCCAGTGAATGTGCCAACGGGCGTGTGGTTTGACTTTTTTAACGGTGAACGCATTATTGGCGGCGAAGTTGTAAAGCGCCCAGTCACTCTCGAAACCATACCGGTGTTAGTCAAAGCCGGGAGTTTTATCCCGATGACGGCACCGATCCAGCGAACCGCAGACTACAGTAGCCAAGCGCTTACCTTACATTACTACGCGGATACCAGTGTAAGCTCGGCTAAAGGCCAGATGTTTGAAGATGACGGCGTAACGCCCGATTCGCTTGCCAAAGGCCAATATGAATTGCTGAGCTTTAACGCAGAGCACAGCAACGAAAAGCTGCTGTTTTCGTTGCAGCGCCAAGGTGGAGATTATCAGGGTAAACCCGCACAGCGCGAACTAACCTTAGTTGTACATAATCAACGTGGCAAACCAGACAAAATCTATGTCGATGGCCAGTTTATTCCGCTCGTCGCGCAACCACAGCGCTTTGCTAAAGGCCAGCAGTTGGCTTGGTACGATAAAGCGGCAAAAAAAGTGTATCTCAAACTCACGTGGCAGGCTGAGTTGAGTCAGATTGTCATTAAATAGTCTCAGTACTGATCACTAGCGCCGGTTTTATCTGGCGCTGTTTACTTAAACAGGAGCTCATCTTACATGCGCTTTTTGCTGCTTGCTGTCATTCTGCTTGGTTGTAACTTACCGCTTCACGCCAGCATACCAACGTTACAACGGGTCGAGCCGTTAAATTGGTGGGTGGGCATGCAGCATCCAACGGTTGAACTGCTGTTATACGGCAAAAATATCAGTAGCTTAACACCCGCGTTAACTTACCCTGGGGTTGCGATTAGCCAAGTCACGCGCACTGACAATCCCAACTATTTGTTTGTGGAGCTGACTATCGCTGCTGAGGCAAAAGCCGGGCAGTTGCCGCTGCAACTAAAGCAGGGAGCAAAGGTAGCACTTCGCTATGATTATCCGCTGCATCCGCGAGCGCCGGGTTCCGCGAAGCGGCAAGGCTTTAATGGCAGTGATGTGATTTATTTACTCACGCCTGATCGTTTTGTCAACGGCGATCCGAGAAATGATACAGTACCCGCTATGCTAGAAGGTGTGGACCGTGCAAAGGATAACGGTCGTCATGGTGGCGATATCGCGGGTATGCAAGCGGCACTGCCGTACCTTGCAACCTTGGGTATTACGGCGGTGTGGCCCACACCCTTAACCGAAAATAACCAACCGGCGTATTCTTATCACGGTTACTCAGCTACCGATTTATATCAAGTTGACCCACGCTTTGGCAGCAATGCGCAATTTCGCGACTTTGTCGCCGCTGCGAATCGTCGTGGCATTAAAGTGATTCAGGATATTATTGTTAATCATATCGGTAGCAAGCATTGGTGGCTGGCCGATTTACCCGCGCAAGACTGGCTTAATTTTCCAAGCGGTGATGCAAAGGGGCGCTTTGTACCAACCAACCATAACCGCAGTACCATTCAAGACCCCTATGCTGCCGCAGGTGATCGCCAATTATTTACCGATGGTTGGTTTGTCGACAGCATGCCGGATTTAAATCAACGGCAACCACAATTAGCCACTTACCTGATTCAAAATAGTATTTGGTGGGTGGAATATGCCGGTTTATCAGGCATTCGTGAAGACACCTATTCTTATGCCGACAAAGCCTTTTTAAGCGAATGGGGCCGGCGTATTATGCAGGAATACCCGCACTTTAATATCGTGGGCGAAGAGTGGAGTCCTAATCCGTTGATCGTGTCTTACTGGCAGGCCGGTAAACAAAATAAAGACGGTTATGTCTCGCATACGCCGGCCATGTTGGATTTTCCGCTCTACGATGCCTTATTAAATGCCTTAGTGGAGCAAGAGAGCTGGAACAGTGGTTGGATCAGGCTGTATGAAATGCTCAGTAATGATCATGTGTATGCCGATCCCTTTAACTTGGTGATTTTTGAAGGTAATCATGACACAGCGCGGCTATTTTCAGTGCTCAACGAAGATATGGACCTGTATCGGATGGCACTGAGTTATCTGGTAACGATGCGCGGTATTCCACAGCTGTTTTACGGCACAGAATTAGCGATGACTAGCCCTAAGCAGCGTGACGATGGCAAAGTGCGCGCTGACTTTCCGGGCGGCTGGGCCGGCGATCAGGTGAATGCGTTTACCGGTAAAGGTTTAAACGCAACGCAGCGTCAGGCGCAGCAGCTGGTAACAACCTTACTGAATTGGCGCAAAACTGCGAGTGCGGTACATAACGGTAAATTAAAACATTTTGCGCCGGATCGCGGCACTTATACTTATTTTCGCTACAACGAGCAGCAGACGGTGATGGTGGTGCTGAATAAGCAAAACGAGGCAGTGACACTGGATTTAGCGCGTTTTCGTGAAGTGCTAGCGACAGATAAAGCCGCCATCAATGTGCTGACCGGTAACGTCGTGAGTTTGCAACAGCCACTAAGTATTCCGGCGCGCGGGAGTGTTATCTTAGATATAAGATAAAGCGCTGAAAAACAGCTATTTATACACCCAGCTATAGATAGCCTATAGAACGTACCAGAGCATTTTTAAGCTGAGTAAGATCAACAAAATAGCGAAGATTTTTCGCAAGGTGTTCACGGGTAATTTGTGCGCCAGTTTTGCGCCAATGCGAGCAGTAAAAAAACTGGCTGCAGAGATTAAAACAACGCCAGGTAAATACACTAAACCCACAGTGTAGGGTAAATCCAGCTGTGGTTGGGCGTTCAGTAAATAACCCGAGGCACCGGCTAACGAGATAGGTAAACCAATCGCCGCTGAGGTGCCAATGGCATACTTTAACGTGATATTGCGCCAACTTAAATAGGGTACGGTGAGGGTGCCACCGCCAATGGATACCAAGGCTGAAATAGCGCCAACACCCGTACCTACTGCCGCTAACTCCAGTTTTCTGGGGTTTCTACTTTCAGCCACAATGGCTTTTTTCGGCCGCAGCATTTTTATCCCAATGTAACTCATAAAAATGGCAAAGAACACGGCGAGAGCGTAGCCACTGATCCGTGCTGCGACAAAGGTGGCGGCAAAAGAGCCGATAATCAGCCAAGGAGCCATCACTTTTACGATTGGCCAAAGTACACCGCCTTTGGCGTGATGCACGCGCAGGCTTGAAAGCGACGTCATCATAATAGATGTCATAGAAGTACCAAGGGCCAAGTGCACCACGTAATCGGGTGAGATCCCTTGTGCGACAAAAATACTGGTGAGCATAGGCACCATAATGCCGCCGCCGCCAATACCGAGTAAACCAGCCATAAAGCCAGCAAACACTCCCAAGGATACAAAAGCCAGTATCCATTCAATTGCCATGTATTAAGCCTTATTTAGGTTAAAGGTTGCGAACCGACCTGTTTTTATTCATTAATTTTTGCTGCTAGCAGATTCAACCAGTCTGTGTGTTTGCTTGGCTAGCGTATCTGGCCGCAGCGCTGCACTTTGTTGCCAGAGATAACCGGCAAAGCGAAAACACACATATAAGGTTACCAGAGTTGCGATAACTAATTCTAGATAAGCGAGCTGCTGCAGTAATGCTGCGCTTTCAGGCTGTTGCCATAGCGCAAATTGTTCGCTGGCTTTAAACAGCGCCGTTGCGCCAATTACTAAGGGAAAGGTAAAAGCAGCAAAGCCGGGCGAAAACGGTAACCTTAATAAATATAGCATGGCCACATAAATAATGCTGGTCATCACCAGTGCTAATATTAGCAAGCTCAGAACGATCATTGGTTGTGCTGGGCTGGTTAAATTGAGATAGCCGGTTAAGCATAAACTGGCCGGAGCCGCTAAAACCGCTAAACTCGGCCTTGCCGCTAACGGGACGCTACCGGCGAACAGCAAACGAATGATCACTAAAGGCAGTAATACGGCATAACAGAGCAGCCCAAACCAAAAAATACCCTGTATGACATTTTCTGAAACGGCTGCAGGGCAGGTTACCACGGCAGTGACAATACCAATAGGCGGCACAAACCAACCGGGTAACAGCTGATTAAACTGTAAAGCGCCTACGCGATGCCAGATAAACGCCACCAGTAACCATAAATGCAACACCACAGCAATGGACCAAAGCCAACGCCCTAGGCTGCTCGGTAGCGCAGTGGCGATCACCATTAACGCCATGGCTGACGCAGGTAGTACAGCACCGAGTATCGGGTTCGCTAAATCTTGGCGTAGCAGCGCCGGTTGACGGATAAACTTAAACAGTAACAAACTAAGGCATACCAAGGCGAACAATGCCGCTGCGGTTTGCAGCGCGCCTTGTAATTGCAATGCTTTATCCCAGCACCAGCCCAAACTGGCTATGCCTAATGCTAACGCGGCCAAGGGGGTTGGAATGGCGCGAGTGAGATCAGTGCGATCGTTTGACATGTCATGGTTCCAATTTACAGAATGACGCTAGGATAGCGCTCACTTTTGCTTTAGCATATCTGAACGTTTTTAACATAGCGTTAGGATAAACCGAACATGATTGCTATTCGAAAGCTGCAGGTATTTAGTTGTATTGCTCGGTTGGGGAATTTAAGCAGTGCGGCGAACGTACTGTATTTAAGTAAGGCGGCGGTTTCGCAGGCCTTAAGTGAATTAGAAGCGCAACTAGGTGCGCCGCTGTTTGATCGGGTACACCCGCGCTTAAAACTCAATGAACAAGGGCGCTTATTACAGCCGTTAGCCGATGAAATTTTGGCCAGAGTGTCAGACATTGAACATTTATTCCAGCAAAACACACCACAAGGCCAACTGAGCTTAGGGGCAAGCCAAACCATTGGTAATTATTTATTACCCCGCTTATTGAGCCAATTAGCGCCAGGGCAATTTAAAGTCAGTATCGATAATACCTATACGCTGTGTCAGCAAGTGCTGCAGTTTGAACTTGATTTAGCGCTGATCGAAGGAGATAACCCTTTCCCAGATCTGATCACCCAACCGTGGCGGCAAGACGAAATGTATATTATTGCCAAAGCCGACCATCCGCTCGCCGGAACAACAGTGCACCACTATCACGCCTTACAACAGCAAAGCTGGGTGTTACGCGAGGCGCACTCGGGCAGTCGAGCGCAGTTTGACCGCTATCTTGCCCCACATTTGCCGACGATCACGGCGATTACCGAATTTAACTCGCCAGAGGCGATCATGCAGGCTGTTGAAGCTGGGCTGGGGTTGAGCTTTATTTCTGCCGCCGCGGCCGCTGATCGTTTGCACTATGGACGGCTGGCGAAAATTACCTTACCGACGCCTTTTACGCGACAATTGCAGTTAGTTTGGCATAAACAAAAGTACCATTCGGTGTTAGCACGGCAATTTATTGCGCTGTGTCAGCCTTGAATAACGGATGGGTTGGCTTGCACACTTTTGGCGCATTGAATACGTATTCATCTTGTAGTCGCAAACAAATGGCGGTATCAATCAGGCTGACAGGTTTTCTACCCATTTTGGCGGCTGTGGCCAACCGAGTGGGTAACAATAATAACAACCGCGACGATAGAGAACATACTTATGCAAACTAAGCCGAACCTCAGCTTTTGGCAGATCTGGAACATGTGTTTTGGATTTTTCGGTATCCAATTCGGTTTTGCCTTACAAAATGGCAATGTTAGCCGAATTTTCCAAACGTTGGGCGCAGATATGGATCAAATTCCTATCCTGTGGATTGCCGCACCGTTAACGGGCTTGTTGGTACAACCGATTATCGGCCATTTCAGTGATAAAACGTGGACTAAATTAGGTCGGCGTCGGCCCTTCTTTTTATACGGTGCACTGGCCACCACCGCGGCATTGTTTTTTATGCCCAATTCACCAAGCTTGTGGATTGCTGCAGGGATGTTGTGGCTATTAGATGCGGCCATCAATGTCACGATGGAACCGTTTCGCGCTTTTGTCGGCGACAACCTCAATAAACAGCAGCGCCCCACCGGCTTTGCTATGCAATCGTTCTTTATCGGTGTCGGTGCCGTGGTGGCGTCGGCGCTGCCCTGGATGATGAGCAATTGGTTTGGTGTGTCGAATACGGCGGCAGAGGGGTTGATCCCTGACTCGGTGGTGTTTTCGTTCTATGCCGGTGGTGCCGTATTATTTCTTTCAGTTGGCTGGACGATTATTTCCTCAAAAGAATATAGCCCTGCGCAATTAGCTGCCTTCGATGCGGCTGAACAAGCGGCTCAGCCGGTCGCTGAGCGTGCAACGCCTGCCGCAAACTACTGGCGTAGTGGCGCAGTGGCGGTGGTAGTGGGTGTGGCAGCAATGATTGCTGTCGCTTCTGCACAGTTAGATAAGCAACTGTATTTACTGGGCGCACTTATCGCCAGCTTTGGGGTATTACAGTGGCTGGCGAGCTGGTTTAAGCAACAGCAAAATCGCAATATGCTGGTACAACTGGTCGATGATTTATTTACTATGCCAAGCACCATGCGGCAATTGGCGATAGTGCAGTTTTTCTCATGGTTTCCGTTATTTGCCATGTGGATCTATACCACGGCGGCGGTCACCAGTTATCACTATGGCACCACGGACACCACATCGGTCGCTTATAACGATGGTGCCGATTGGGTTGGTGTGCTATTTGCGGTTTACAACGGTTTTGCGGCAATTGCGGCCCTACTGATCCCGCTGTTAGTTAAAGCTACCAGCACACAAAAGGCACACGCGATTAATTTATGCTGTGGCGCTTTAGGGCTATTCGCCTTTTTCTTTATTAAGGATCCGGCCTTACTCTGGATCCCGATGATTGGTATTGGTATCGCTTGGGCATCCATATTATCACTTCCTTATGCGATGCTCTCCAACTGCCTGCCAGCCAATAAAATGGGGGTGTATATGGGCATGTTTAATATCTTTATCGTGCTACCACAGCTGCTGGCTGCGGCCATTTTGGGAAGTTTGGTCGGCTACTTTTTCCAAGGGCAAGCTATTTATGCGTTGGCGATTGGCGGGGTAAGTTACATTATTGCGGCGCTGTATGTGCTACGTGTGAAAACTGATTTGGTACAGGAGTAACTGATGCTTAAAACGTCCTTAAGTTGTTTGATGTTAGCGCTGGCGCTAAGCGGTTGTAAGCCAGCTCCTCAGCAAGCGAGTCACGACAGTGCTGTGCCAGCCGCCACCACGCTAAGCCCAGCAACAGCAGACGCGCCCTGGTGGCAAGATGCGGTGTTCTATCAAATTTGGCCCCGCAGCTTTTACGATACCAATGGCGATGGCCATGGCGATTTTAATGGCATGACTGCCAAACTGCCTTATCTACAAGAACTCGGTATCGATGCCATTTGGTTAACGCCCATGTTTGAAGCGCCGTCTTATCATGGTTATGACTTTACCGAGTTTTACCAGGTAGAAACTGATTACGGCTCGATGGCCGAGTTTGAAACCTTTATTCAAGCGGCCGATGACAAAGGCATGAAGGTGATTCTCGATTTGGTGATTAACCATATCTCGCGTGAGCACGAATGGTTCCGGTTATCGGCTGAAGGTGTTGCGCCTTATCGTGATTACTTTGTCTGGCGTAAAGACTTACCCGCCAAAGGTGAAGGCTGGGGCTATGCCTGGGATCAGTCGGATAAACCCGAAGCCGTGTGGCATTTCGACGCGCGCCGGGGTGAATATTACTATGCGGCCTTTGGTGCAACGCAGCCTGATTTAAATTTGCAGCACCCCGATGTGGTGGCTGAAATGAAAAAGATGGCGAAGTTTTGGCTGGATAAAGGCGTAGCCGGTTTTCGGTTAGATGCAGTGCGCTTTGTGATGGAAACTGGCCCTGAAGGTCAAGCCGATCTGCCTGAGACTATCGATTATTGGCGCGACTTTAATGCTTATGTGAAAAGCGTGAACCCGGAAGCCTACCTAGTGGGTGAAGCTTGGGTCGATATTCCGGTGGCCGCCGAATATTGGGGCAATGGCGAGGGCTTAGATCAAGGCTTTGATTTTGAAGTGGGTTATAAAATCTTAGGGCAGTTGCTGCCTACTACCGGTAATGAGGCGCAATTTGGCACCATCAGTGGTACACAAAGCGGCGAGTTGCATCCTTTACAAGAAAATCTGCAACGCCGTCAGCAATCTGCTGCACCACTGGCGTTTTTCTCGCCGTTTTTAACCAATCATGATCAAGAGCGAGTAGCCTATCAGCTGGCAGCAGAGCCAAAAATTACCCAGCAAAAAGCCAAGTTAGCCGCGGCGATGTTGTTTAGCTCACCAGGTACTAAGTATATTTATTACGGCGAAGAAATTGGTTTAACGCAGGCGGATACTGGCCACGATGTTTATAAACGCGCGCCAATGCTTTGGTCAACGCAAACGCAAGGCGGTTTTACGCCAGCGACCCTGAGCTGGGTAGAGCAAGCCGAGTTATTTACCCAACAATTTGAAAATTGGTGGCCGGCGTTTTTACAACAGCAATTAGCACAAGGCGGCAGCACCGTTGCCGAGCAACAAGCGCAGCCTGACTCTGTGTGGAGTTTATATCAGTGGCTCATCGCCCAGAAAAAACAGCGGCCAGAGCTGAAGCTGGCCGGCAGTTATCAGGTCACTGAATTGGCTAATGGTATATTGCACATAGAGCGCGAGTTAAACGGCAGCAAAACCCGTTTTGTGTTTAATCTTAGCGACTCTGCACAAGACATCAGTATGCTGTTAAACACCGAGCAAACCGCCAATTGGGCTTTTGATTTGCAAGGCAACATGCTGGCAGCGTATGGCCTGCTGATTTTGCAAACACCCTAACCCGTATTGTCAAACCTTAGCAACCACGGTATCAAAAAGCATACCGTGGTTTTTTGTCACTACCCGCTATGCCACATCGCTGCTGATCTTCGTACTCAACCAACCAACACCGGTCAGACCACACTCTGGTACTGGTCCGACCGCACTCAGACACCGGTCCGACCACACTCCGGTACTGGTATGACCGCACTTAGACACTGGTTTGGCCACACTCGAAGACGGCTCGGACTTTTATTTATTAAAACAAGGAAATTATAAAGATTTAACTTAAATGTTTTTTATGTAATAAATAGTTGACTTTATGTGAGGGGGGGGTAGCTTGTCTTTTGAACAAGTTTTTATAGGGAAATTCAAATGTTCAAATATGTATTCTTTGTCGTATTTTTTGCAGTAAGTTCTGCAGCAGTCTCTGCCAGTGAGGCTATGAAACTATTTGCTTGTGATACTTGCAGTGTATTGGGTATGCAACAAATTGCCGAGTCACAGGCACCTTTACTGCAGTGTGAAAGTGGGATTAATCCAGAGACAGGCGTGGCTGATGTTGAGTATTGGTTGAATAATTCAAATTGTTATGCCCCCACTAAAGAGTTACTCGTTGCTAATCCAGAGACTCGAGTTGCCTTTAAATTCAGAGTAAAAACACATAATCCCAATGCGGGTGAGTCTGGCTATGTGATGAGCTTGCCTTTATCTGATTTAGATCACGAAATCATAACAGCTTATTTTGATATCCACAGCACTTTTTATTCCGCTGTTGAAGAGTTCAACAATACCTACATGGCAAGTGGCTTGTCTTCTTCATTAGACCCAGCGAGTGGGCTATTCAATGCGGCTGAATCAAGTGCGGCTAGTTCAAATCAATACTCGATGTTAACAAACAATACCGTAAGTTCCCCAGACGCAACCTGCAAAAACTCTGCTGCAGCGCATTTATTTAGTTCTCTCGAAAATAAGAAAAGGCTTAAAGATGACATGCGAAATGCAATCATAGACAGTATGGGCAGGAAGAGTTGGCGTCAATATACAACGACGCTTGAAACAACAGGAAACTCAATCACTAGAGGCATGACGATCAGTATAGGCACAGGTTTTAATGTACAAAGCACCCACTCTGTCACAGTGGATAAAACCTATATTGAACAGACGCCATACATTAGCCCAGTTGGGGCGCAGATTTGCAGTTCTTCTTGGTTTGGTGAGCGTTGTGAACCGGCAAATCCAAACAACTACATTCAATACAAGGTTAGCTATGCAGGTAACTTTAACACTAAAGGTACACAGTTGAACCAGTTGGATTTGATCTTCGATTTAAACCCAGCAACCTCTGTGATCGATGGCTATTCCGTTCGTGATATTACAGGGCATGCCAGTGGCGGTTCATCATTAAATATCCAATATATACAGGATAGTTGCTTAGCTAAATATATAAACGATTTGTCACCAGGAGATACTGACTTTGTAGGCGAGGGACCGCAAGGTATGCCATACGATTATGATTTTGGTTCTGGCATGGCCACCTTGTGTGAGCAACAGATAACCTATCGAGCTTGTACAAATACGGGTGGCGGAACCGATGAAGTTTGTCACAATCTCACTTTTACAACGTTAAAACCTTGCTCTAATCCCTAACGAGCAGAGTGGGTAACTGCGCATTGTTGTTGATAACAGCGCAGATGCTCATTTTTTACCGACTACTAGTCCGACCACACTCCGGTACAGGTTGGACCAGACTCAGAGATCTTGCTCGGTAGTCACATTAAGCCAGTTGCGCATTAACGAAATTAGCTGCTGTTGTTCGTGCGCACTTAAACCGCTGAGCAGCTGCTGTTGCGTCTCGACATGCTTGACCAGCAGTTGCTCGATCACTTTTTTACCGCTTTCCGTTAGGCTTACCACAATACTGCGTTTGTCTGCTGCGGCAGGGTGACGGCTGACAAATCCTTGTTTTTCTAATGACTGTAAGCGGCTAGTTAATGAACCTGAGGTAATTAAAGTTTGCCCAAGTAGCTGATTGGGTGTGAGTTGATAGGGTATACCGCTACGACGTAAGGTGGCCAGCACATCAAAGCCAGCATCTGTTAAGCCGTACTGCCGGAAATTCGGTGACATGGCGTTGGTTAAACGTTTATGCAGAATCTGCAAACGACCAATCAGCGCCATGCTGTCGGTATTCAATGTGGGCATTTCAGTGGCCCAAGCCTGCTGGATCCGATCGAGTTCGTCCATTATGTATCGCTATGTTAAATTTATCTTGAGTTCAAGATACCTTTGCTTTATCTTGAGTTCAAGATAAATGTTGGGGACGTGACAATATGCGAGCTTATTTTATGGTGGCCGCGCTAGTGGGCAGTGTTAGCGCGGCATTTTTATTGGCCGCTAATTTGGGCACGGGTAATGCACTCAGTGCGCAAGATTTTGTTGATTTACAGCAAGGTTCAACAGCGCATGCCGGTTTTCGCCGCGCGCATGCGAAAGGGTTTTGTGTAGCCGGTGATTTTATTTCCAGCGGCGCGTTAGCGCCTTTTTCAAGTGCTGCGGTGTTGCAAGCCGGGCGTTATCCGTTTATTGGTCGATTTTCGATTGCTGGTAATAATCCGCTGGCGCCTGATTTAAAAGCACCGGTACGCAGTTTTGCCATCACCTTGTTGCCCGAAACCGCACAGCAATGGCGCATAGCAATGAACACCCCACCGGTGCTAGCGGTAGGAACACCAGAGAAGTTTTATCTGCAGCTGCAAGCCATTCAAAATAATAGTGTACCGCAATTTTTTGCCGAGCATCCAGAGAGTCAGGCGTTTGTAAAATGGCGCTCAACCTATCAAGCCAGCAGTAGCTTTGCCAGTGAACGCTATCACAGTATTAACGCCTTTTATTTGCAGAAGGCGGCAGGTCAGCAGCAAGCCGTGAAATGGGCTGCAGTGCCGATGTTAACGTCGACAATCAGTAGTGAGTTAGATGAAACAGATGCTGATGCCCTGCAAAAAGAATTTTTTGCGCGCTTAAATGCGGGCATGGTGAGCTTTGACTGGCAATTTACCCTTGGTACTGACGCGGATGATGAAAATAACGCGACGGTATTATGGCCTGACAGTAATGTACAAATAAGTGCGGGAACACTGCAGATCCATCAGGCGACAGAGCAGTTAGACGGGAATTGTAATGCGCTTAATTTTGACCCTTTAGTGTTACCTCGTGGTGTTGCGCCAACTGCCGATCCAATTTTACGTGCGCGCGCTGCTGCTTATGCCGAGTCACATCGGCGCCGAGCGCGAGAAGTATTAGTGCAATCAGTAGTAGGGGATCAGCATGAATAATCCGGCAATGTACTCGTTAGCTATGCGCTTGATGCACTGGCTGATGGCCGCATTAGTCTTATCTTTATTGTTGGCTGGCTTAACGATGGTCAGTGCATTAGGGGCTTGGCAGCAACAATTGCTTACGTGGCATAAAATGGCTGGTTTAGTCGCGGCTTGTGCCGTATTGCTGCGCATGTATCTGCGGTTGACTACGCAGGTTCCGGCTTTACCCAGCTCACTGCCTTTGTGGCAAAAGTGGGCCGCGAAATTCACCCATTTGGCTTTTTATTTGTTGTTGGTGTTAATGCCGCTGTCGGGTTATTTAATGCAAAATGCTGCTGGATTGCCGGTGGTGCTGTTCGATGTCAGTTTGCCGATGCTGTTAGCAACTGATTTAGCCCATTATGGCTTTTTACGCGAACTGCATGGCTGGGCCAGTTTGCTACTGATGCTGTTAATTACTCTGCATATCAGCGCAGCATTGCAGCATGGTTTCATTAAACGCGATGGGGTACTGGCGAGCATGCTAAAAAAATCAACATAAAGCCATCGCGACTCAATGCACCTAATTGAATCTAAACGCTGTTTTCGAACAGCGTTTTTGCGTTAAGCGGCAGTTAAAAGTGTTTTTTACTATGCCATCTGAGACTAAAAGTGCATAGGTTAAGCAAAATTGCTGCGCTATAGTGATGTATTGTTTAGGCCAGATCAGCGGAGTCTGTTTTGTCTCATCGCGCCCATTTGTTTTCTTTGCGTATTGGTCATGCGCTACGCGAGAGTTTGGCTGAAGGTTACACGCGGCAAAAATTATTCAAAGATCTGTTAGCCGGCGTTACCGTGGGCATTATTGCCATTCCACTGGCTATGGCGTTGGCGATCGCATCGGGTGTGCCGCCGCAATACGGCCTGTATACGGCTATTATCGCTGGTTTTGTGATTGCGCTAACCGGTGGCTCGCGTTATAGCATTTCTGGACCCACCGCCGCCTTTGTGGTGATCCTATACCCCATTGCCGTAAAATACGGTTTAAGCGGGCTACTAATCGCCTCTGTGCTATCTGGCTTGTTGCTGGTCGCTATGGCCTTACTGCGCTTAGGCCGTTTAATTGAATATATCCCTGAATCAGTCACCTTAGGTTTTACCTCGGGTATTGCCATTGTTATTGTCATTTTGCAGGTCAAAGACTTTTTGGGGTTACCGTTAGCCGCTTTACCCGAGCATTTTGGCGATAAAATTTTAGTGTTAGCACAAGCCTTACCCCAAACCGCTTGGCCTAGCTTGCTGGTGGCGGTAGTGACCTTAGCCGTTATGCTAGGTTGGCGCCGACTTCACACACCCATTCCACCCCATTTACCAGCATTGTTTATCGGCACCTTGCTAGGGTTGTTATTGCTGCAATTCGGCGCAGATGTGCCCACTATTGCCTCGCGGTTTACTTATATAGCAGAAGATGGTGCTGTCGCTGCCGGCGTGCCGGCGTATTTACCTTATTTTGATTGGCCTTGGGATCGCCCAGGGCCTGAGGGTGTAGCGCTGAGTTTTAGTTGGCAATTGGCAAAAGATCTGCTGGCCGCCGCCTTTGCCATTGCCATGCTTGGCGCGATTGAGTCGTTATTGTGTGCGGTGGTATTGGATAACAGTAGTGGCCAACGGCATAGTGCAAATAGCGAATTAATGGGGCAAGGTATCGGTAATATTATTACACCTTTTTTCGGGGGGATTACCGCGACAGCGGCGCTGGCTCGCTCGGCCGCGAACTTTAATGCTGGCGCGCAATCACCCATCTCTGCGATGATCCATGCGCTGGTGGTATTACTGGCTTTATTATTGTTAACCCCTGTGCTGGCTTATATGCCCATGGCGGCTTTGGCCGCATTATTGGTGATGGTGGCGTGGGGCATGAGTGAAGCACCCAAGGCACTGCATTTATTAAAAACTGCGCCGCGCAGTGATGTTTGGGTTTTCTTGGTGTGTCTGTCGCTAACCGTTATTTTTGATATGGTGCTGGCTATTACCACGGGCATCCTGTTAGCAACAATCTTGTTTATGAAAGATATCGCCGCCATGACCAAAGTCACGGACATCTCGGCAAGTCGTAAGCATATTAGCCAACCCTTACCCGCGGGTTGGAAAGTCTTAAAAATTAGTGGCCCACTGTTTTTTGCCGCCGCCGATCGTATTTTTGCAGAAATTGCGCTGTTAGCTGAAAAGCAGTGTGGTTTAGTGTTGTATATGGATGGCGTTACGTTATTAGATGCCGGTGGCTTGGCGGCTTTAGAAAAACTGCGACACAGTTGTCAGACGAACAATATTGAATTGCTTATTGCCGACTTGCAATTTCAGCCATTAAAAACCTTAGCGAAAGCGGGGATAGTGGCAGAACCCGGTCGGCTAACCTTTTATGCCACGTTACGTGAAGCGCTAGAGGCGTTGCCGCCATCTGCTGAGCGGGCAACTCAAGCCGACGTGGCACCGCAAGATTGACGGATCACCAGCTTAGGTTCAATCAGGTTATCGGTGATCGGTTGGTTGGTAATCAGGTTCATCAGGTTATTGACGAGCATTTCTCCGGCTTTGCTGGTGTCTTGCTGGATCGTACTTAAACCGGGCGAGGCAAAAGAGGCGGCAGGGATATCATCAAAGCCCATCACGGCAATTTGTTCCGGAACACGAATGCCGTTGCGTTTTAAGCAGCGGATCACACCAATGGCGATTAAATCGCTCGCGCAAAAAATGGCATCGACCGGCTGACCACTTTTTAACAGTTGCTCGGTGGCGAGGTCACCGGCGCTTTCGGTGGAGATCGCATCATGGTGCGGCACATCCGCAGCGTTAATGCCAGCACTGCCTAACGCCTCAATAAAACCTTGATAACGAGCACTAAACTCTGGGCTGCCTTCAGAGGCGTTACCAATAAAGGCAAAGTTACGATGGCCGGTGGAAATTAAATGCGCGCCGGCTAATTTGCCGCCCTGCCAATTGTTACTGCGAATAGTAAATTCCGGATGGCCCAATACTTCGGCACCCCAGCAAACAAAGTGGGTTTCTTGCGCTAACAGCTTGGCTAATTTTTCTTCGTAATCTACATAGTCGCCGTAACCAAGCAATATAATGCCATCGGCTTTTTTACTGTCTTCAT
Source organism: Alishewanella maricola (assembly GCF_016343785.1). NCBI lineage: Bacteria > Pseudomonadati > Pseudomonadota > Gammaproteobacteria > Alteromonadales > Alteromonadaceae > Alishewanella > Alishewanella maricola. Next base: position 101,602 of record NZ_JAEINI020000003.1, on the reverse strand, counting down.
AATCGGCATGCCAGTCGTTACTGAGTTGTTGAAAAGACACGAGCAGATCTTGGCCGCGTTTGGCACAGGCACGGGTGATGCTACCCAGCATTGACAGAAAAAACGGATTAATCAGGGATTCATCGGTGGTGGGATCTTCAAATAACAGCAACGCGAGCGTGCTACTGCGTTGTTTACGCAGGTTGCTGGCGTTTTTATCGACCTTATAATTAAGCTGGCGGGCAATCGCCTGTACCTTTTCGCGCGTTTCTTGATTCACTTGCGGGCTATTGCGTAATGCCCGAGAAACGGTAGATTGCGACACTCCAGCTAAATAGGCGATATCAAAAGACGTAGCTTTTTCTTTCATGCGTTACTCAATGCGGTTACCGTCAAAACACTGCAGCGTGTCAGATTCAACAAACCCCCATCATAATAGAGCTTATTGGCAGAAGATTCAACGCAGTCTAAATCTGTCGACAATACGGTATTTTAGGTGAATAAGCGCTTGTTCTTACGAAAAAACCTGCTAGTCAGCATCGTGTTGTAAAGGTACTATGCCACTCCTCTGGAGGTACCTCAAATGAAAGCGCCAACCCCTTCGCTGTGGCTGATTATGCTACTCGCGTCCGTAATTGCTATTACCCCTTTAGCAATCGACATGTATTTGCCCGCTATGCAAACCATGGTGACCGATCTCAACACCTCTATGGCCTTGGTACAGCAATCGCTCAGTATCTATTTGGCTGCTTATGCCTTAGGCATGCTGCTGTTTGGGCCCTTAGCCGACATGCTGGGGCGTCGCCCTTTAGCGCTAGCGGGGCTTTGTGGGTTTTTACTGAGTAGTATTATGCTCAGTATTGTTAGCAGTATCGAAAGCTTTTTAGTCTGGCGCGCTGCTCAAGCTTTTTGTGGTGCGGCTGCAACCGTGGTGATCCCTGGCATCGTGCGGCATTTATATCAGCAAAATACTGCTAAGGGTATGTCTTATGTATCTATGATTATGATGCTGGCGCCATTAATTGCTCCAGCGCTGGGCAGTGGCATTATGGTGTTGGCAAACTGGCAAGTTATTTTTGCGGTGTTAGCCGGTTATGCGTTGTTATTGGTGGGCTTAAGTTGGCGTTTTTTGCCTGAGATTACACGGCCAGACGATGTGGTAAAACCTGCTTTTTTTAGTGGTTATCGGCAAGTTTTTGCTAATAAAGCAGCATGGCCAGATATTGCGACTTCGATGTTTGCCTCTTTTAGCTTTTTTACGTTTTTAACGGCTGTATCCTTTATTTATATCAGTTACTTTGGCGTGAGTGAGCAGCTATTCGCGGTGTTATTTGCGCTTAATGTGTCGGCGTTAATGCTTGCCAACTTTATTAACAGCCGCCTGGTTACCCGGCAAGGGCCGCAACGCATGTTAGGTGTCGGTTTGGTGTTGGCTTTGTGCTGTGCGTCGCTGCTTAGTGTATTTAATTATCTGGGTTTAGGGCTGTGGTACACGGTACTGAGTATTGCCCCGTTAATGGCCAGTTTAGGGCTAATGGCCACTAATGCCGATGCGATGATTTTAATGAAGTTTCCAGAGCATAGCGGCACCGCCACTGCGGTGATTGGTACGTTGCGTTTTGGCATAGGCGCACTGGCAGGGCCTTTATTAGGGGTATTTTACAATGGTACGGCATTGCCGTTTTCATTGTTGATGCTGGCGGGCACGATGTGTATCTTAGTGGCGCAATTAACGCGTTTTTATCAATTGCGCCTACAGGGAGCTTAAATTTTACAAGCACCGCCACTGCACTCGTCATCGTCATCGCCAAATTGTGGCTCGCTTTCGGCAGCGGCTACGGCGGCTTGCGTGGCTGCGACAGAGTCTTCGGCGGCTGCGAAATCTAAATGATCTAAATCGAAATCAAATTCTGACATGGTGGGCTCCTTCATTTGCTAAAAAATAGTGTAGCAGAGCCGACGCAGTGACTAAAGCAATGCCTGAGAAAAGTCGCAGTGCGGCTTGAAAAACCACCTGGGTAATTTCTTCATTTCTGCTTCCCTGCTATCATAAGGCACTTTTGACATCCTGCCGGAGCATTCTAATGACCACTTTAACCATTCAAACCCCTGATGATTGGCATCTGCATTTTCGCGACGGTGATATGCTGTTAGAAACTGTTCCGGCCACGGCTCGGGTCTTTCGTCGCGCTATTGTTATGCCTAACTTAGTACCGCCCGTGACCACCGCAGCGCAAGCGATGGCTTATCGCGAGCGTATTCTCGCGGCAAGACCTGCGGGCAGTGAGTTTCAACCCTTAGTGACATTGTATTTAACCGATAAAACCAGCAAGCAAGATATTATTGAAGCGAAAGCGGCGGGCGTGGTGGCGGCTAAATTATATCCGGCTGGAGCAACAACTAACTCTACCTCGGGTGTCGCAGCACTTGATGCGCTTTATCCGGTGTTTGAAGCCATGGCCGAAGTGGGCATGTTGCTGTTGATCCACGGTGAGGTGACTGATCACGATATTGATATTTTCGACCGTGAAAAAGTGTTTATTGACCGCTATTTGCAACATATCGTTACACGTTTACCACAATTAAAGGTGGTGTTCGAGCATATTACCACGGCTGATGCCGCAACCTTTGTAGCGGAAGCTTCTGCAAATGTGGCCGCGACCATCACACCACAACATTTATTATTAAACCGCAACGATTTATTAGTAGGTGGCGTGCGACCGCATAATTATTGCTTACCGGTTTTAAAGCGTCGTACCCATCAAGAAGCCTTGCGCGCTGCGGTGGCGAGTGGCTCGAGTAAGTTTTTCCTGGGTACAGACTCTGCGCCGCATGAAAAGCATCGCAAAGAGTCAGCTTGTGGCTGTGCCGGTTGTTACAGTGCTCACAGCGCCATTGAGTTGTATGCCCAGGTGTTTGATGAATTGGGTTGCCTAGACAAGCTAGAAGGTTTTGCCAGCCATTATGGCGCAGATTTTTACGGTTTACCGCGCAATAGCGGCAGCATCACCTTACAAAAACAACAGTGGCAGGTACCGACCGAAATAACCTTGGCGAATGGCCAGCCGATCGTGCCATTTTTTGCCGGTGAAATGCTGCATTGGCGTTTAGTTTAAACCGCTATTTTTGGCATAACGTTTTAGCCTACCGGGCTACTGTTTTAGATATTGGATTAATCTCTCCAGTGCCCGATAGCTGATCGCCTCTAACAAATGCGGTCGGCTAATCTGTGGGCTTTGTTGTAAGTCGGCAATGGTCCTTGCCACCTTAAGTAGCTTATGAAAGCTACGTGCTGACAACTTTAAGCGCTGTAATGTCTCTTCTAAAAACTGACTATCTACGTCGCTAAGCCGACAATGCTGCATTAATTCGCCGCCTTGTAGCCGCGCATTCGCTTTGCCTTGACGGGTTAGTTGAATATTTCTGGCCGCAATCACTCGCTGCCGTACTTGCTCACTGCTTTCTTCAGCGTGTTGGTTACTGAGCGTGCCGGCGGGCAGCAGCGGTACTTCAATTTGTAATTCGATTCGCTCTAAAAAAGGCCCAGATAAACGGTTCAGATACCGTAATACTTGTTCATGGCTACTGCGACCATCTTCGTGATGGCCGGTGGGGCTGGGGTTTAAAGCGCTGACTAATTGAAATTGAGCTGGAAATTCCGCTTGGCGTGCAGCGCGGGAAACATGAATATGCGCGGTTTCTAGGGGTTCGCGTAATACATCTAACACTTTTCTGGGAAACTCGGTCAGCTCATCCAAAAATAACACACCATGATGCGCTAAAGAAATCTCGCCAGGTCGCGGTACTGAGCCGCCGCCCACTAAAGCCACGGCTGAGGCGGTATGATGCGGCGCGCGATAGGGCCGTTGTAGCCAGCTTTGTTGGTCACGCGGTTGACCGGCAATAGAATAAAGCGCCGCGGTGGCTAGCGCTTCTTGTTCGGTGAGTGGCGGTAAAATACTGGCGAGACGTTGTGCCAACATCGATTTTCCGGTGCCAGCAGGGCCAAACATCAATAAGTTATGCTCACCTGCCGCGGCAATTTCTAGCACACGTTTGGCTTGAGACTGACCTTTAACATCGGCCATATCAGCTTGCGTTTTAAGTGGTTGCGGCGGCAGAGGCGGTATGGCGGGCAGCGGTTGTTGTGCTAATAAAAAACTATGTACTTGCAATAGGTGCTCAGCGCCATGAATTTGTGCATCAGGGATTAAACAAGCTTGTTGGGCATTGGCCATGGGTAACACGGCGGCACGGCCTGCATCACGACAAGCGATGGCTAACGGGATCTCGCCCAGCACCGGTCTGATCTCACCCGAAAGGGCTAATTCACCACAAAACTCGTAATTCGCGGTGCAGTTTTCAGGCAATTGCGCCGAGGCGACAATAATGCCCAGCGCAATAGCTAAATCAAAACGGCCACCTTCTTTGGGTAAGTCGGCAGGGGCTAAATTAACGGTAATGCGTTTATCTGGAAAGTTGAAGCCGCTGTTAATTAACGCGCTACGAACCCGATCTTTGGCTTCTTTCACCGAGGTTTCCGGCAAGCCGACTAATTGAAAAGCCGGTAAACCATTACTGAGATGAACCTCGACCGTTACCAACGGCGCGGCTAAGGCATAACGTGCCCGACTATAAATAATGGCCAGTGACATAATGCACCCAGAGCAAGCAGACATAAAATAAGTTTATTTAATTGTAAATTATTTGCAAGCGAGGTGTGCAAAAAGAAAAATATTCATGGCTTGTAATCATCGGCCGATAATTAGGGTGTACACTGAAGTACAACATTTAAAATAAAAAAGCCTCGGAGCTCGCTGCATGACCTCATCCCGTCCTTTTGTTTTACGCCATCCTTGGTCGGTGTTATCTGCGCTGTTGTTGATTATTGCTCTGTTTAGTGCCGGTTTAAATCAACTGTATTTTCGTGGCGATTACCGCATTTTCTTTGGGCCGGATAATCCGCAGCTGCAAGCCTTTGAACAAATGCAGCAAGAGTTTAATAAAAGTGACAATGTGCTGATTGGTATTGCACCAAAAGATCGTAATGTGTTTCAAGCCGATGTGCTGCAATTAGTGCAAGACTTTACCAATGCCGCTTGGCAAACACCTTACTCTATTCGTATTGATTCAATTAGTAATTTTCAACATACCGAAGCTGAAGATGATGATTTGCGGGTGCAGGATCTGGTGAGTGCCGAACGCACCTTGGATGATGCCGAGTTAGCTCGTATTCGCGACATTGCCTTAAACGAGCCGATTATTCGTGATCGATTAATTGCCGCCGATGGGGCAGTGACAGCAATCAATATTACGGTGCAATTACCCGAACCTACTGGGCAAGCGCAGGTAGATGAAATTTGGTCGGCGGTGATGGCGCTGACGGACCAATTTGCTGCACAGTATCCCGACGTCGAGTTTTACCACACTGGCATTATTGCCATGAACTATGCTTTTGCCTCAGAAGCTGAAGCCGATGTGAAGCGCTTAGTACCCATGATGTTGTTGGTGATCGCGTTAATGCTGGCTTGGCTTTTCCGCTCGTTTTATGCCTCATTAGTGACCATCATCATCTTGATTGTTTCGGTAGTCAGTACCTTAGGTATAGCCGGTTGGCTCGGTATTTTTATGAGTACCGCCACGGTGAACGTGCCGACCATTTTAATGACTTTAGCGGTGGCTGATTCGGTGCATTTACTGGCCGGAATGCAATTTGCGATGAGCGAAGGGAAAAGTAAGCAGCAAGCCATTCAGTACAGTTTAGAGCGTAATTGGTTACCGGTAGTGATAACCAGTGTCACGACCGCTATTGGTTTTTTAACCCTGAATTTCTCGGAAGTGCCGATCTTACGTGATCTGGGTAATTTAACCGCCATTGGTGTGGTATTGGCGTGTATTTTCAGCCTGACCTTACTACCATTATTAATGAATGCCTTACCGTTTCATGAGCCGGACCATGTTGAAAGCGGCCTGAATGCCATGGATAAACTGGCGCTGTTCGTGATCCGCTGGCAGCGGCCGATCATGTTTGGCTTTATTGCCATTACTATCGTGTGTTCAGGTTTATTAACCTTAAATAAAGTGAATGACGAGCCCAATGAGTATTTCTCTACCAGTACGTCATTTCGTCAATCGAATGACTTTTTAGAAGAGAACCTCAGTGGCTTTACTTTGATGGATTTTGAAGTGAAGGGCGACGGGGAAGGCGCGGTTTATCAACCAGAAATGCTGTTGGCCGTGGCACAGTTTAGTGACTGGTTAGTTGAGCAACCGGAAGTGATGCACGTAAACACTTTCACCGATATTCTGAAAAAGCTCAATCGGAATATGCATCAGGATGACCCGGCCTATTACCGTTTACCCCATTCCACCGAAGAAGCGGCGCAATATATCTTATTGTATGAAATGTCCTTACCTTTTGGTCTTGATTTAAATAACCAGTTAAACATTGATAAAAGTGCCACGCGGTTAAGTGCCACCTTATACAATTTAGGCAGCAAAGAGTTAATTGCTTTAGAAGAGCGTGCCTTAGCGCATTTTGCCGAGCAATGGCCGGAATACCAGCTATCGGCTGCCAGTGCAGCCCTAATGTTCGCTCATATTGGCGAGCGCAATATGGCGTCTATGCTGAAAACCTTACCGGCAGCGTTGGTGTTAATTTCGTTATTATTGCTGTTTACGTTGCGTTCTTGGCGGCTAGGTTTAATAAGTTTATTAACAAACTTAGTGCCGGCAATAATTGGTTTTGGTTTGTGGGGTTTATTAGTTGGCGAAGTGAACTTGGCGTTGTCAGTGGTCGCCGGTATGAGCCTCGGTATTATTGTTGATGATACGGTGCACTTCTTAACCAAGTATCGCTATGCCCGCAAAGAGGGCCAAGATAACGAACAAGCCGTGCGCTTTGCTTTTCACAGTGTTGGCCGCGCGCTCTGGATCACCACCTTGGTACTGGTCAGTGGTTTTGCGGTGTTGATGTTGTCGAGCTTCCGTTTGAATTTCGATATGGGCTTGCTGACATCTAGCATTATTTTGGTGGCACTGATCATCGATTTATTATTTTTACCCGCCGTCCTGTTACAAGTTGGCAAATTTGGGAGAGCTAAGCATGCTAAATAATCTAACATCTCGCAGCCTGTTGTTCGCTGCGATGCTGTGTGCACCTTGGACGCCGGTGGCGGCGCAAGATGAAGCGCAAGCCAAAGGCTTACAAATTGCAAAAGAACAAAAAATGCGTGATCGCGGCTGGGGTGACAGTGAAAGCGAACTGCAGATGACCTTACGTAATGCCCAAGGCCGTGAAAGTGTAAGGCGGATGCGGGCTTTAGCCCTTGAAGTGCAAGGTGATGGTGATAAGTCGCTGACCATTTTTGATGAACCCATGGATGTGCGCGGTTCCGCTTTTTTAACCCATGCTCACCCCACGGCTGAAGATGAACAGTGGTTATATTTACCCAGCGTTAAACGCACGCGGCGTATTGCCAGTCGTAATAAATCTGGCCCTTTTATGGCCAGTGAGTTTGCTTATGAAGATATGACCAGTTTTGAATTAGAGAAATTCAGTTTCCGTTATCTGCGTGACGAAGCCTGTGCTGAGCAATTACAGTGTTTTGTGGTAGAGCAAACACCAACAGACAGTTTTTCGGGTTACAGCAAAATTTTGGTTTGGGTAGATACTGAGCATTATCGGGTACAGCGCGCAGAATATTATGATCGTAAAGATAGTCTATTAAAAACCTTAACCACCTACGATTATCAGCTGTATTTAGATAAGTTTTGGCGGCCACATCGCTTGGTAATGGAGAACCAACAAACCGGTAAAAGCACCGAGTTGTTGTTAGAAAGTATGCGTTTTCAAACCGGCCGTACTGCTGCCGATTTTGATGTAAGTGCTTTGGAGCGAGCGCGTTAAGCGTGCGTTATTGCCTATGAAACATACCATCGCAAACCTTTGCTGCGCTGTGGCCTTACTTACGGGTAGCTTAACGCTACACGCAGCGACACCAGATGCCATAACGGCTGAGAGCACACTATGGCGTTTGGCGCTTGCGGCTAGGCCGGATGAGCAAGTTAGCATGGCGCAAGTGATGTATGCTTTATGGCAGCAAAATCCAAAAGCGTTTCGCGATAACAATGTTAATTATCTTTTAAAAGGTGCGGAATTAACCGTGCCTAACAAAGCACAAATGTTAGCCACCGACGTGACCTTTGCCGCGCAGTGGTATCAACAACAATTAGCCCGTCAAGCGTTGCCAGGCAAAGCGATAGCTGAACCGAAACGCGCTGCCACTGCGGCTAACCCTGAGGTTATGGCAAGTACTAGCCGTGCTGCTGTTAGCCCAGTAAGCCCCCCTACGGCCACAATACCATCCGCTACAGCGGTGAGCAGCGCAGCGCCTGCTCGCGCCACCTTACCCACAAATAACAGCAGTGCTACGGCTAATACTTCTGCTCGAACTGCAGCAATAGCCCCTGCGCCCAAGTCACAGGGTAGTTGGCGTTGGCAACATGAACTGGACTTTACGCAGCGCATGTTTAGCCAAAGCGGCTTGCAGCCCAGTAGCAAACAGCACAGCATGCTGAGTTATCGTGGCCAATGGTCTTATGAAGACGCCAGTCGGCAGCACAGTGTTAATTTAGAGCCTTACTTACGTTGGCATCAACGCGACAGTGAAAGCCATCTTATTGATTTTCAACAAGCCTATTGGCGATATGTGCAAGAGGGTTGGGAAGTAAAAGTAGGTTTAGACACCATTTTTTGGGGCGTTAGTGAGTCACAGCATTTAGTTGACGTAATTAACCAAACGGATGTGACCGCCGGCGTTGAGCTAGAGGCTAAGTTAGGGCAACCGATGCTTGCCCTGCGTCGCAGTGCTGGCGCGGGTACCTTAGATATCTACGTTTTACCTTACTTTCGTGAGCGGCAATTTCCCGGTTTAGCGGGCCGTTTAGCTGCGCCGTTAGCGGTAAATCATGATTTAGCCTGGTATGAGTCGTCCAAAGCTCAAAATAACCTCGACGTTGCCTTACGATACGCCCATCGTTTTTCGGGTTTAGATGTCGGTTTAAGCTTTTTTAGCGGCACCAGCCGCGAACCCTTATTGCAACCCACTGTAAGCGGTGAGTTACAGCCATTGTATTATCAAATGGAGCAGTATGGGCTCGATTTGCAATGGGTGCAGGGCGATTGGATATGGAAAATGGAGTCGATTTATCGGCGCTTAGGAGTGGATGAATATGCCGCTGCCACTGCGGGTTTTGAGTTTACCCAATATGGTGTGCTACAACAGGTGTGGGATCTCGGCTGGATTGTCGAATATCAGTATGACAGTCGCGGCCAAACAGCCAGTATGCCGGGGCAAAATGATCTGTTCATCGGCTGGCGCTTAGCGCTGAATGATGTGGCCGGTTCTAGTTTCTTGGTCGGCGTTTTACAAGATTTAGATGAACGTCAAAGCCGCAGTATAAAACTGGAAGGTTCACGGCGTTTAACCGATAGCCTGCGCTTAAGCATTAATGCCTGGTTATTTCAAAGTGAGCAAATCAACGATCCGCTGTATTGGTTACAACGCGATGACTATTTATCTCTGCAATTGAGCTATTACTTCTAAAACAGACCTCAACCAAGCCTGCCTGCTAACAGAACATTGAAAAAGTGCCTATTTCTGTCGGCAGTGCTTTGGTCTGCTCGGCGTTTGCGGTAGCATAGAGCTTTTGTTTGCGCCCATCTTTTGGGCGTGTTGCCTAAGTGCAATGTAAAGTGAGCCGAGCAATTTGACTGATCACACCAAAGGTGAAGACACCAATTTATTCCCGCTAAGCGATGCGAACCTGACGCAATGGTTTGACACTGCCACTATGCACCGCGCGAAAGCCTATTTGCAGGCCGGTAAGGTGTTGAAGCTCGAATACAATGATGATTTAAGTGAGATCAGTGCCCAAGTATGGGGAGCGGGCTTTGCGCCTTATCGGCAACATTTGTCTTTAGAACAGCATCATGGTCGTTGGCAATTAGAAGCGCGTTGTAGCTGCCCTGTTGGTTTTCGCTGCAAGCATGTGTTGGCGGTGTTATTACGCTTAAAGCGTGATTATGCGCAGCAACAATTACGGGTTAAGCAATTACCTATGCTGCAGGTCGATAATTGGTTTGCCGAGGTGGAACAACAGCAAGCACCCAACAAAGAAATAGTTGAAGATACCATGCTGTATCTGCTGAGCTACGGTCACAGTGGCTTACAATTGTATCCGCGGCGGGTGAAAATTTTGAAAAAGGGTGGCTATAGTAAAGGTCAGCCTTTAGGAAAATACGATCTGGTGGCACCGCAACCGCCAAGCTGGCTCAGTGCCGAAGACTATCGTTTGCTTACGGTGTTTCGCTCGCATAACCCACAAGATCAGCATGTGTTAGAAGGTCGTTGGGGCTATGAGTTACTGCAGGCCTTTTTCGCCACCGGCCGCTGTTTTTTTGGTGAGGCTCGGCATGAATTAACCTGGCAAGAGCCAAAGGATTTGTCGCTATATTGGCAAGAGCACGAAAATGGCCAGCGACTGCACTGGCAAATTGCTGATGATGAAGCCAACCATCTTATTTTTACTGAACCGCTGTGTTACTTAAATACCGATCATTATTCGCTAGGCGAAGTTAACACGCCTTTAAGTGCGCGCGAGCTTAAACTCTTAGCCAAAATGCCGGTGATCCCACTTAAACAATTATCATCGCGGTTGGGGCAATTACAGCAGTTATTTAAAGAAGTGAGCTTGCCTGTACCTAAGGGTGTTGCCGTGCAGCAAGTGACGGTTGCCCCCACTCCGGTGTTAGCGTTACAAATGCGTGTGCAACAAGCAAATGCAGCGGCACGACCCACCGCCTTATTGTATTTTGATTATGCTGGGCAGCGGTTACCACTCGATTTAAAACAAGCGCAAACCGAAATCAGCTTGCCAGATCAAACCTTGTTTATTAAACGCCAACGTGAAAACGAAGTGGCAGCACTAGAGCAATTGTTAGCACTGGGATTAGTTAGTTGCGAGCTTGCCCCGCCTGCTGAACGTTTAGCTGCTTTTGATGTTGGCGATGGCCCAGATAACCCAGAGTTATGGCAGCCGTTATTGGCAGAGCTTGATACCTTGCAACAGCAAGGCTGGCAGGTAGAGAAAGCTGCCGATTTTAATTTGCAGATCCTCGATGCCACGCCGTATTTGCAAGTACAAGATGGTAAGCAAAGTGGCTTTGAATTAGGTATCCAAGTTGATGTGAATGGCCAGCAAGTGCCGTTATTACCGTTAATCAGCCAATGGTTGCGGCAATATGGTTTACCGGTGAGTGGCCAAACCATTTGGCTTAGTTTGCCACAGGGCAAATTAGCCCTGCCGATGCAATTAATTCAGCCGCTGATTGATACCATCGTTGAATTACTCAATTTACAAAAGTCGCCGTTAACCTTGGAGTTACCCGATTATAAGGCCGCCATCTTACCCCCGCCTGGTGCAGCTGAGATTCAATATTTAAATGCTAACCGTTTAACTCGGTTAAGTGAGCAACTGCATAATTTCCAAGGTATAGAAGAAGTGGCCTTGCCTAGCGGCTTAAATGCCGTGTTGCGCGCTTATCAGCAGCAGGGTTTTAACTGGCTGGTGTTTTTACGCTGCTTTGGTTTAGGTGGCGTGTTAGCCGATGATATGGGCCTGGGTAAAACCTTACAAGCGCTCAGCTTTATGTTGTATGAAAAACAACAAGGGCGTTTAAAAAAGCCGGCATTAATTGTTTGCCCCACGTCGTTATTAGGCAATTGGCAAAACGAAGCCGCTCGCTTTACACCTGACTTATCTTTGCTGCAGCTTTACGGCGCTAAACGTCGGCCGTTGTTCGAGCAAATGGATGACTTTGACGTTATTGTTACTAGCTACCCATTGTTAGTGCGCGATCTGCATTTATATCGCCAGCGCGAATTTAGTTTAGTGATACTGGATGAGGCGCAGCATATTAAAAATGCGGGCAGTCAGGCGGCGCAAAGTGTGCGGGCGTTAAAACGTGAATTTAGTTTAGCGTTATCGGGTACGCCGTTAGAGAACCATTTAGGCGAGTTAAAGTCGTTATTTGATTTTGTGTTACCGGGCTTACTGGGTACCGAAGCGCATTTTAATCAGGTGTATCGTAAGCCGATAGAAAAGCATGCGGATACCGAACGTGCTCAGGTGTTAAAACAAAAAATCGCGCCCTTTATGCTGCGCCGCAGTAAAAGCCAAGTGGCCACTGAGCTGCCTGAAAAAAACGAGATTTTGCAGTTACTTGAGTTAGAAGCCGATCAACGTAATCTGTACGAAAGCATTCGCTTAATTATGGAAACCAAGGTACGAGAGCTGTTTTTGCGCAAAGGTGTGGCGGCCAGCCAAATTGAGTTCTTAGATGCGTTACTAAAACTGCGCCAAGCCTGTTGTGATGCGCGTTTAGTACCCATTGAACAAGCGCAATTAGTGAAGCACAACGCCAAGCTCAGCTGGTTAAGAGAAAACCTGCCCGAAATGATTGAAGAAGGGCGGCGGGTGCTACTGTTTAGTCAATTTGCCAGCATGCTGCATTTAATCGAGCAAGAACTGCAATACATGGGCATTAGCTACAGTAAATTAACGGGGCAAACCAAACAACGACAACAACAAATTGATGCCTTCCAAAACGGTGAAACGGAAGTATTTTTAATCAGCCTAAAAGCCGGTGGCACAGGGTTGAATTTAACCGCCGCCGATACGGTGATTCATTACGATCCATGGTGGAACCCCGCTGCTGAAAACCAAGCGACCGATCGGGCGCATCGCATTGGTCAAGACAAAGTGGTGTTTGTATACAAGCTGATTGCCCGTAATACCGTTGAAGAAAAAGTACAAAAATTACAGCAGTATAAGCAGGGCTTATCGGATCAGTTACTGGGTGGTGGCAAAGGCCAAGTATGGCAAGGCCAAGCCGAAGACTTGCTGGCGCTGTTTACGGCCGATTAAGCCTTATTCTGCCGTGGTTGCTGTGGCAGCCGCAGGCAGTAACGCGAAATATTTGCTTAGTAGGGTAATGTCATCATCAGTAAGACCGCGTGCTTGCGGGCTCATAATGGCATGCTTTCGCTCACCATCACGATAAGCCGTTAGTGCCGCACTCAGCTCGTTAGCCGAGCGCCCCGCAAGATGTGGGTACATGGCATTGCGAGAGATACCTCGCGGCCCATGACACGCTGCACAGGTGCGTGCCCGTGCACTACCCGCGGCTAACGTTTGCTGCTCTGCTGGCGTATAGTCTCGGCTAGGTGCGGGTGGTTGCGTCATATTGTTATCGCAAGCCACTAAGAGCATGGCGGCGAAAATGAACATGGCTTTACGCATACACTTCTCCTTATTATTCATGTAGCTTGCCACAACTTGCTGGTTAAGCCTATTTTTTCTATGGCATGCAACATAAAGAGCGTTGAGAGTATAGATGTTGAAGAGTAATATCAGTTAAGTACTTTTGTTGCCGCTTTGAGCGAATAGCGGTCATTACCTCAAAAGGAAAACTGGTATCTCATTTTTATCGATGGTGACAGATTCTTTCTTTTTCAAAGATGCAAATATTTTGAAACCCACCTTCCCATTTTGATGTGTGTCATGAATATTGCTGTGTACAGTGAGGTTTAAGTCATGAGAAAAACTGCCCGATATCATGGCCAATGATGCCGAAAATAAGTCTTGAGAAATATATTCACCTAAAAAAACGACATTAATAGCAGCAACTTTCAGTTCTAATTTTTTATATTGAGCTTGAAGATCAGTAAGCTGCAAATACAACATGTATGGCAATTCGTTTTTAACAGCTTCGTCTATATATACTCCGGCAGAAAGAAAAGTTGTTCCTGCATGTAGCCATTCATGAATGTCATTAAAGTCGAGGCTGGTATACGAAAAACCGCATAGGATATGAGCATAACATTCAAGAATATTGCTTAATGAGTCCTGACAAACAACCTTAACATTCGAATTTGAGAGACCTTTATCGATTTCCGCTATAATCTCAAGTTGTTCAGACTTTAGCGGGGTCTCAGCCAGAATAATAACTTCAAAACCATCCGGATTTTTAAATTGACCTGAAACGGATTTAGTTAAACTTAACGATGACACATCTGAGTCAACGACCAAAAGACTGAAAATATCATCTAGATTTAAGGAGCTTAGCTGATCTGACAGTCGGTTATGCTCAACCCAGCCAACCCCCCAATTTCTAACAAAAACCTCCGCATTTGAGGCTGATGAGTCGCCAATAGTAAAGATATTCTTTAAAAATTTACCATCATTCATATTGAGCCTTAATTTATTTAATCTTATGGAGCAAGGGTTGACCTTCTGCTCCATTTAGATTTAACAACGTTGAATTACATGCTTTACCTTTTACTTTAGCTGCGGCTACCACACCACTTGTGTAAGAAAAATACAATATCACCTTCATCAACATGGCTGACAGAAAGTTTGGCCTCACAATAAGATTCTAGGCACTTATTTTCCAGAATATGCCAAGTGCCCTCTTCATCAATGTGAAAACTAAATATTTACACCTACTTTAGAGAATACATCTGCCCAATAAGATGATTTATAAGAGGTCGATGGGTGAGTAACGCCAAGAAGTTTTAGTTCTCTATTTTTGTAAGGATATTTATAGTAAAAATTACTAAAATCTTCACTAGCGACATAATGTCCATATCCAAAGTTTTCAGGTAATGCATCCCAGACTTTATTACCCCAACTGATTATTATGTCAGGATTTAGCTCCTCGATAACTTCTAGTAGTGCATTCCTATCTTTTTCTTTTGAATAATTAAAATGCTGAGTAAGACGACTAGTTGTCCCTGCTGGAATTTGTAAATAGTTATAGAATGCTACGGAATTCCATAATTCGATGGGGCTACGTTCACTGTGAACACTTTTTAGTACTAGGCTATTCATGAACTTTGTAAAGGTTGACTTCCAATTCCCACCTAACTCTGGGTTTAAATAATCATTCATAACACCTGTAGTGAAATCACATGATTGTTCAAGATCTTCAACCCAATTCATAATTTCAGATTCATCTGTGTAGTGGGAATCACCTAAAACTAAAATTTTTTGATTAAAAACAGAACCATCTAACCCATACTCACTTCCGACCCAAGGTCTAAAAAATACATTTTTCATAAACATCCTTATATTAACCAGTAAGATCAAATTTTCACACAAAGCCCGCAGCACGGGCGGCTTTGTAGTTAAGGCAAAAGCCCAATGTATAAGGCGTTGCTATGCCTGCGTCAGACAAAATATTGCCCTAGTCCCTGTATCATGTTGTCATGCGCAGCGTAAATGGGGACGTTGCAGCTGATTGCTAGTGCTGCCCACAAGTAAGGCACATTATATAAGTTTCACTTATGACGTTACCCGGACATTCGCCTTCATTACAACAGCTCTTGCTTAAGAATTTTTATCGCGCTTGTATTGCTATATGTCCGTGCTCGATAATTTCCTTAGTAATTATCTCAAGTTCGCCATCCTCAAGAATAAAAACCAGGATCATTCAGATTCATTACTATCAACAGGCTATAACGCCTTGATGCTTTTTACACCAGATTGTCGCTATGACTCAGTACAACATTTAGGTTACATGTATACATTTTTTTGTGATGAATCACTATCCGTAGATGCTTTATATTAAGTCCGCTTTTGGCACACATCGGTTGTTCAGCCAAGTACATACCGCTACGAAAAATCTCCTCCTTTGCAGCGAGCCGACTGATCATCGTTGGCCAAGGTTTTAAGAAAACGGGTGGTTGAGTGCAGCGACGGTAGCACTGCGCAAGTGATGTTTTCGCCTTGGACATCGCAGGTACAGTCGGGCTTTCGAGCGAAATTGAGCCGCATTTTCTTTAGATACTTTCTTTTGGCGACGAAAAAAAGTCTCTCGCCCATGGCGAAAAGGTTAACCGCTGCGTAAAGCTTCGGCTGGAGCTCGCGGTAAATCCCTCCCTTCACGCTCCTCTTTTTCATCCCTGCAAAAGACATCTCCAGCCAAAGTTTACTTTTATCTTAACTTGCCCTACATACATCCTGGCGAATGAAGCGTTTGGGATCAGCGACTAAGCGTTCGACGACGCGATACCAACAAACCAGCAAAAGCCAGCAACATCATTGATAAGGTCGAGGGAGCTGGCACAGGAGCGGCCGGGTCTTGTGGATTAGAAGGTAAGATTTCAAAAGAAGAGGCTAGCCCTTCCGTCGAATCCCAGTCAGAGTAGTTTGACTCACCTACTGAACCAAACCCATTGCACGTTAAGCGGGCATCGCCTGGCACGGCGCAACGCACATCAACTCTGTCGACTGCTAATCCTAAGCCACCGTTAGGGCCAGCTCCAGGAACACCACTCATCATAAGATCTACGCGAAACAAATACTCTTGCCTTACTAAGGGGTTGTACCACGTATTTTGCGGGGTGGCAGGACCATAGAACGGGTCAAACATAAATTCTTGTTGAATGAACATGTAACCATTGCTGTATAAAAGCGCTGTTGCACCAGCGCCGGGCTGCATTAGCGTTGAAGATGAATATTGGATAGTCCACTGAGGAAAGTTAAATCCTGGCGCAATACCGTGGGGCATAATAACTTGTAACAAATAATTACTGATAGTGCTTTCACCAGTGGCTGAGCGATTAATATCAATTGAGCCAGTCACCGAACCATTCAAGCCAGTACTACCAAATGCATTGCCTGAGCCATCTGAGTTGTGCGTGAAACCATTTGATACAGCCGTTCGATTAAAAAAGGATTCTGTATCAAAATTAAAACGAATAATGTCAGCTTTTACTGTAGATACAAAAAAAAGCATGGGGAATAACAAAAAAATTGAATTCAACAACGAGCCAAGCTTAGTTTTACTGTTCATAAAGCAACCTCTTTATTGGTTATTATTTTTTATGCAATCAAAAATTAGCAATAACTGCGCCATAAAATAATTAATTTAAATAACAGGTAATTATGTAGTATTAACTTTTATTCACTCTCGCTAGTGTAAAAATTTCTGACGATGGTGTTAGCCATCATTGCTTACGGTTTATATCTAAGTGTCATTTGTAATAAGACGTTAAGCGTTAAAATAAATAGTGTGTGGTGGACAAATATTGAACGGTCCAAACGGCTAGTTTTGGCACCAAGCTGACAAAAAATGACACCCTCGCAGTATTTATCCCCCTTTGCAGCGAGCCGACTGTTCATCGTTGACCAAGGTTTAAGAAAACGGGTGTTTGAGTGCGGCGACGGTAGCGCCGCGCGAGTTACGTTTTCGCCTTGGACGACGCATGAGCAGTTGGGCTTTCGAGCGGAAGTGGGGTATTTTCTTTGGATACTTTCTTTTGGCGATGCAAAAGAAAGTATCTCGCCAAAGGTGAAAACGTAAAACTCTGAGAGCTGGGTATTTGAACCCCGAGAGTTACCGAGAGTTAGAAGTGCTATGTACGTTACAAACGAATGCCACTCAGTGTTTGTAACAAAGACGAAACATGCTTAGCGCACCCCCCGAAGCGCTTGGCCATTTTCGCTGCGTGTCACGGGGCAGTTCACCACAATATTTGTCATCTCTAGCACGACTTCTTTATTCTCCTCTGCAGCCAGTACGTCTTCTTCAGACTTTAGTTCGCGCGGGGTTGCTTGCGTGGACCATCTAACCATTACGACTCGCCAAAGTGGGCTGTAACTGCGGTCTTTGTTCTCGGCACCAACCGGATCCGGTGCAGACTGAAAAACGCTGATTTGTTCTTCGTTAGGAAATTTGTACACGCGTTCTACAATAGAAGAGCCTCTGGGCATGTTGATTGCTGAGGCAAGTTTAGGTACATGGTTTGCTCCCATCATTTGAGCCATTGCCAAGTCAGAGATGTCAGTTGTGATGTACTCGACGACTCGGCCATCGATCCACGCTCTGCTAAGCGGTAACACGGTTTCGCTGCGTCCGGCATCGAATACAGGTGAGGTACAAGCAGAGAGTAGTGCAATAACGATGGTAGAAAAAATGGCGAATTTCATGACTGACCTCTATTTGATTTGCTGCTTGGCGCTGCAAGAGTTAGCAAAGCGCTACTTCTAAGGCGCGATGATGATTTGTTTTAGGTAAGCCTAGCATGGCGCTGACTTAATAAGGTGAAAGTGAACGTATTTTTTATGGTAAGTGTTTGAGATTAGAGATTAACCGCTAGATACTTAGCGTCCATATTCACTCATAACCCCTTTATATCTGCGGAAACTGGCTTTATGCCCGTTTGCTTTCTTCTGGCCCGCACAGCCTGATAAATAGTCGCCATTATGGTTTAATGGTTAAAAACAGGGCAGCTATGCCAATAATGTCTGTGGGATTAAATTAAGGTGAACAATGTGCGTAAAACGACGTTAGTTATATTCATGTTAGGGCTACTTGTGGCCTGCGATAAAATGCAAACCCTTTCTGAAGCGGCGCAAGTGGAGCGCACTATCCGCCAAGAGGTGAAGCGCGATGTTACGGGGTTAACTGCGCTAACTCAGGCGGCAGATGAAACCGAGTATGATGGCTTCGCCTGGCGGCGGGGCGAGACTATTCAAATTCGCCAGCGCCAAAACGGTGAGTTAACGCTGTTAAAGGACGTGCAAGCCCCTGAGATTATTGCGACTGCGGTAAAACACAATATTCCCAGTTTTAGTGTGGTGCGTTATCAGCAAGGTTGGTTAGTGGTGTTTCGTACCTACGTCAGTAGCCATTGTCAGGTCGTCTATGCGTATGCTTATCACGGCAAATTGGATAACACGCCGCAATGTAGTGATGCAGTATTTGCTGAGCAGGCGAATGGTAAGTGCCAAAGCCCCATCAATGATGAGTGGCAAGTATTTAAAGAATGGTTTTTTGCCGAGTCACTGGTTGCTGAAGGTAATCCGGTATGTGCGGCTAAAGTAGCGCAAGGCTGGCAGGCGCCATTGCAAAATATCAATTAAAAGCCGTTTTAATCTGTATTGCAGTGCGTTTGTACATTCAATTTAAGTGTGAGCGTGAAGTTGCTACACTCTGATTCTAATAGTGTTAGTAATATTTTTTACATTCATTTAATGATGTTAGATTATTGCAAAAAATGGCTTAGATTTTATATTGATTTGGCTTGATACAGCGGTGTCGTTTAATAGGGGCAAGCGATTAAATAAGTTTCCATAAAAAAATTTTAAAGAGATAGTGTACTGAATTCGGAACTATGACGTTTAATATTAATATATCCGTATGACATATCTGCACAGTAGTTGTGAGAATACCTAAAAATTGGTTAACTATTAATAATTACTGGTGCGTTTTAAGCAAAATGCACCAGTAATATGAATGTTTTACTTTTTGATTCTGCGTCTTAGAGCTAAACCTGCTAGTCCGAAGCCAAATAATGCTAGTGATACAGGTTCAGAAACACTAACGTTAGTACATTGTGGTTGGTTAGGGTTCAAAGTACAGGAATCAACAGCTTGTTGGCCGATACCAAATGAAAAGTTATCCCAAGTAGTGACACCACCAGGATCTGTTCCGCCGACTCTTAAGGAAGAAACAAAAGTTGTTGGGTCAAAAACCACGCCAAAGAATTCACTATGGCCGGACCCTAATGTAGAGTTGAAATCGAAGAGGGTTTCTAAACCAGTGTTAGCATCAGTTAATATTAACTGCATACCACCACCATCATTATCATAAACATCAAAAGCTACTGCATTTACAGGGCTTGTGAAAAAGACATCAAAACTAATTCTTGATGCGCCATTTCTCGACCCGCCTATCGCTGGTCCGCTGCCAAGAGCGCTAGAGTTTGAAATGCTAATACTACTTCCGTTACCTATGTTTTTATACACATTACCTGCAGTGGTTGTAATACCGTTTGCACCTGTGCCAGTTGCGCCGATAATAGTGTCTAATGTATGCGAAAATAATAGAGCTTCCCAAGCAGACCTTGCTTCAGTAACTGACATAGTTACACCATTATTTAAAACATTAGATCCTTGTACTGTGATTATTGCTGCGTTGCTAGCAGTAGATCCTGATATAGCTATAGCTGCAATTAAATATTTGATTAGTCTCATAATTTATTCCATTAAGTAAAAATTGCAAGTTTTTAAGCATTTTTCGCGCCAAATTTCATGTCATTGTTTTTATTGAGTAATATTTTAAACATCAATTTAATGTGTAAATTTTTCTGACGGTGTAGCGTATTCATTAGTTTGAAATGGAAAACTAAGTTAGAGGATACTATTACTTTAATTTTTTATCGCGACACTTTCTTTTTGCAAAAAAAAGTGTTTCACCGCAAGGTGACATTTTGCCTCAGCTGATGCGCCAAAAAAGAGCGAATTAATTCGCTGAACGTAAATTTCTCGACTATTTTTTAGTGAAAACGACTAACTTAGTTTCAGTGCGATTTTTTAACATGCTGTTATTTATAGACTTATTAAGTTGGCTGTATTTTTGCAATGTTCCATATAACGTAATTACTTGTGAGCACTATTTATGAAACTGAGCACCTTAACCCTGGCTGTTAGCCTTACTTTAGCTGCCTGTTATGTTGGCGGTGTTATGCCTTTTTCCGCGGAGGCGGCAGAAACTGCCACGCAAAATGCGGAAGATATTTCCAAAGTGAATGGCAGTATTAAAGTGGCCGCCGGCAGCGTAGCGGGCGAGGTTAGCACCGTTAATGGCAGCATCAATTTAGCGGAGGATAGTCAGGTACAATCGGCATCTACGGTAAATGGCAGTATTACTTTGGCAGAGCGAGCGCAGGTTACCGGAGATACCTCAACAGTAAATGGCAGTATTAAACTGGCCTCAGGTAGCAAGGTGATGGGCGAACTGAGTACGGTGAATGGCGACATGGTGATCAACGGCAGTACCGTAGCGGGCGATGTTAGTACGGTGAATGGCACCTTGAAAATTGAAGGCAGCCAAATCGCTGGAAATCTAACGACGTTAAACGGTAATGTTAGTTTACTGGCAGGCTCAGTAGTACAGGGCGATCTGGTTTATGCCGAGCGCACTGCCCGCAAAAGTTGGTTTAGCTGGTTTGGTAATGATAAGCATAAACCGGCAACCTTAACCATCAGTGCCGATTCAAACGTGCAGGGGCAGATCATCTTAAAACAAGAGGTGAATTTGAAATTAGAAAATGCCGCACTGGCAGCACGCGTGGTAAAGCAATACACCGAGTAGCGGGCCAAAAAAAGCGGCAGGTTTTCCAGCCTGCCGTTTTTAGCGAATCATGAAACGTGTAAAGCCTTAACGCAGTGGAGTGGCGTGCGCCGCACCGCGGAATACCGCGTTGATATACAACAGATGCATGCCGTCGACATAGGCACGGAAATTAGGCTCTTGTGTAAACGCAATAACCTGGCCACGACCTTGCGCTTGCACCATTAACAACGGTTTATGCGCAATTTGCTGGCGATTTTCTTCCCAAACAAAACCCCCGGCAACAAGCTTTTCTGGTGATGCGAAAGTCAGTACATTGCGACCATGTGCCAGCGTTAGTGGCTGATAGATATAATTGCCAACAAAGATGCTGTTCACATTCGCTGGCACCCCAGCGGTTAGCCAATGATCTTGGTCTACTTCGGCTCGCGCTAAAAATCCAGACACGCTATCAGGCTGCGCTTGAAATGCTTCTAAGCGCTGCTGATACAGTTCACGGTTTTCTAGTAGCATACCGGCGACTTGCGCTTCAGCTTCAGGTTTCTTTTGCTCACTGACTTTAAATTCCCGCTTGCTATTCAACAGCGGCTTATCACCTTGGATCAACCAATCGGTTGCATTACCCAGCGCCACTAACACACCGCCGCGACTAACAAAGTCGTGAATTTTTTGTTGAGCTTGAGCTCCCAAAGCTTGATTATAATTGCCTTGGCTTGCTGGCAAGATCAGTACGTCGTAATGGCGCAGTTCAGCACGTAACAGTTGTGCCGGGCGAATAGCCGTTACCGGGTAATCAATGCCTTTTTCTAAGACAAAACGCGCGCTACCGGCACTTAATGGGTTCGCCGGTTCATCCCATAACAGGGCCACTCTAGCATTAGGGATGTTCTGCACATTGCCTGAACCAAAATTTGGCCCATCTTTAATCCAGCTACTATTAATGCCGGTAACATTAGCGCCGCTGCTCTGTGCAAGCTGTTGAATTTTACTAGCTAACTGCGGGTTATCGGCATGGCTTAAAATTAAACTGCCAGCGGGATAACGTACACCATTGCTGTGCGTAAATGGTAAGTCACTGCTTTTAACCGTTAAACCTTGCTGCAGTGCGTGGCTTAACAAGCGCGCAGCCGCCATATCGCCCCAAGGTACAATGAAGCCATAACTGGCATCGGTATTCGTGACTTTACCGGCTAAGGTGGTCTCTGGGCCCACGATTGTGTTGGCAACGTCTACCGCGCGGTTACAACGGTTTACTTCCAGGTTATACATCAACGGTAATGACCAGGCGGTCACGTCATAAATTTCATCAGGCAGGTTTTTCGAGCGACGGTCTTGCTGGCGAGCAATAAAGGCTTCAGCCATTTTGACGTCGTCATCTAGCAGATTGCGAATTAACTGATAAGTTGACTGCGCGGCATTAACCACGTAAGCGCCTTGCTGATAACTGTTACCACAAGCCCGAAAATCGACCGTGGCTTGGTTAACGGTAATGCCGTGTTGGGTGAGCACGCCCATTAATTTTTGGTGGCCAGCGGCATCACGGGTGGCAGGGAAAATATAGCTGCGGATGCCATCTTTCTCACCCTGAGTGAGCGATGTTTGCCGATAGCTGTAAAAGCGCTGTAATAGGTCTTTGGCGCGCTTACTGGCGGTTTCAAGCGTAGACATATAAGCGATAAAGTTACGTTGTACGCCATCGGCATACGTTAAAATGCTGCCATCGGTACGGCGATAGTTATGGCCGCGAGCTGAGCCCATTTCGTAGGTTGTGGCGATGCCGCCATAGTACAGTGGCCAGCTGGCACCGTAGCCAGGATACATGGCATCAAAAATTTCCCGAGTAAAATAATCATAGCCAAGCTGATCAAACCATTTGGCGTTGTTTTGGCCTAACCAATCTAAGCTTTCACGCTGTGCACCGGTGACCAGTGGGTTGTAAGGTTCTGCTTCTGGGCTGAAGTAAAAACTTTGATCGCCGCCCATTTCATGCGAATCGACAAAGATCAGCGGAAACATCTGCTGTAACACTCTTACCTGATTTTTGATTTCAGGTTGGGTCAGCGAGATCCAATCGCGGTTCATATCAAACAGATAATGATTGGTGCGGCCATTTGGCCAAGGTTCGTTTTGCTCTGCTGAGAAACGATCTGCGGAGTGCGCGATACCGACTGTGGCGTAATAACGGCTAACAAAGCGGTTGCGGCCATCCGGGTTTTGCATAGGCTCGATATACACCAGGGTATTGGTCAAGATGGCTTGGGTTTGAGCGCTTTGGTCTGCGAGTAAATGATAGGCTAGGCCCATCAGCGCTTCCGGTGGGCTAATTTCGTTACCATGCACGCCGCCGGCAAGCCACACATTGGCGGGTAAGCTATTAATTAGCGCATCTGCAGAGGCTTTGTTTAAGTTACGTGGATCGGCCAAACGGCGCATATCACTTTCTAAACGGTCTAACTTGGCCAGGTTATCAGCACTACCAATCACCGCATAAAATAACGGCCGACCTTGCCAACTTTCGCCATACTTCACTAATTTGATGCGCTCTGGGTAACTGCTGGCCAGGGTTTCAAAATAACTTAAAATCTCAGCTGGCGCTGAAATGCGCTCGCCCAGCGCATGCCCTAAGCGTTGCTCAATTGAGACAACATCGTTTTGATATTGACTATCGGGAAAAAACGGCACTGTTGTTGGCGAAGCCGCCATGGCTAATGTCGGAAACGCAAGGCAACTTGCGAGATATAAGGCGCGCATAAATTAGCATCCTAAAAACGAAAAAAACTAATGTAGAAGCTCGTAAGGGTAAAGGCAAGCCGCACCTGCTAGAGTTTCGCTCAAGTTGCTATAGGCCTCGGTAAATGGCGAAATAGATTCAGATTAATCGTTTTAGCGCTTTAATGCGTAGCCTATATCAGGTGTTGTGAACAAGGGTTATGCAGCATGCGTCATGGCTTGCAACTATGATGTGTCGCCCCGAAAAGGATACTCTAATGAAACTTGTCAAATGGCTTGTGTTGTTAATGTTCAGTGCTAACGTGTTGGCAGATACCGAGGCCGCTTGGCAGGCTTGGCAAAAGGGTAAAGCACTGTTAGTGATGCGCCATGCCCTTGCGCCAGGTATTGGCGATCCAGCTAATTTTCAGCTGGCAGATTGCAGTACGCAGCGTAACCTCAATAGCCAAGGACAGCAGCAGGCGGTGGTTTGGGGGCAACGTTTGCGGCAACGGACTACTGCTCAGATCAGCGTTTATAGTAGTCAGTGGTGTCGTTGTTTAGACACCGCATCCTACATGGCAGTGGGCGAGGTGAAGCCATTACCGATACTCAATTCTTTTTTCGCTGGTCGCGGTAGTCGTAACCAGCAAACTGCAGCTTTAATAGAGTATTTTGCCAGCAGTACCGTGACGCAACCTACTGTTTTAGTGACTCATCAAGTTAACCTTACCGAGCTCACCGGCATTTTTCCGAAATCGGCCGAAGCGCTGATTATCGCCCTGCCACTAAAAAAGCCCGTAAAGGTGTTAGCGCGTGTAGCGCCTTAACGCCACTGTTTATTCGCTAAGCCGTCGTGGAGGTGTTATGTTGCAAGTAATCGGTTAAGGCTTGCACTTGCTCGGGTGTGGCCTGTAAACCCAGTTTGGTGCGACGCCATAAAATATCCTCGGCACAGTGTGCCCATTCGACGCTGCGCAAGTAATCCACTTCGGCTTGCCATAGATCAGCAAAGAAATGCTGGCCTAGATCGGTTTCGGTTTGTGCTTCTGCCAGTATGTGAAAGCTTAAGGTGCCATAGGTGCGAACCAAGCGTTGGCAAAAACTTGGCGCAAGCCAAGGGTAATGTTGCAGCAAATGCTGCTTTAGTGAGGCTTGATCAGCGAAGTCGCCGCCCGGTAAGGCACTGTCTGCGGTCCAACGTGGCCCTTGTTGCGGGAAAAAAGGCGCCAGTTGATCGACTACGGATTCAGCCAAGGTGCGATAGGTGGTGATTTTACCGCCAAAAACTGAAATTAAGGGTAGGCGATCATCCACGGTATCCAGTGCTAACTTATAGTCACGGGTGACGCTTTGCGCCGAACTGGACTCATCTTCGAGCAATGGCCGTACGCCAGCAAAACTATGCACAATGTCTGCTGTGGTAATTTTTTGTTTAAAGTAGTGATTAATCACCGCGAGCAAATAGTCTGTTTCTTCAGAGCTGATACTGGCATCTGCTGGATCCCCTTGATATTCGACGTCGGTAGTGCCAATCAGCGTAAACTGATCTTCATAAGGAATAGCAAAAACAATACGCTGATCTTCATTCTGCAAAATATAAGCTTGTGGCTGCGAATGTAAGCGAGGCACCACAATATGGCTGCCTTTGACCAAGCGAATTGCTTGCGGGCTAGGCTGTGCGAAAGCCTCACTAAACAGTTGGTTAACCCATGGCCCGGTGGAATTTACCACGGCTTTACTGTGCACGGTAAATACATCACCGTTATCTTTATGGCGTAAAGTTAAACACCAATAATCATCTTGTCGTTGGGCTTGAATGCAGCGCATATGGGTATAAATGCTAGCACCTCTGTTGCGCGCGGCACAGGCATTCAAAATCACTAAGCGGGCATCATCAACCCAACCATCGGCGTATTCAAAGCCAACTTTGATACTCGATTCGAGCGGGCTAGTGGCGTCGAATGTTACTTTGCGCGATGCCGGTAATTTACGGCGAGTGGTCAAATGGTCATATAGAAATAGCCCTAGCCAAATCATCCATACTGGGCGCAAATGGGCTTGGTAAGGTAAATAAAAGGTCAAAGGCCACATAATATGCGGTGCATTTTTTAATAGAATCTCCCGTTCGGCGAGCGCTTTTCTGACCAAGTTAAATTCAAAATGCTCCAAATAGCGTAAGCCACCATGGATCAATTTACTGCTTTTAGATGACGTAGCAGAAGCTAAATCGGCTTGTTCGCACAGCAAGACCTTTAAACCGCGCCCGGCGGCGTCGTTAGCAATACCGGTACCGTTAACGCCACCGCCTATCACCACCACATCTACTTTCATGATCAAGTTAGACTTCCTTCTGTTTGCTGATGAGGTTTAATAGCTACGCTGAGGCTTCTCTAAATAATAGACTGATTACTAAGTTAAATCGTTGCTTGGTAAACGAACTTGTGCCACTGCATGTTGCCATTTGGCATACAGTTGCTGCCGTTCGCTGGCGCTAATGGTGGGTTCAAAGCGTCGCTCACAATGCCATAACTTAGCTAGTTCTGCAGTAGAGCTAAAAACCCCACAGTGCAAGCCGGCTAAATAGGCGGCGCCCAGCGCGGTGGTTTCGGTGTTGTCGGGCCGCTCAACAATAGCACCTAAAATATCGGCCAAAAAGGCTAATACCCAGTTATTGCTGACCATACCGCCATCGACCCGCAACACGGTTGGTCGCAGGCCGTCTTTTTCCATGGCTTTTTGGAGGTCTTTGGTTTGATACCCCACTGATTGTAACGCAGCGGCTACAATTTTATCGATGCCGGTATCGCGGGTTAAACCAAGAATAGCGCCTCTGGCGTTGGCATCCCAATACGGAGCGCCTAAACCGGTGAATGAGGGAACTAAGAACACGCCATGGTCATGGGATACATGTTGCACCATGGTTTCACTCTCGCCCGCGTTGCGTAATAATTTTAAGCCTTCCACAATCCACTGCATGGTGGCTCCGGCCATAAAAATGCTGCCTTCGATGGCATAGGTGACCTTGCCATCTAAGCGATACGCGATAGTGGTGAGCAGCTTATTGGCCGATTTTAGAGGCTTTTCGCCGGTGTTAAGCATTAAAAAGCAGCCTGTGCCATAGGTACTTTTAGCCATACCGGGCTCAAAACAGGCTTGACCAATCAGCGCTGCTTGTTGATCACCTGCCATGCCGCCAATCACAATAGGCTGACCAAACAAGGCGGCCTCAGTTTCGCCAAAATAGGCTGCACTATCCATGACTTCGGGTAGCATACTGGCTGGGATGTCAAAGACCTCGAGTAGCTCAGGGTCCCATTGCTGGTTATGAATATTAAATAGCAGGGTGCGAGAGGCATTAGTGGCATCGGTGCGATGCACTTTACCTGCGGTCAGTTGCCAGAGTAAAAAGCTGTCTACGGTGCCAAAAGCGAGCTCGCCGCGTGCGGCTTGTTGTTGGGCGCCGGGGACGTTATCTAAGATCCAGCGGATTTTGCTGGCAGAAAAATAAGGGTCGAGTAATAAACCGGTTTTGCTACTGATCAGCTCGACAAATTCGGGCGTGCGCAATTGTTCACAATAGTCATTGGTGCGTCGATCTTGCCAGACGATGGCCGGATAAAGGGTTTTGCCGGTGCTTTTGTGCCACACCAGCGTGGTTTCGCGTTGATTGGTAATGCCCAAGGCTTTGACCTGAGCCGCCGTGATTTGTTGCTTAGCGAGTACCTGTTGGCAACAACGCAGCACCGACCCCCACAGATCCTCGGGTTTGTGTTCTACCCAGCCATTTTTTGGAAAATGTTGCTCCAAGGTCTCACTGGCACTGGCCAGTAGTTGGCCTTGTAAGTTGAACAGAACGGCTCTAGAGCTGGTCGTACCTTGGTCGATTGCCAGTAAATACTCTGCCATGGGGTTCCCGTCGCATGGATCTGAGCATAGCCACATCGCTGCTAGCGCTTTAGAGTTAGTGCCACTAACAGCTACGTCGACTCATGCTAGAAATAAGATAAGTGACTTTAATATAAACACAAATTGGCTATAACCGTAAGTGAAACTGAGTATTTAACTGCTTTAAATTTCTTATTCGGTCGCTTGGCACCTTTTTTATTCGCTTTCTTGAAACTCCGTATACAACAACTCTAGATGCGCCAGTTGCTTCTTTGCTTGTTGCCGTTTCCTGCCGAATAGCCACCAACCTATAGCGCAGCCTGGGAGCACTAAGAAGCTATATACTTGTAGCAAGATGTTTGGAACTTGCGCTGGCTGCCACCAGGCTAGGCCCCACAGCGTTATCACAAACAATAGCAACGCAAAGCAACTGTATTGGTTGTAACGCAAATAGCACACTGACGTGCGGCATTTTTTTAAGCGAAATTGCAGCAAGCCTTGGCTACTCCAGTCAGAATAATTGAGTAAGGGGCGGTGCAGGCTCACGCTGGTCAGTACGATACTTATGGCGCCGGCAAACAAAAATAGCGCTGCGAACATATCCAAAAGTGTTCGTTCACCGAACAATTGGCTGCTGCCCATTATTAGCAGTAGCCCCGCAGCAGTGAGTTCGGCCCAATATTGCCAACGTTGATAATTTTGCTGGCGTTTTGCGGCACGTAAATCCGTGGCCAGTGGCTGCGTTGGTTGTTGCTGCCACGCTTTGCTGAGCTGCTTAAAATCAAAGGGCGGTTGCATGTTGCAAGATCTCCTGTAAAGCCGTTTTGGCGCGATTCATTCTTACTCGCACGGCACCGTAACTGATGCCGAGAATATCGGCGATCTCTTTCTCATCAATATCTTCCATCGCCAAGGTAAGTACTTGCCGATGGGATAGTGCCAATTGCCGCACGGCTTGTAACAACACATTGTTTTGTTGCTGTGAGGAAAATGCCACTGAGGGGCAGTCGCTTTGTAACTCATTGAGATGCTGCTCTTCTAGCGGCTGCCAAGCCATGCGGGTTGCGCCGGCGATATGGTCGACCACTACGTTATGCACAATTCGAAACAAATAGGCGCGTTTGTTATCTACTTGGCTTAATTTCTCTGCGGATCGATGTAAGGCCAGATAGGCTTCTTGTGCTAAATCTTGGCGTAAAGACGGATCGGCCTCATAGCTCATTAAGGTGCGGCTAATTGCTGCTTGATACTGCAGCCAAAGTTGAAGTGCGAGATCAACAGTCATAATGCCTTACTAAAACCATAGCGACTTATCCTTAAATGATTCGGCTCTGCATCGCCTGATCGCGCGTGAGCCATTTTTAGTTCTAGTCTGCCGCAACGTGCTAACTGTTACAAAAATAAAAATAATTTTTTTTGTAACAGTTTTTTCAACTCGCACGACTTAACAGATAACCGACAAAAGACTCACGCAACAACAGGAGCGCGTAATGAGGAAGGATATTATCAAGCCGTTATTGTTTTCGGCACTACTGAGTCAAAGTGTGCTGGCTGAAACGGTGCTTTACCACAATGCAACGGTCATCGAGCCGGCCACACAGCAACAAACCCGTGATGCTTGGTTGTTAGTCGCAGATGGGCGCATTGTGCAAACCGGGCAAGGTGCGTTACCTAACGCAGTCACGCAGATCGATTTACAACAGCAGTATGTGTTGCCGGGGCTGGTGGATGCTCATTTGCATATGACCGCAGGGCCGCATCGGGTAGAAATGCGTAACGGCCAACCGGTGTTAGCGGTGACGGGCACGCCAGAGCTTACGCAGTACCATGCTTTAACCACCTTAGCGGCGGGTGTGACCACCATTTTTAATCCTGCCGGTGAAGCGGCCGCCAATGCGCATTATGTTGCCAAGCAGCAACATGGGGCTTGGCTAGGGCCTAGAATGCTATACGCCGGTGAAGTGTTTGAGCCAACCCCCATTATTGGCGGTTCAGTTTATCCGAGTACTGAGGCCAGTTGGCAAACCGAGATCGCACGGCAGCAAGCACTGGGTGTCAACTTTATAAAGTTATATCAGGGCTTAACGCGAGCCGAACTGGCACAAGGCATTAAGTTAGCAAAAGCGGCGGGCTTAAAAACCATCGCGCATTTAGATGGCGTGAGCTGGCAATATGCGGCCGATTTGGGTATTGATGCTTTAACGCATGCTTTACCGACTAGTGCCGAGTTGTTAGCTGAGCCTGCGCGTACCGAGTATTTAGCACTGCGCAAGAACCCTTACGACACCCGCTATGTTTATCAGTGGTTTGAGTATGTCGATTTTGACAGCCCAGCCTTACAAAGGTTGTTTCGTACTTTGGCTGAGAAACAGATTCGGGTGGATCTGACTGCGACCTTCAATGAATTGCTCTATCACTTTGCGGATTCAAACCAATTATATCCAGAGCAAGCGCTCAGCGTATTGCATCCTGATGTGCGGCAAAGCTGGCGCGCCAATATGGGCATGTTGGTATACAACTGGACCGAGCAAGATTTCGCAGCTGCACAACAGCAACTACCCAAAGTACTGGAGTTGATCCGCCGCCTGTATGAAGCTGGTGTACCTTTATTACTGGGCACCGATGCGGTCAGTAGTGGCCCATTTTTATTGCGTGAAATGCAATTACATCAACAAGCAGGCCTAACCTCTTGGCAGGTACTGCAATTAACCACCAGTGATGCAGCACGCCACTTGGGTTTGGGCCAAGAAATTGGCCAGTTGAGTGCAGGCTATGCGGCAGACTTTATCGTGTTGGCAGATAACCCCTTGCAGGATTTAAGCGCATTACAACGTATTCAGAGCGTGGTGCAAGGCGGCAAACTGCACACTGTGGCCTCGTTACAAAACGCGGCTAACCCATTTTTACCCACAGCCGGCATTGCGGCTAACACCACCACCAAGTAAGGAGCCCCATCATGGATACCATTAATGCCTTCATCGCTGAACTACAACAAATGAACACCCTTGGGTTAGTGGGTTTTGGTTTGGTGTTTCTGGCCGTCTGGTTTTTACCCAGCGTGTTAGCGGCCATCTTTAATCGGCAGCATTTGGGTAAGATTGCGCTGTTAAACATTCCGGCAGGCATGTCTTGGATAGCGTGGTTTGCTCTGCTCGCTTGGGCGGTAACGGGCAAACTGAGTCATAAGCTCGCCGCAAAAGCAAAGTTAGCCCCTGTGAGTAAAGTCGAGTCATAAACCAAGTGACACAGCGGCTGACGATAAAGCCGCTGTGTTAGCGCAAGTTAATGGCATAAAGCGCCAAGCCTTGCATTTGCTGCTGGCGCAAGCCCTTTAATTGCTGACAAATAAGTTGTTGATAGGGTTTAAATGCAGAATGAACCTCTACGCGTAACAGCTGATCTTGATACTTTAGTTGCTGATCAGCCTGCATGTCGAAGCTAGCACATTGTTTAAACTGTGCAAACTCAGGTAACAGGATGCTTTGGCAGTGCAGACTAAAGGCAATAGCTAACCCCGCTAAATCGGCATCACCAAAATACAGGCTAGGTTTACCGGTGTGTTGCCATGCGTCGTTCAGGGCTTTGCCACCGGTACTATAGTGGCTATCGCCCCGATAGATCACCAACGGGTTTGGGTAGCGGTGGTGTAAGCGAAAGCGCGTGAGCTGATAAAAACAATCGAGGTTTTCGACGATGACTAAGGCGTCATACTCGCTTAGCTGCAGCTCACGCCAATCAAGATCAACGGTTGCTATGGTTAACCCCGTTTGCGAGATGGCAGTATTCAGCCTCAGCAATACTCTGTTTTGTCGCGGGCTTGCCCCGGCACTTTTCAGCTCTTGGTTAGCGTACTGAGCTTGCTGCAGCCGATCTTGCTCACAGACCTTAGCGCGAAAACAGACTTGCTGTAATTGCAATTGTGCTTCGGCAATGTGTGCCAATAGCGGCAGAGTAAACTGCACAACGGGTAAGTTGGCGCTGTGGCTTGGCAGTAACTGTTGCTCGATACACCAAGCAATAACCTGTCGAGCGACTTTGCCCTTGCTGCTAATGGCAACCTGACCATCGCGCTTAAGGCGCTGCTCTAGCTGTGCCAGCCAGTTCAGCGCCTGTAAGCCGAGTGCCGCCTGCATTAGGCTGCCTTTAAACCAATATTAATATCGCGGATCAGCAACAGGCCGTTAAAGGCACTGGCTGGGGCTTCTTCGCGTGTGATGCTAAACATCTGTTTTTCATCTAGCGGTAACGCCTGATATTCGGCTATGATCTGATACAGCCAGATCTCGCTATCCCAGCTTAATTGCTGAGTGCTCAGATAATCTAAGGCACTGATCTTGCCGCCTTGATCAATCACCCTCAGATAGAAGTTTTCAACATCCGTTTTTAGCGCTTGCTGACGCGCAGCAATTTCTTCGTCTTGCAGCAGCAAGCTAAAGCTGGCGCTTTGTGTATCGGTTATGATCACGCTGCTTGGGCGTGGTAGCGCTCTGACTAATTCTGCCAGCACTTGTCGCTCTGTGGCCTTATCTAGCGCAATGGCGGCTTGCGGTTTAATACTGGCAGCTTGGTTAAACAAGCTAGGCACGTCACTGCGATGAGGATAATCAGCAGGCTGATATTTAGGGTGCTGCCGTAAAAACGCGGCCATATTGGCAATTAACAACGAGCGTGCTTGCTGTTGGCGGAATTTTGCCAGCAATTCGACCAAGCGTTTTTGTACTTCTAACAAGCTGCTGTGATGCGAGCTGAGTTGGTTTTGCAATTGACTGACCAGCAGTTTTCGCAGGTGATTATTCCCTTCCGACAACTCAATCAGTTCGTGAAAGTCGAGTAAATCTAAACCATCGAGCAAGCGGCGTAATTGTTTTTGCGCGCGTTCGTTTTCACGAATTTTATCATCGAGGCTACTGACAAAGCCAAAGTCGCTGTTAAGCCGATGCCATAAGCTGTCGATGGCTTCTTCAAACTGGCCACTTAAGTCATGCACATGTTCGGTTAAGCGTTGCAGTTGTAGCTCGGCCACGCTGTAATCGCCTTTAAACTGGGCATCACGATAGGCTTGTACTCGGTTGCGGATCTGCTCTAGCTTTTCAGCAACGTCGGCATTGATCTGACGGCGGTTTTCATCAGCCACCATACTGGCAATTAATTCACTAACTAATGGCCGTAGCGCCAACGGTTGCTGTTCATCTGGGCGCCATAAGATGCGCGCGGCAATCAGTTTTTTTAACGCCCCTTCGCTAAAAGCACTTTCGTCAATAAAGCCATCGACATAACCTTGCATCAAGGCTTTATGATGCTTGCCCAATAACGCTAAACGTTCAGCGCCGATGCTAAATAGGTTCGAGGCGATTGCCGGTTCTAAAGGCGCCATTAGATCAGCGCCTCTTGAGTGGGGGTGTCATCAACCGGTAAATGCTCTTCATCGCGGATAAAACGAATGAGATCAATAAGGTAATCAATTTTACCGGTAACCACATAGTATTGGCGTTCAGCGTGAGGTTGTAATAAGTAACCGTGCTCTTTTAAGCGGCGGAAAATCAGTTTAACCTGGTTATCTAACTGCTCGCTTTGGCTATTGAAAAAGCGATCGCTGGCAAGCGTATTTAAACGCTGGCGCAAGCTTTGGTTATCTTCGGTGCGCAGCACAAACTCTTGCAATTTAATTGTATCACCGGCGGTCAGCGCACTGTCGCGGCCTAAGGTTTCTTGCACCAGTTGTAGCCACTCTAATAACGGCAGCAAAGATTGTACGGTTAAAGAAAATTGGCTGCTTAAGTGTTCACGTGCCTCTTTAGTTAGCTCATGAAACCCCAAGAAATACACACTGTGATCATCGTTACTGACTAAGCGGCGATTCAGTGGGCGCAAATAATGATTAATCTCTTGCTGCGTTTGTTCCTGGCTTAAATGTCGATAAGCATCTTCATCAGTGATCTGACAAATAAAATCACCGGCCAGCAGGCGCTCTAATAAAGGTCCATGTTGTAACATTAGCTTACCTCCTGCTGTTTCTGGGCTAATCGCTCGGCTAAACGACTGACTTTCGGCTGAATGCGTTTAAGCTGGCGCTGGCTTGGATCTTGTTGGCTCGGCTCAATTAAATAGCGATGTTGAAACAGCATTAACACGTCGGATTCTGGATTAGGGAAAGCACCCACAATGACAATATCGTTGCTGCTACAGGCCGCAAACAGTTTTTCGACGTTGTGATAGGCCAAGGTGCCAATTTCATCAATAGGCCAGTGGATCATCACTTTAGCTTCGCCACGTAAGAGACGGGTGAACGCTAATAAGTACTTACATAAAATCAGGTAAGCCATACCATGACTAGACGATTCAAGCAGTTGCCGATCGTTTTTAATGACTAATTCCGAGCCCCCTTCGCTTAAATGTAGCTCTAACCTGAGCAGCGATTCGATGCTGTATTGCTCGTCAGCGCGCAGTAAATCGACCACATCAGCTAAGGCATTCAAATAATGTTCTGATGGCAAAGCCTTACCTGACGCCGCCCAATCATCATACAATTTGGCGAACTGTTTCAATGGCTGCCAAAAGCCCAACTCGTCAATGGTTGATAAAATACGTACTTCAGAGCGGCTAATACCTTCTAGTACCAGATCATCCGCCACCGCTTCACTTAAACGGCGGCTTTGCAGCGCAATACGGCGGTTAATATCACTAAACACCGTGAAGAATTTCTTTAAATCGCCGCCAATGTTCTCGCCCATTTCAAGTAACTGCTGTTGCGCGCCTTTTAAGATTTCTAGCAGGTTTTGCAAAATAGGCAGTTGTTGGCGTTTACCGGCGTAATCCGGCAATTTGCGTTTTTCATGCTCGAGCCGGTCTAAAAACTCTGGGCCAGCATCTTTGCTCAGCACGGTTTCAAATTGCTCGAAGGCAAATTTTAAAGCGCTATCCAATTTGCTTCGCTGCTCTAAGGCTTCATTGGCGCGAGCTAAGCGCTCAACACTGTCGGCAGACGGTGCCATGGATGAAGGGGTAATACTGGCTAAATGCAGTTCTTGCAGTTTAGTGAGTACCGGTTTTAATTGGTTAAGTAACTGCTCTGCTTGGCTCATCAACTCTTGTTGCTGGCGTTTTTGTTCTTCCAGCTGCTTTTGGCGAGCACTGTATTCTGCTTTTAACTGCTCTAAAGCTTGTTTACCGCTGCGTTGTTGTTGTTTTAATTCGGTTTCTTGAGCGAGCAACTGGGGCCGCAATTGTTGCCAATCCAGCGCCATAAATTTTTGCCAATTATTCAGTTCATCATGACGATTCTCTGTGGCTTTGATGTCAGTTTTTAGCTGATCTTGTTTTTGCTTCAGCTCAGTTAAACGACGCGGATCAATGCCTTTTGCCGATAACTCTTCATTAAAGGCTTGTTGCAGATCTTTAATTTGGTTTTTGTTATCGTCGCGTTTGTGCTCAAGTTGACGCTCTAATTCGTCAATTTGTTCATCAAAAACGTATAACTCTGCTTGCCAGTCGGTTTTTAATTCAAGCTTTTGGCTTTGATGATCTTCTTTTAGCGCGCCTAAATCAGCTTGTTGCTGCTGCTTTAATTTTTCCAGTTGTTGCTGCTGGCTCTGCAACGTATCGCGCACACTGCTTTGCCGTTGTTTGGTTAATTCGCGTTGCTGTGCTTGTAAACGATTGCGAGCGTCACGGGCATAGTCAATGTTTTGCTCAGATTGAGTGAGTTGCCACTCGGCTTGCTCCACTTGAGCACGACACAACTCGGCCTGTTCGAAACGCTCTTTTAATAGCTTTTCGGCTTGCAGTTTGCTGGCCTGGGCTTGTTGTAGCTGTTGCTCCGCCGTTTGAATATGGTGGCGAATGGCCGCTTCATCTTGCGCATAATCAGGGGTATCAATGGCGCTGAGATCGACCTTTAAACCATAGAGGCTGTCGCTCAATTCCGCCAAATGCGGCTGTAAGTCTTGGCGTTCTAGTAAGCGCTCATCGATCACCTTGCCTAGCTTTTGCTCCCAGCCGTTATAGTGCAAGCGCAAGTAGTGGCGCAAACTACCTTGTTCCGGCGTCAGTTGTCGGTTGAGTTGCTGTAATTGTTGCTCGGCGCTATGCAGCCCCTTGCGGCTTTGCTCTAACTGCTGATTAGCCTGTTCACGCTCTTGCCGAGCCTTTTGATGCTGTTGTTGCAACTGCTGGAGTTGCCGAGCTTGTTGCTGGGCTTGCTGCTGGGCTTGTTCTAAACGCAGTTCGGCCGCACGCAATTCATCGTGTTCAACTTCGGTGAGGGGGGAAGTATTTAACTGGCTTTGAAGTACTGCAATGGTACTGCTCAGTTGCGTTAGTTGTTCAGCAAATTGTTGTTGGGCTTGTTGTAGGCGGCTTTGAAAGCTTTGCTCGAGTAGCGCCAGTTTGTTTTCTTGCTGCTCCCGAGTCTGGTCTTTTTGCTGCTGTAATTGCCGTGCTTTGGCACGATGCTGCTCACTTAAGCGATTAAATGCTTCGGCCAGTTTGGCTTTGCGCTGTTCTAATTGCCGTTCTAAATCACCATGCTGTTCCACCATTAATTGATACTGCTCGACCACTTCTTGCAAGGTGTCGCGCCACAGGGGTAGGGCATCAGTATCACGTTGCAGCTTAGGCATATCTTTGGCGTCATAATCATCGAAACGCTGTTGTAACTGATCTAAACGCGCACTGGTTTCATGCAAATCGGCTTCGGTTTTACTCAGTTTGCCATTGTGCTCAAGTTGCTGTGCATTAAAGTGTTCTTTTAATAACAGCAGTTCACCCCGTAACTGATTAACCTGCTGTTCGGCATCGGCCTTACGCAGTTTCTGCTGTTGCTCATCTTGTTGTAACAGCGGTAACAATGCACTGAGCTGCCCTTCGGCGCCATCTAACTGCAGTGCTAATTGCTTTAAGCGCTCAAAATCTTGTTGTAGCTTGTCCAACCGCATCGACTGACGCATTTGTTGGATCCACTCGCGCGCCTTGGTGTTTTTAACCTTAGTGGTAGGTAAGGTGACGCCATCTTCCTCAAAAATGGCGGCTAGCATGGCTTTTAGTGTATCCATTTTGCCTTCTTTGGCATGCACGGCACTCACCAGCTTTTCAATGTGGCGCAATTTATGGCCACTGCTAACCAAACTAAAGGTGGCAGCTAAGCGCCTTAGCTTTACGCTATCGGCGTTGTTACCACGCAATGCCGCCGCATCATTTTGAATAATACTGCGGTACTCGCTGGTGGCACTGATTTTGGCTGACACTTGCACATCCGGCCGAGCACGCATGGCGCTGGCCCAATCGCTGTAACTGAGTGCTTTTACGCCTTCATCGCTTTGAGTTAGGTAAAAGTCGCTTTGATAAGCCGCGGCCACTAAGCGATAGTCAACACCGCCTTCGCTTTTTCGGGTCAGTACCACTTGGCAAATATCACCGCTCTCGCGCTGATATTCATAAATTAAGTAGCTGTTAGAAAACGGCAGGTAAAACTCATCGAATTTTTTACGGGTTTTCGGTACTACGCGGTTGGGTTGCTCACCATAAAATACCGGCACTAAGCGTTGTAAGGTGGTTTTGCCTGAGGCATTGGTACCACAAATATTGGTGTGTTGATCCAACTGTAATTCGACCACACCGGGCAGGTGGGTATGGATTAACACAATACGAAGTAATTGAGACATAGCGCATCCTGTCGGCGGCGCGAGAATACTGCGCCGCTATCTGCAAGTTATTGCGGCTTATTATCCACGGAATAGGGCTAAATACCAGTTTCAATTCGTGCCAAGTGGCGACAGGATCTGTGCCTGACCTGCAGTCACATTATTCATTTGCTCGATAAAATCGCTTACAGCCGGCTCAGGTAGGCGCACACTAAGCTCAACTTGGTGCGAGTAGTGCTGTGTGAGCACTTCGCCGGCGCATTGTTGCAACAGTTGTCGCAGCCTTGCTTCATCGGCAAAGGCTAGGCTAAGTGTCAGTTCGCGCTGTGGGCTTATCGTGGTGAAGCTTGCCAACGCTGTGGCTTGCGACACTGCAGCTGAGTAAGCGCGCACCAGGCCACCCGCACCCAGTTTCACCCCACCAAAATAACGCACGACCACAGCAAGCGTATTCCCCAATTCGCGCTCAGTTAGTACATGCAACATCGGTTTACCGGCGGTGCCGCTGGGCTCACCATCATCGCTAAAGGCTTGGGTTAAAGGCTGGCGAGTATTGCCTATAATATATGCCCAGCATACGTGATTAGCATCTTTGTAGCGTTCACGATAATGCTGCAGCCACTGCTAGGCCTGCTCACGATCAGTGACCGGCTGCAAAAAGGTCAGAAAATCACTGTTCTTTTCAGTGAGCCGATGCTCAACCGGCGCGGCCAGGGTAGTGTAGGTGGTCATGTTTGCTTAAGCTAACTTCTTGTGCTCAGGTGAAAAGATTATATCGGATCTTGTTGCTACGATTCTCCCGTTAATTGCTTTGGATCTAATAGCTCCTTCAGCTCATCCCTGCTTAACTCAGTCAGTTCCGCCGCCACATCAATAATGGGGCGTTGCTGCTGATAAGCCTGTTTGGCAATCGCAGCGGCTTGGTCATAGCCAATTTTACTGTTGAGTGCGGTCACCAAGATCGGGTTTTTCGCCACCGTTTGCGCAATATGCTGCTCATTAACCGTAAAATCCGCTATGGCTTGTGTGGCCAATGCTTGGCAACTGCCACTGAGTAAACTGATGGCTTCTAAGAGATTATCGGCCACCAGTGGCAGCATCACGTTTAACTCAAAATTACCCGATTGCGCCGCCATGCTAATGGCGGTATCACAGGCAAACACTTGCACAGAAGCCATCGCCACCGCTTCGGGGATCACCGGGTTGACTTTACCCGGCATAATCGACGAACCCGGTTGCAACGCCGCTAAACTAATTTCGCTTAAGCCCGCTAACGGGCCAGAATTCATCCAACGTAAATCATTGGCAATTTTTAACAGCGCTGCGGCCAACGTTTTTAAACTGCCTGATAAGGCGAGCGCACCATCTTGCGAGCTTAAATTAAAAAAGAAATTAGCGCTGGGCGTTAAGTGTAAGCCGGTTTGTTGGCTGAGTTGTTGTGCAAACAATACTGCGAAATCTTTATGCGCATTAATACCTGAACCCACGGCGGTGCCGCCTTGCGCTAATTGGCTTAGCAGCGGCACTTGCTGCTGTAACTGGGTTTGCGCATGACTTAGCTGACTGTGCCAGCCGCCGAGCACTTGCGCAAAGGTCACCGGCATGGCATCCATTAAATGGGTGCGACCGGTTTTAACAATATGACCTATCTCTGCAGATTTTGTGTTAATTGCCTGTTTTAAGGTCTGTATTGCTGGAAATAGCTGCTGCTCTAACGCCAATAAGCTACTCAATTGTATCGCCGTGGGGATAGTGTCGTTACTGCTTTGGCCTAAATTGACCTGATCATTGGGATGAATGTGCTCACCAGCTAATTGGCTCGCCAAGGTCGCCAGCACTTCATTCACGTTCATATTGCTACTGGTGCCCGAGCCGGTTTGATAGACACTGACGGGGAACTGGCTTAAATCAGTGTTACTGAGTAGCTTTCCAGCCGCCTTGACAATGGCATTGGCCTGAGCGGTGTTTAACAATCCCAATTGGGCATTGCTGTGGGCTGCGGCTTGTTTAATTTGCAGCAACGCTTGAATAAATCTGAGCGGCAGCGTTTTTGGACTGATTTGAAAGTTTTGCACGGCGCGTTGTGTTTGCGCTTGGTAAAGCGCGCTGCTTGGCACTTGTAACTCGCCCATGGAATCGCGTTCGGTGCGGGTAGACATAGTCACTCCTGTTTATCAAGGATGCCTTTTAGCCTAGCTGTAGTGTGCTGAAGATGCCAGGTTGGCCTGAGTAGGGTTTAGCACAAGCGTGATACCTCAGGCGTTTGGGAAGCGCTGTAATAATCAGGTTAAGGCTCGTTCAATTCCTGAGAGTTGCGGCTAAATACCGGAATGGTCAGTTGCCATTTAATGGCGGCTAAGCGCAGTAATAGCAGGCTTGCCATGCCGGCGAGCATGGCATAAATAGGGGCGATATGCAGCGCCAATAGGCTGGTATACACCGCACCACCAAAAATACAGGTAAAAGCATACAGCTCGCCGCGAAACACCATCGGGATCTCCCGGCATAGTACATCCCGGATCATGCCACCACACACGCCGCTCATGGTGCCGAGCATAATGGCCACCATGGTCGAGGTGCCGTGATCCAACGCTTTTTGCGTACCCATAATCACAAAAAAAGCCAGCCCAATGGCATCGGCAATTTGTAACGTATTATTGGGAATGGTCAGACGATTACGTACCAGTAAGATGGTGGCGCCAGCTGCGGCAAAGATGGCAAAAAAGTAGCTGTTGTTGTTCATCCAGATCACGGGCACGTCTAAAATGAGATCGCGCAGTGTTCCGCCGCCAATGGCGGTAACGGTGGCTAATACAATCACGCCGAAGCCATCCATGTGATTACGCCATGCTGCCAAAGTACCCGATACAGCAAATACAGCGATGCCTAATAAATCGAACCAATGGAAATAGTCTGTCACTGCGTTATCCGTCCTGTCTGGTATGGCCTGCGGCACGTATTTTAACATTGATGGTGCTGTGGCAACATCCTTTGCAGCAGATCGCAGCGTGTTAATCTAACAAATACATAAAGGTCGAACCTGTGTCGACAAAGCGCATGACTTTTCGCGGCACATCGCCTATGGTAGGCAAGATTTTTTTGGGGTTGGTTTGAGTATGCGAAAGAGTAAACTGTTATTGGGCATTGGCTTAGCCGCAGTGGTTTGCGTGGCTATCTATCAGTATGTCAATTACAAAGCGGCTAAGATCATTGGCCAGCAAATTGACTATATTAACCAATCTTATGCTGAAATGGCGTCTGCTGGCTTGATGCCTAGGCTAAGTTTGAGCTATCAGCGAATTAAAGCCAATTATTGGCAAGATGATTACCGGATTGAAGGTGTTCAAGTTGATGTGGCGGCCGTCGGTGTTTTGGCGGAAGTTGCGCAGCTAAAAGTACGTGGCTTTGAGCCGGGTACCTTAGCCGATAATGGTCAGGTATCGATTGTGGGATTAAAACTCTCTGACGGGATGCAGGTGTTTTTGCCGCCCGAGTTGGCTAAACTCGCCAAAGGCTTATTAATCAATACGGATTATCAATATCATTACTCGGGGAAAAGCGGCAATTTGCGTTTAACGCAGCAATTGTATATCGGTGAGGGCCTCTCGGTAAATTTTCAATTGCAGATGCAAAAGATGCAGCGTTTTTGGCAGTTTGCCAAACAGTGGACTGCGATGGACGCTGAAACGCAGCAAGTATTTAGTCAGTCGGATGCTTATAGTCAGCAGCTGACACAAGCCTTAACCGAAGGTTTAGTGGCAGAGGGGCAGTTAAGTATCGTTAATGCGGGTTTTTTACAAGCCTTGTATCAGGCGCTTCGTCAAACTGAGCAAACGGCGCAAGTGGAAGCGTTAAAAGGGCAGTTAGAGCAGTTTTTAACGCAGCATCCCAGCTTACCGAGTGCCATTAGCCAGCCGCTATTAGTTTTTTTGGCCGATCCGCGCACGTTAACCTTTCAATTTAAATTAGAACAACCGTTAAGTTTTGTGCAGTTACAGCAAGGTGAGTGGCCAGAGCAGGTGCAAAGCGCTGAGCAGATGTTAGAGTTTGGCAATATGCTATTACAGGTCAATCCAGAATAGTGTCACAAGCAGCGTTATGGTGAGCTGCTTGTGACCAATACCGTTTTAGCCTAACCAGGGTAAACGGGCTTTGCGCTGCGCTTCAAAGGCAGAAATTTCTGCAGCGAGTTGTTCGCTGGAGCCGATAAAGTCTAAGCCACTTAATAAGCGTTGTTTAATATCAGGATCAATACTAAATCCCATTGCGGCGTTATTACCAAACATAATTTCTTGGCTAGCTAAATCGATCTGCCATTGTTGCGGCCCTTGGGCGCAGCGTTTAAAC
This sequence comes from Alishewanella maricola, assembly GCF_016343785.1. NCBI lineage: Bacteria > Pseudomonadati > Pseudomonadota > Gammaproteobacteria > Alteromonadales > Alteromonadaceae > Alishewanella > Alishewanella maricola. Next base: position 59,836 of record NZ_JAEINI020000003.1, on the reverse strand, counting down.
AGCAGTTCAATATTGGTTTTGCTTAACTGAATTAATAACATGCCGTTATTCACGCTGTTATTAAAGAAAATATCGGCAAAGCTCTCGGCGATAATCACTTGAAAACCATACTGTTGCAGTGCCCAAGGCGCATGTTCGCGGCTTGAACCACAGCCAAAGTTTGCTCGGGTTAACAAAATAGACGCGCCTTGGTATTGTGGGAAGTTCAGCACAAAGTCGGTATTCGGGACGCCGTCTGCCACATAGCGCCAATCATAAAATAGCGCTTCGGCAAAACCATCACGGCTGACTGAGGTTAAAAACTGTTTTGGGATGATCTGATCCGTATCCACATTGTTTTTATCTAATGGGCAGACTAACCCGGCTTTAAAAATCTGACTCATGCCCAGTCTCCTTGTGTGATATTAACAAATTTACCGGCAATCGCCGCGGCCGCTGCCATGGCAGGGCTAACTAAATGGGTGCGTGCGCCACGACCTTGGCGGCCTTCAAAATTACGGTTGCTCGTAGAAGCACAACGTTGACCGGCTTCTACGCGATCGTCATTCATGCCTAAGCACATAGAGCAACCGGGTTCACGCCATTCAAAACCAGCAGCTTTAAAGATATCGGCTAAGCCTTCAGCTTCGGCTTGGCGTTTCACAATACCTGAGCCAGGTACGACTAAAGCGCGCACGCCCGCTGCAACGGTTTTGCCCTTAATCACACTGGCAGCGGCACGTAAATCCTCAATGCGGCTGTTGGTACAGCTACCAATAAACACCACATCCACTTGGCAATCCGTTAATTTTTGACCGGCACTTAACCCCATATACTGCAGCGCTCGTGCTGCGGCATCACGTTTCGTTTCGTCCGCAAAGCTTTCTGGGGCAGGCACAGGCGTATCTACGGAAATGACTTGCTCAGGGTTGGTGCCCCAAGTCACTTGCGGTGTGATATCGGCAGCATTAATTTGCACGGTGTGATCAAACACGGCATCGCTATCTGAATGCAGGCTTTGCCAATAACTGACAGCGGCAGGCCAATGTTCACCTTGAGGCGCATTGGCTTTATCTTTTAAATAAGCAAAAGTAACGTCATCTGGTGCGATCAAGCCGGCTTTTGCGCCCATCTCAATGCTCATATTGCACAGTGTCATACGGCTTTCCATGCTCATAGCGCTAATGGTATCGCCAGTAAATTCGGCAACATAACCATTACCCCCGGCAGTGCCGAGCTTACCAATGACCGCTAAGGCGACGTCTTTTGCAGTGACATGCGCAGATAATTGACCATTGATCTCGACTTTCAGGGTTTTAGCTTGTTGTTGTGGCAGTGTTTGTGTGGCTAACACATGTTCCACTTCTGAAGTACCGATGCCAAAGGCTAAGGCACCAAAAGCGCCATGCGTTGAAGTGTGCGAGTCGCCACACACAATGATCATACCCGGCTGCGTTAAGCCTTGCTCAGGGCCAATGACATGCACAATGCCTTGATCAGGATGGGTTAAATCCAAAATCGGGATCTGGTTTTCGGCACAGTTTTCGGCTAGCGCTTCAAGTTGTTTGCGCGAGGTTTCACCGGCGGCATCTAAACTGCGCTTTTGCGTGGATACGTTGTGATCCATGGTAGCAAAAGTCAGATCGGTACGTCGAACATGACGCCCAGCCAATTTTAAACCGGAGAAAGCTTGAGGTGAGGTCACTTCGTGGATTAAATGCCGATCGACATACAATAAATCGGTGCTGGCATTAATTTTACCCACAACATGGCTTTGATAAATCTTCTGATATAGCGTTTGGCCCATCAGTTGTTCTCCTGGCGTAAAGTGGCAACAATGGCAGCGCCAACGGCGGCCGTTCCATAAGTCGATTTCGGGTTAATATCGCGGGTAACAATGTGTTGCTCTAAGCAAGACTGCACTGCTTTCTCAATAGCTTGCGCCGCGGCTTCTTCCGCAAAGCTGTAACGCAGCATTAAGGCGACACTGAGAATTTGTGCGATAGGGTTAGCAATACCTTTGCCGGCAATATCTGGGGCGCTGCCGCCCGCGGGCTCATATAAACCGAAACCACTGCCGTTTAAGCTGGCAGAGGGTAATAGACCCAATGAACCGGCAATGGCCGCAATTTCGTCCGATAAAATATCGCCAAACAAGTTGTCGCACAGCATCACGTCAAATTGTTGTGGGCTACGGATAAGCTGCATGGCGGCGTTATCGATATACATATGCTCTAAAGTGATGTCCGGAAACTCTTTTGCTACGCGCTCCACGGTTTCACGCCATAAAATACTGGTTTGCAGCACGTTGGCTTTATCAATAGAGGTCACTTTTTTGCTGCGCTTGCCGGCGGCTTCAAAGGCGACGCGGGCAATACGCTCGATTTCTGGCACGCTGTAACGCTGAATATCAAAGGCGTCAACAGCGGTGCGGCCTTTCTCGCCGAAATAAATACCGCCGGTTAGCTCACGAATACATAACACATCCATGCCCAGCGAGCTTACGCGGGGGTGTAGCGGCGATAATTCCGCAAAGGCCGGATAAATTTGCCCAGGGCGCATATTACAAAATAAATCGAAGGTTTTGCGTAAGGGTAATAATGAACCTCGCTCTGGCTGACTGTCTGGCGCTAAACCGGTCCACTTAGGGCCACCGACCGAGCCAAATAAGATAGCATCACTGTTTTTACACAGTGCTAAGGTTGCCGCAGGTAAGGGCTCACCGGTTGCATCAATCGCAGCACCACCGACTAAGGCTTCTGTTAGGCTTAAGCTAAACTGAAATTTTTCTGCCACTACGTTTAACACTTTAATGGCTTCGGCCATCACTTCTGGGCCAATGCCATCACCGGCCAATACGGCGACTTTATAATGCTTGCTCATGCTTCACCTGCTGTTTGATTACTCTGAGATTCGGTATTTTTTGCTTGTTTATGGGCGTGGATGGTTTGCGCACGCTGGATCATATTCAGCACATGCACATAGGCCAGCACCGAGGCACGAACGATATCGGTGGCTAAACCCGCACCATGAAAGCGTTGTCCTTGGTATTCCGCAGTAATATCGACCTGACCTAAAGCATCTTCGCCACTGCCTTTGGCCGACAAATTAAAATCGACCATCTTGATCTGTAATTGGCTAATGCGCTGCACGGCTAAAAAAGCGGCTTCAACTGGGCCATTGCCTGTTGCCGCTTCGGTGACTATCTTACCATCACAACTTAAACCCACGGTGGCGCTGGCGACGTGGCCGGTATGCGTTGAGGAGCTTAAAAACTCAAGTTTGTAATATTCGTCTTGCTCTTGTAAGTTTTGGAAAAACACCAAGGCTTCTAAATCGTAATCAAATACCCGACCCTTTTGATCGGCTAAGGCCAAGAAGCTTTGATAAACCTCTTCTAATTGATAATCCTCTTTGGTGTAACCCAGCTCGGCTAATCGATGTTGAATGACATGGCGACCCGAGCGCGAGGTTAGGTTTAATTCGTTTTGTCGAATACCGACGTGCTCTGGCGACATAATTTCGTAGGTGTTCTGTGCTTTTAACACGCCGTCCTGATGAATACCCGAGCTATGGGCAAAGGCATTTTCACCGACAATGGCTTTATTCGGTTGGATCGGCATATTACAAATTTGGCTAACCAAATGAGAGCTACGATAAATCTCGGTGGTTTTAATATCGGTGTACAAAGGCGCTAACACATCTTTACGGGTATTGATGATCATCGCCACTTCTTCTAGTGAGCAATTACCAGCACGTTCCCCGATGCCATTGACCGTACATTCGATTTGGCGTGCCCCGGCTTGAATGGCACTGATACTGTTCGCCACCGCTAAGCCTAAATCGTTATGGCAATGCACGCTTAAGCGCGCTTTATCAATATTCGGCACTTTGCTTTTTAAGCTATGAATAATGGCAGCAAACTCGTTCGGGATGGTGTAACCGACGGTATCGGGAATATTAATGGTGGTTGCGCCGGCAGCGATGGCGCGTTCAACTATCCAGCATAAATCGTCAATCGGTGTACGTCCGGCATCTTCACAAGAAAATTCAATATCGTCGGTGTAGCGGCTGGCTAACTTAATGGCGGCGACAGCTTGTTCAGTGGCTTGGGCTAAGGTTTTACGCAATTTGTACTGTAAGTGTAAGGGCGAGGTGGCAATAAAGGTATGAATGCGGCGGCGCTCGGCATCTTTTAACGCTTCGCCACAGGCTTCAATATCAGCACTGACTGCGCGAGAAAGACCACAAATAACCGGCCCTTTCACTTCACGGGCAATACGCTGCACTGAAGCAAAGTCACCTGGGCTAGATACCGGAAAGCCCACTTCCATCACATCAACATTTAAGCGGGCAATAGCATGCGCCAGTTGAATTTTTTGCTTTTGGCTTAAGCTGGCGCGTAACGCCTGCTCACCATCACGCAAGGTGGTATCGAAAATCCAAATTTTGTTATCAGCACTCATCACGCTTTCCTTTTAATGGCCTTAGGCGTACAACATGCCGGAAGTCATAAAAAAACCCCGGCCAAGGCACGGGGTTTTCGTTTATCGGTAGTGAACGCTCACCAATAAGCACGACCCCGTGCAGCGCAGAGGAGCACGAGGAGTAGGCTAATGATGTAGGTCACAACTGAAGAATTCATTTACTGTATTGCTGCCTTATTTACAGAACGCCATATTAATAACATGGTTATTTTTGCAGTGCAACAGTATAGATGGCTAAATGGATAAAAACTTTGGTTGTAGATTGCGCAATTTTCAGTGTGTTGCCCAATTTTCGATGGGCTCTTTACTTAACCACGTTGCACCTAAGCCGCGACAACGTTAGATTAAGGCTTGCTGATTTTTAAGGAACGTCTTGTGCAAGTGAAACTGATTTTCTCGGCCCTAACCATGGCCACATTACTGGGCGCGTGTCAAAAAGCGCCAGAACCCGTTGTGACAACAGATGCGTGGTCGCCTTTGGCTCAGCGTTATGTCAGTTTAGTTTTGGCACTGGGTGAGCATGATAAAAGTTATGTCGATGCCTATTATGGCCCTGCCGAATGGGCAGAACAGGCTAAAACGGCTGGGCAATCAGCGGCAGATATTGCTACTGCGGGCAGTGCTTTACAGGCTGAAATTAGGGCGTTAAGTGCCACTGATACTATGTTGCGCTTACGCCAACACTATTTAATCACGCAATTAACCGCATTAATCAGCCATGCGCAAACGTTGGCGACGGGCAAGCGGGCCAGTTTTGAGCAACAGGCGCAACAACTGTATGACACCTTGCCCCCGCAACGTGAATTGGCCAGTTTTGATACTATTTTAGCCGAGCTAGAAGCGCTAGTGCCGGGCGAGGGGGATTTAACCGAACGAGTGGTTGCATACCGCGCGGGCTTTGTGATCCCACAAGATAAACAACAGCAGGTCTTTGAGCGGGCGATAGCTGAGTGTCAGGCTCGCACGCTCAGTCGCATAGATTTACCCCAGCAGGAGCGTTTTACGTTGGAGTTTGTCGAAGACAAACCCTGGAGTGGCTATAACTGGTATCAAGGTGCGGCTTATAGTCTGATCCAAATTAATATCGAGCGACCCATTGATATCTCGCGTGCGGTCGACTTGGGGTGTCATGAAGGGTATCCAGGACATCACACCTACAATGCGTTGTTAGAGCAGAAATTAAAAAACGAGTTACAGTGGGTCGAATTTAGCGTTTACCCCTTGTTTAGCCCGCAGTCGTTAATCGCGGAAGGTACGGCAAACTATGGTATTAGTATGGCGTTCCCTGGTGAGCAAAAGATGCAGTTCGAGCGCGATGTGCTCTATCCGTTAGCGGGCTTAGATGCTGCGTTGGCTGCAGAGTATGCGCAATTTTTAAAGTTAATGGCTCAACTAAGCTATGCCGGTAATGAAATTGCGCGGTTATACCTCAATGGTGAAATTGATGCGGCAACGGCACAAAGCTTACGCCAGCGTTACTTATTGCAAAGTGAAGCAGAGGCCAAGCAAGGCATCCGGTTTGTTGATACCTATGGCGCTTATGTGATCAATTACAATTGGGGCAAAGATTTAGTGAAGAACTATATCGAGCAAGGCGGCTCTGAAGATGAGCGTTGGCAGCGTTTTATCAGTTTGTTGTCAACGCCGAAGTTGCCGTCTTCTATTGCTTGGGAATAAAATGCTCGCCGTTGCCCCTCGCGCGTGTTTACATACGCGACAGCTTACTTAAACCGATAAACAGGAAATTGCATGGAACGTTACTTTGAAAGACTGATGTATGGCACGCGCTGGATCATGGCGCCGATATATCTGGGCTTGAGTTTATGTTTAATGGCATTAGCCATTAAATTTTTTCAGGAAATATTTCATGTTATCCCAATGATTTTTAGCATGAAAGAAGTAGAACTGATCCTGATCACCCTAAGCTTAATTGATATTGCTTTGGTCGGTGGTTTGCTGGTGATGGTGATGTTTTCAGGTTATGAAAACTTTGTATCGCGGCTCGATTTACACGGCCATGATGACAAGTTAGGTTGGTTGGGTAAGTTAGACTCTAACTCACTGAAAAACAAGGTAGCTGCGTCGATTGTTGCAATTTCGTCCATACATTTGTTAAAAGTGTTTATGAATACCGAATCAATCGATAATGATAAGCTCAAATGGTACTTATTGATCCACATTACCTTTGTGTTATCCGCTTTTGCGATGGGCTACTTAGATAAAATTTTGCGCGACAAGCCTGATGCAAAAGCCGTGAGTATTGACAATAGTAAACTATAATATTTAGCCAGTACTCGACATAACTGCGTTGAGTTAACAAGATTTTTGTATAACTCAGGCTAAGTAGCTACGAGTAGACCTATTTATTAGGAACGGTTTATGAATAGTTACTTTGCCTAACGGGTTGCTAAAGTGACAGCTTTTTTTACAGCCTGGTAAGACCTCTTTTTATAAACACATAAAAATCAATGGTTTAATATTTTGGCATTTATTTTGCAATGTTTTTTGTGTTGTTTCTTGTCATCTCTAAACAACCTCGAATTCTTAATCGTGAATAATGACCCATCAAATGATATTTGGAGTACAGATGAAACTTAAGGTATTAGCACTTTCGCTAGCATTTACCCTTTCAGCGGCTTTTTTACCGGTCTCGTCAGCTCATGCTGGTTTAATCAGTGCCGATTCTTCGGCTTGGAATTCAGCAGGTACTGCTCTTGCAAGGAATGCTAATCTTTCAACGGCTAATAGTTTTTACATTTGGAATAATAATACTAACTGGTTTATCCGTTGGACTTTTAGTAGTGTTCAAGAAATAAACGGTAATATTGAATTAACCAAAGGCAGCCCATTTCGTTTTCACTCATTTGAGTCAGGTACATATGATTCAATAAATGCTGCTGGTGACTTCACTTCGTATGTTACGGGTGGTTATCTTGATGGTTTGGATTTTACCTTAGCTGCGGGAGAGATATTTAATTTTCAAGTGTTTAAGTCAGGCGGTGGTGCTTTAAATTTTGACGTGTATAGCGGCTCTCCACTCGTTCAGTTTAGCTCTTTGAATAATGGCGATGGTATATTTTTAAGCAATGAGGTCCCAAGAGGCGCTGACACTACTGCAGTACCAGAACCCACTACTCTTGCTTTAATCGGTCTGGGTTTATTAGGTTTGGGTGCATCACGTCGTCGTAAAGCTTAATCATTCTTTATTCATTAAAAAACCAAAAGCGCGGTGATGCGACTTTTGGTTTTTTTGTTTGTATTGTCAGTTTACCTGCTGCACTAAGTTTCAATATCGTTGCTATTAATAATACTTCAAGCCGTCAGCTTTACCTCTAAACGCATAATATGCCACCGCGGTATAGGCCGCAATCACCGGAATCACCACCACTGCGCCAAAGAAAATAATCAGTAGTGATTCCCGCGAGCTTGCCGCTTGATAAAGCGTCATTTGGTTTGGCACCACAAACGGATAGAAACTTAGAGCTAAGCCGATAAAGCTACTGATAAAGATCACGTTACAAATGGCAAAAGGCAACCAAGCACCGGCATCTTTTGGCAGTGGCAAACGTTTTAAGGCCAAATAACCAATAACAAACATGGCAAAGCACAACAACGGGATCGCAGCAAAGAAATAGGCTAATGGTGGTTCCGTCCATACTTGTAACACGTTGGCATTCACCATCGGGTTAATTAAACTCACAGCCAAGATCCCGCTTAGCGTTAACACACCCGCTATTTTACAGTGTTTAATGGCATGCAGTTGCAGCTCACCGCTGGTTTTGCCAATTAGCCAGGCATTACCAATCATCGCATAGGCGGCGGTAACACACAGACCGCTGAAGCAAGCGAAAATAATACTGCCCGTATGATACTGTAAACCCATCACATAAATGCCCAGCATAAAGCCCTGACTGAAGGTTGCTAACAGCGATCCGGCTTTAAAGGTGTAATCCCAGTACACTTTACGCTGAGTTTTTACCTTAGCCCGAAAGTCAAAGGCAACACCACGTAAAATTAAGCCGATGAGTAACATGGCCGTGGGCAAATATAACGCATGTAAAATCGCGCTGTGCGCGGCGGGAAAGGCAACCAGTAACAAACCTACCGCCAATACGAGCCAAGTTTCATTGGCATCCCAAAACGGGCCAATCGAGGCAATGGCTGTATCGCGCCAGGCTTCGTTGCCCATCGGTAGGGTAATGCCGACACCTAAATCATAACCATCTAAAATGGCATAGAGTAAAATCGACAGGGCCGTCAGGCCACCAAAAACCAGGGCCAAATGTTCGGCCGTTAACCAATTCATCATGCTGAAGCTCCTGTGGCTTTGTCAGTGGCTGGCGCGTTTTCAGGTAAACCGGGCATCGTTAGGTCATACTCTTCTACTTCTACCGCACGCTTGGCTAACCAGAATAACGTTTTGATATAGAGCACCAGCAACACGGCGTACAGCACTAAATATAAGCCTAGGGTTAGCGCGACATGCTCACTCGGTACGGTAGTTACCGCGTCACGTGTTTTTAATAAGCCATATACTAAGTAGGGCTGCCGACCAATTTCGGTGACATACCAGCCGGCTAGGGTGGCGATCCAGCCCGAGAACGTCATACCGATAAGGAGTTTTAAATGCAGCGGTGTCAGCGTTTTATGCCTCACTAGTTTAATACTGCTCCACCAAGCCACTAACAGCATTAACATGCCGATTCCCACCATAACGCGGAAGCTATAAAACACTGGTGCTACCGGCGGGTGCTCGCCGACAAACTCATTTAAGCCTTTCAGTTCGCCATTTGGATCGTGCGTTAAAATTAAGCTGGCTAATTTCGGGATCTCAATTGCAAAGCGATTTTGCTGGGTTTCGGCATCGGGGATGGCAAATAACACCAGAGGTGCGCCTTTTTCGGTATGCCAAATACCTTCCATTGCCGCGATCTTTTGCGGTTGATGTTCTAAGGTGTTTAAGCCATGGAAATCACCGACCAATGCCTGAGTGGGCGCTAAAATTGCCGCAGTAAATAAAGCGGTTTTAAGCGTCAGTTTCGGGGCTTTTTTATTATCGCCACGCAATAAGCGATAGGCAGAAATACCGGCCACCAGGAAACAAACGGTGAGGGCCGAGGCCAGCAACATATGCATAAAGCGATAGGGAAAAGACGGGTTAAAAATAATCGCGAACCAGTCGGTGGCATGCACTACGCCATCGCGCATTTCAAAACCTGCTGGCGTTTGCATCCATGAATTCAGCACTAAGATCCAAAATGCCGAGAAAGTGGTGCCTAAGGCGACTAAAAAGGTGGCGAGGGTATGCGCCCAGCGCGGCACTTTATGAAAGCCAAATAACATGATGCCGAGCATGGTGGCTTCAAGGAAAAACGCTGTTAAGATTTCATACGCCAGTAAGGGCCCGGCAATATTGCCAATGGTTTCCATAAAACCAGGCCAGTTGGTGCCAAACTGGAATGACATGGTAATACCGCTAACGACACCCAGCGCAAAGGTTAACGCAAACACCTTGACCCAAAAGCGATAAGCGCGCATCCAAACGGGATGTTGCGAAAAATCGAAGCGTAATTTGAAGTAAAATAACAACCAACCTAAGGCAATGGTAATGGTTGGGAACAGGATATGAAAACTTATATTGGCCGCAAATTGAATACGCGACAGAATTAACGTGTCTAACATAACCACCTCAGCAATAGCCTATTAAGCGTCTTTTTTCGAGCGAAACTTTTCGGTAAATTCCAACACCTTGCCAACCCCAGAACCGAGCTTCATTAAGGTGTTTAACTTTTCTGGCGACAAGGACTGCAAGCTTTGCGTCCATTCGGTAATGTTTTCCAATAAATCATGGATTTCGGTAATGCGTTGTTGCGCGAAGCGTTCTTCTTTGTTGGCCGCTTCATCCATCATCATGTCGCGCAGTAATGACAACGTGGGATCCATCTCACGCTTTCGGCGCTCTTCAAATACTTTATTGGCCATATCCCAAATACTGCCACGGCAAAAATAGTATTCTTTACGATCACCCGCTTTATGTTGCACCTGCACCAGTTGCCAGCTACCCAGTTCTTTTAAACCCATACTGACGTTGCCACGGGAAATACCTAACAACTCGGCAATCTCATTGGCGCAGATTGGCTCTTCACTGACCACCAGCAAGGCATAAATTTGCCCTACGGTGCGGTTAAACCCCCAGCGACTGCCCATCTCACCAAAGTGACAAACAAAAGACTCAATCATTGGTGTCATTTGCATATTTTGTCCTTATTAAACTTTCAGAAATTTCTGAAACTATTGTACGCTCAGATTTTGATCCTGATCAATGTGTTTCTGGAAAATTTATAATAAGCCCTGTAAAGAGGCTGAAACTGGCGTGAAATCGTTGTCGGGAAGGGCTGACACAGTTGATTTTGTTCGATAAAGCATCAGTTGCGCGCTAATTAGCAGATAATTTCAGAAATCACTTGCAAAAGTGGCTGAGCTTGCATAATATTCGCGCCGTTCTGCTGGAACTAATCAGTACTCGTTGCCCGGGTGGTGAAATCGGTAGACACAAGGGATTTAAAATCCCTCGAGGGAAACCTCGTGCCGGTTCAAGTCCGGCCCCGGGCACCATTTTTATGCGCTTCCCCCCCTTTTTGTCACATTAATTTTTGTTTTTCATTTTCTGTAATGTCCTTATGTATTGCTTTTTATTGTTCTGCTTGTGTCTCTCGCTGTCACATCACGCGGCTTTATAAAAGCTGAAGTTCATGCAAGTTTTGCTTTTATCACTTCAATCCTCGTTCATACGGTTCGTTTCGTACGACAAAATGTGACTCAACATTTCAAGGCTTAATAGCGATGTGGTCAGCGGCAGGCTGGTCAAATTGGCTAACTCGATAACATTGCCATTAGACGGGGCAGTGGTTGTTAGTATTGGATTTATAACAACATTGCCGATTAAAAAGCTGCTATACCGCGTATTTACTGCTAGAGTAAATGAATAAACACACCCTTTATTTTATGGGGTAGTTTTTATTGGCATAAACTATCTCTAAATGGATCAATGAGGCACCCTATGTTCAGGTCATTAAGTATTCAAAAACGATTGCTCAGCGCATTTGGTGCTCTCGTCCTGATGTTGGCGGGTTTAGGCTTTTATAACCTGAACACGATGTCAGATATTCGTGAGCGTGCAAGTCAAGTGGAAACCACTATCTTACCCTCGTTAATGAACTTGGCTGACTTAAATTTAAATGTTACCCGCTTACGGGTATTTACATTAAGGCTGATGCTGACAACGGATATTCGACGTGAAGGCGAAACCTTACAATTAGTTGAAAATGTCCGGGCAGAAGTTAAGAAAAACGTATCAGCTTATGAAAGTGTGATTACGCTTGATGAAGAAAGACAAGTATTCACCGCTTTTAAAAAAACAGAAGAAAGCTATTTAGGCATTCAACAGCAAGTGATTGATTTATTGAAACAAGAGGAAATAGGCTCTGCTTTAGACCTTTTGCCACAGATGAGTGTGCTAGCGAATAGCATGACCCAAGATTTAATAAAATTAACCAGTATAAACCAGCAAGCTGTTGCTGATACGCGTACTGCTTCGATAGATGCCTATGAAAGTGCTAAATGGGTTGTTATCTTTCTCATTGCTTTCGCGGTAATCGTTGCCATTGTTATCGCGCTTGTTATATCAAAAAGCATTAATCAACCATTATCGCAAGTCATTGAATCAGCTCAGTTTATAGCTGGTAGTGATTTAACTCGTGATGTATGTCGAGATGGCAATGATGAGCTAACCACACTGGCGCAGGCCATAGCAAAAATGCAAACTAATCTTCGCGAAGCGATTGGTCATATCTCAAGCTCAGCCAGTCAACTTGCCTCAGCCGCGGAAGAGTTAAACGCGGTGACCGATGAATCCTCTCGTGCTATTCAACTTCAAAATGATGAAGTGCAACAAGCGGCTACTGCGATAACCGAAATGAGCTCTGCGGTGGATGAAGTGGCGGCAACGGCCATGCAAACCTCAGAAGCGTCTATGCAATCCGCTGCTTTAGCGGAAGATGGCAGTAAAAAAGTACTGCAAACCCGTACGGTTATCGACAAGATGAATGCCGATGTCCGGCAAAGTACCAGTGTGATTAATGTCTTAGCTGATAAAGTCTCCTCGATTAACCAGGTATTAGAGGTGATTCGTAGCGTAGCAGAGCAAACGAACTTACTGGCACTGAATGCGGCCATTGAAGCCGCTCGAGCGGGGGATGCCGGCCGTGGTTTTGCCGTGGTTGCCGATGAAGTGCGTAGTTTAGCGCATCGCACTCAAACCTCGACTGGGGAAATTGAGTTGATGATTAATCAGGTGCAATCTTCGGTGAAAGAAGCCGTAAGTGCAATGGGCTTAATAAGCAGCAATGCAGATAATGCACAAAACGTGGCAATTGAAGCGGCCACGGCCTTAACACGTATTGCGGAAAACATTACCAGTATCAGTGATCAAAACCACGTTATCGCCAGCGCAGCCGAAGAGCAATCGAAAGTGGCGCGGGAGATTGATCGAAATATCATTACCATTAGCGATCTTGCCAATCAAACGGCAACTGGCTCGCATCAAACCACGGCCAGTGCTTCAGAGCTGTCTCGTTTAGCAACACAACTCAACGAGTTAGTTAGCCGCTTTAAAGTGTAATGCGCTAGATAGCGCCAGTTATGCTGGCGCTTTTTTAGGCACGAAACTTGTTCACTTCTAGCCTTAGCATTTTAGCTTGGTTGGCCACATCATCACTTAATTGATTGGTTTTTACTGCTACGTCAGCAGTGTCCTCAGATAAGTCACGAATTTTTACTACATTACGATTGACCTCAGCTGCAACAGAGCTTTGCTCTTCAATTGCGGTAGCGACTTGAGTGGTCATGTCCATTATATTTGATACAGCGTTGGTAATGGTTTGAAGTAACTCACTGGCTGCCGCTGCTTGAGTTGCGCTTCGCCCCCCCTCGTCACCACATTCCTGCATGATCTTGGTAATGCCCTTAGTGCGTTCTTGCAGTTTTTGAATAATACCTTCAATTTGATGAGTCGATTGCTGGGTTCGCTGTGCAAGTGTTCTCACTTCATCTGCAACCACCGCAAAGCCTCGGCCGGCATCCCCCGCTCGAGCGGCTTCGATGGCGGCATTCAGTGCCAGCAAATTCGTTTGTTCGGCAATACTTCTGATGACGTCTAGCACTGAACCAATACTGGTACTGTCTTTTTGTAACTCAACTGCTGATAAATTGGCGTGTTGTAAACGCTCAGCAAGAGCATGCACATAGGTAACCGTATCATTAACTTGTTTCTGTCCTTTTTGTGCATGCTCATTGGCCGTTTGCGCGGTATTGGATGCGGCTTCCGTATTTGTCGCAATTTCCTGAATAGTTGCGCCCATCTCGGTTACTGCCGTCGCGACCATATCGGTTTCACCTTGTTGTGCTTGCGTCACGTCTGCGGTACTCGCTGCAGTCTTTGCAAGTTCAACCGTGACTTTATCTAATGTCTCCAAAGAATGATTCACTGATTTTACTAAATTTTGGACATCGGAAAGCAAGGAATTCATGTCCTGACCGAGTGCAGAAATTTCATCTTTACCAGTGAGTTGCAAGCGTAGAGTAAAATCTTTATTTGTTCGTATCTTTGCTAAATCGTTTGAGGCTTGGCTAATGGGTTTATTGATACTGCGAGCAATTAAACTTACCAAAGAGATCACCAAAAAGATGATCAGCACAAATAGGCCAAGGCTCAATCTATTGATTTTTTGCATAGCCAGCTCAAAGCGACTGCTAAGCTGCTCTGACATATCTGCAAGTAAGGTTTCTGTTGCTTGGATTTGTTGGCGCATATTCCCCTCTAGCCCTTCACTTGGGGTCAAACCTCGTTGCTGGAATAGCGCCACGAGTTGTTGAAAGACAGTCTGATAGTCGGTGTATAAAAGTGCTTCTGCTGGGGTTAATGTGGCGGATAACTGGCGGCTAAGTGTTAGGTGGCGCTCAGCACTTTCTTGTTGCAGATAGGTGATAAAATCTTTTTCAACAGATCGGATCTGCCAGTATAAACCTTGTTCAAAGGGACGGTCGCTCAAACTTTTGTGTAATGGTTGGCTAGTTTCCATCAAGCTTGCCATTAGCCCTTCTTTTGCAGTTAAGCCGATCTGTTGTTCAGTCAAAATTAACTGATCAAATGCTTGTGCATAAAGCTGAACTAAAGCGGCAAATTTTTGCGTTTGTTGTTGTTCTATCGAGAGTGACTGTAATAGCGCTTGCAGTTCAGTCATTTTTTGAGTGAGTTGTTGTTGAGTATCTTGATGTCGCTGTTGATAGCGTAATTCTTTTCGTAATAAAAAATCTTTTTCATGGCGCCGTAAGGTCAGCATGCCGCTATTCAATTCAGCGATGAGTTTATCTGCTTGAGATAGCTGACTTAAGGTTCGCTCTTGATATTGCATAAGGAACAACATAAATCCTAGGGCTGTTACGGCTACAGACGCGATTAATATTAGTCTTGTGCGAATGGTAAAAGTGTTCAAGTGCATAAAATCTCCGTATTAAGCCTAGGCTTTTATGAATTGAGTCATAACAGTCCGTTGATGAACGGCGCATTTATATCGTCGAATGAAAAAAGTAACCTTTTAAAAGCATAAACCTAGTTTGCTGCCATAGCTACTTTTGTTAGCAGAGAATCCAGCGTATTAAGTCGTCTCTCACATTCAAGCCATGTGCGTTGCCGAAGTCTTCTATGCTATTCTGCATGGATAATTAGAAGGAATCATTATGCCTAGATACTCTGCCGATTTTATTAAAGATATGCCGAAATCCGACTTACACTTGCATCTGGATGGTAGCCTGCGTTTAGACAGTTTAATTGAGATGGCGCAGCGCAGTCAGGTGGCATTGCCATCACAAAGTATTAGCGGCCTCAAAGAGTTGGTGTTTAAAGACCGTTACCAAAATTTAGGTGAGTATCTACACTGCTTTCAATATACCTGTGCGGTGCTGCGCGATCCGGAAAACCTAGAGCAAGCGGCTTATGAGCTGGCGTTGGATAACCAAGCCGAGGGCGTCAATTATATCGAGGTACGTTTTGCCCCTCAGCTATTAATCGATTTAACGCGAGGCATCGACTTTGACCAAATCATGCACGCGGTGAACAATGGCTTAAAACGCGCTATGCAAGAGTACAACGCCACAGAGCGGGTGTTGCGTGGCGAGCGGCCACCGTTTCATTACGGCATTATCAATTGCGCGATGCGCATGTTTGGCAATAAAGGGTTTTCGCCTTATTACACCAATTTATTTCAGTTGATGCGTGATTTTGCGCCGATGGATGTGATTAAGCTAGCGGCGATGGAATTAGTACGCGCCAGTGTGCGGTTGCGTGACGAAGAAGGCATCCCGATTGTTGGGTTAGATTTGGCCGGGCAAGAAGCAGGCTATCCTGCTGGCAAGTTTAAAGAAGTGTATGAATACGCGCATCAACACTTTTTATTAAAAACCTTACATGCGGGCGAGGCTTATGGCGCAGAAAGTGTGTTTGAAGCCATCACAGAATGTTATGCCGATCGTATTGGCCACGGTTATTCGATGTTTATGCCCGATATGATTAAAGACCCCGCTATTCTGGATAAAGCCAGTTATATTCAGAATTTGGCTTCTTACATTGCCGATAAGCGTATTGCAATTGAGGTGTGCTTAACCAGTAACTTACAAACCAATCCGGCTATTACCGATATTCGCCAGCATAAATTTAAAGACATGTTAGAGCACCGTATTGCCACGGTCATTTGTACTGACAACCGCTTAGTGTCGAATACCACAGTGAGTAAAGAATATCAGCTGGCGCTAGATAACTTTGATGTGCCATTAAAGCGGCTGAAAGATATGGTGGCTTATGGTTTTAAGAAGAGCTTTTTCCCAGGAAGCTATGTGGAAAAGCGTCAATATGCCAAACACTGTTTAGAATATTTCGATCGCGTAGCGCAGCGCTACGGTTTTATTTAGTTAGAACAGCGGCTTAGGTTGTGTGTCGCAAAAAGCATACAGCCTAAGTTATTGATTTTAAATATTATCTATTTTATGCTGTTTTTAGTGTCGCCAATTGGCAACACCTCCACCGAGCTCACCACACTTAAACTTCTCTGAAAACCCTCAAGTTCATGATATTAAAGATTTTTTAAATGTTGGCACGCGCCGTGCATTATCTATGATACGACTGCAGGGGAATAGCGTAAAGGCAAAGCAGTTTTACCTTTACGCGATTCTCCTGAGACAGTTCTAACCGCCTACAACAAGGCGCCATTTGCGGAGAAGTATCATGGATATGTTTTTAAGTTTTGTTACCCTGTTTCTGGTTGCTAACATGGCTATTGTGTTCACTATGCTGCGTCGTATCGATTTGAATAACAGCAGTGTGCAAGCGTGGGAGCAAGAACAAGCCGTGCATCTGGCACAGGCTCCACAAACCACCTTTACTGCCTCATTAACCACCGAGTTGGCGCAGTAAGCTTTATCTGATCTGCAGCGTTATGCTGAATCTGCCTTGGCCAGCATTGCTGGCCTTTTTTATATCTGCAATACAAAGGCGCGTTTTTTCAGTAAACTAGCCAGCACTGTCTTTTAGTCTGAGTTCGGTCGTTATGCGTTTTTCAATCCAAACTGCCTCGTTACGCCAGCTGGTCTTGCTCAGTTTCTTTTTAGCATTGATCCCGGTGGGGGTGCTGCTGTGGCAAAGTAATAAATCGCTCAGTGGCGTCAGTTCATTCGCGATTACCTCGGCCGAGCGCTCGGTATCCTATGTACGCCAATCGGAAAGTATGCAAAGTGTGGTGATTGATATCGAACGAGCCGTGCGGCAATACGGTGTGGTGCGCACCGAGGCGATCCGCAGAGTGGCTTTAACGCATATCGAGAATCAGCAGCAATTACTGCAACAGGTTTGTCAGGATTTACCACAACTGAATTTATGCGCCGAGCAAGAAGCCGCTTTAGAAGCGCTGCGCCAACGTCTGAGTGAAGAATTCATCAATACGCCTGAAAGCTTAATGCAGCAAATTCGCCAGCAGCAGCAGCGGATCACTCAGCAAATTTGGGATCTGTTAGAACGGCAGTTGTCTGAACAGCAACAATTTGTCACGCACACCCAGCAACAACTTGCTTGGCAAACCTTTGCTTTGGTGCTGCTGACCTTGCTGCTGGTGCTGTGGAGCTCTAACCGTATTACGGCACCGGTGAAAAAGCTTGATCGGATGATCCGTGCCATTGGCCAACCCAAGCATCAATTTCCCGATGAAAAACTGCGCGGCCCTCGTGAATTAACCGAACTGGGCGAGCAATTACGTTGGCTAAGTTCACGTTTACAACAGTTAGAAGCGCTGCGACTGATTTTACTGCGCCATGCTTCTCATGAACTAAAAACGCCCCTGTCGAGTATTCGTGAAGGTTGCGCTTTGCTAACTGAGCAATTGGTTGGCCCATTAACACCACAACAATTAGAAGTGGTGACCCTGCTAAATGGCAGTGCTGATCGACTCAGCGTGTTAACTGAACAATTGCTCGATTACAATCGATTATTGCAACAAGCTCAACCAGAGTGGGCTTGGCAAACACCGCAACAATTATTGCAAGCTTGTTTTAATGATCATGCGTTATCGCTGCAGCAGCGTCAGCAACAAGTGAAGCTCGATTGCCAGCTGAATACGCTTTATACCGATGCCACCTTGTTCCGACGTATTTTGGATAATTTGATCAATAACGCTCAAGCTTACGGTGCTGAAAGTAGCCCCGTTTGGGTAAAATTGTATCGGCAAGACGATATGATCTTGTTAGAAGTGGCGAACAATGGCGCACCCATTCCGGTGGCACTGCGCGAAAAGTTGTTTGAACCCTTTCAACGTGGCACCACGCCACGTTTCGACTCGGTACAAGGCTCTGGCTTAGGCCTGTCTATAGTTGCCGATTGTGCTCGTTTGTTAGGTGGCCACGCGGATATCGTCGATGTTGTGTACGCGGATGTGTGTATCCGTGTTCACTTGCCGTTTTTAGGAGAAAAACCGCTATGAAAAATGCAGTGCTACTGCTGATGTTGCTGACACTGGCTGGGTGTCAATTAACAACCTTACCAGAGTTACCTAGCGCCACCACATCAGTAGAGCCAGTACCTGAAGCTGTGCCAGCCCTTGTTGAACCTGAGCCTGAGGTTGTTTTTGAATTGGCCTTAAATGATTCTGCGGCAAGTTTGCAAGCGTGGTTGGATTACAAGCAGCAAATCTTAAGCGATCCGATGCCCGAGCGTGCTAGGTTACGCAGCCTACCAGAGTTGGATAAGTTGGCTCAATTTCAGCAAGCGCTGCTTAATTTGCATCCTGATATGCCTCATGTCACGCGCTTTCGAGTGCAAACGCATTTAGCAGAATTATTATCGTCTTTGCCACCTCGCCTTGCCGCGTTGTTTAGCTGGGAGCTAACGTTTAATCAAAAGTTATTAGAGGCCGAATCTGCCGTCAGTGCAGTGACCCGTTTGAATGCGCAACAACAAGATATGATCGATAGGGCCCAAAAAACCAATCGTGAATTGCAAAAGAAAATCGATGCTTTAACGCAAATCGAGGCAGAGTTGAATCAGCAACCACTGCCTGAGAATGGCAATGGAGCAAACCATGGCTAAAGAAAATCCACGTTTATTATTGGTCGATGATGATCCGAGTTTACTGCGCTTATTAACCTTACGTTTAGAAGGTGAAGGCTACCAGGTTCTAAATGCCGATTGTGCTGAAATGGCATTAAGTATGTTAACCAAGCAAACAGTTGATGTGGTGCTAAGCGATTTACGCATGCCTGGTTTAGATGGCATGAGTTTATTTGATGAAATAGCCAAGCGCTATAAAGGTTTGCCTGTCGTGTTAATGACTGCACATGGTTCTATTCCAGAAGCGGTAGCGGCTACACAGCGCGGTGTTTTTGGCTTCCTTACTAAACCGCTCAATCCGGTTGAGTTACGGGAGGTGTTACAGCGGGCTTTAAATCAGTCGTTACCCGAGCAAGCGCAGTGGCGTGCCGCTATTATTACTCGCAGTAAACTGATGCAAGACTTGCTGGAGCAAGCCTATCGTGTCGCTCAGCGTGATGTTAGCGTGTTAATTACCGGTGCCAGCGGAACCGGTAAAGAGTTGTTAGCCAATGCTATCCATCAGGCCAGCCCACGTGGCAGTAAACCCTTTGTTGCGATTAACTGCGGGGCCTTACCCGAGCATTTGTTAGAGTCAGAGTTATTTGGTCACAGTAAAGGGGCTTTTACTGGGGCGGTGACGGAGCACTTGGGCTTATTTCGTGAAGCGGATGGCGGTACTTTATTTTTAGATGAAATTGGTGATATGCCGGTGGCGCTTCAAGTGAAGCTGCTACGCGCGTTGCAAGAGCGACAAATTCGCCCGGTTGGCAGTGCTAAAACGATCCCGATTAATGTACGCGTGCTATCGGCCACGCATCGCGATTTACAGCAAGCGATGGCTGAAGGTCAATTCCGAGAAGATTTATACTATCGTTTAAATGTGGTAAACCTACAATTACCGGGCTTAGAGCAGCGAGCAGAAGATATTCCGTTATTAGCTAGGCATGTACTGCAACAAAGCGCCGATCGGCATCACGTGAAAGTGACACGCTTTTCAGACGATGCGCTGCAAATTCTCGCTACCGCCAAATGGCCGGGAAATGTCAGGCAGTTAGTTAACGTGGTGGAGCAATGCGTAGCGTTAACGCAAAGCCCGATTATTAGCGCTGCGTTAGTTGAGCAAGCGTTATCACAAAACACCAGTTACTGGCCGACGCTGACGGAAGCGCGTGATCAATTTGAGCGGCAATATTTGACGCGAGTGCTGCAAATGACCGAAGGTAATGTGACTCGTGCCGCCGATTTAGCCGGGCGCAACAGAACCGATTTTTATAAATTATTGAAAAAACACGAGCTCAGTGCACAACAGATCACTGAGCAGCAAGACGAGCAAGAATGAGAGTTTAAACGACGTTGAGGATGTTATGACTGCGATTACCCCGCCTGATGCCCATTTGGTTGAGGAGGCTGAAGATCCTACCTTAATCCGTGCCAAAATTATTGCCGAAACGGCGCGTATCAGTTGGCTCGAGTTGCAAAAGTTTTATGCTGCGGGCAATGTGATCAGCGTGGAGCCAGTTGCCGATTTAATTGAAGTGGCTTTTGCTTTTAGTCAGGATAATAAAGCACAAGTTGCCGATTGGTTAAGTCAGGGCAGTATTCGTCGCACTACAGAGCAACAAGCGCAGCAATGGTATCAGGCAAAAACGGAGCTTTGGGCAGTAGTGATTTCGCCGTGGATCTTAGTGCAAGACAAACCTTTAACAGAGCAACTAAACTAAGTTGTGACACACATATATGGGAGTGCTTGCCATGGATAACGCATACAAAACAGTGAAATGCTCACAAATTACCTTGTCGCAGCTAATGTTGCCTTCTCATTCTAACTTCAGCGGGAAAATTCACGGTGGTTACTTGTTGTCGTTAATGGACCAAATTGCTTTTGCTTGTGGCTCCAAGTTTAGCGGTAAATATTGCGTCACCGCATCGGTAGATCGCGTCGATTTTCTTAATCCTATTGAAGTGGGTGAGTTAGTCACACTAAACGCCTCTGTCAATTATGTGGGCGCGAGCTCGATGGTGGTGGGGATCCGAGTTGATGCCCAAAATATTCAAACCGGGCTGGTTAAGCATTGTAATTCGTCGTACTTCACGATGATTGCCAAAGACAGCGACACGGGTAAACCCGTCCGGGTGCCACGGCTGCAATTAAAAAGTGAAGAAGAGATTATGCGCTATTTAAAAGCCGCGGAGCGAATTAGCTTGCGTAAACAACGTACTGCGTCGGCAGTGCCTTTTGATGGTGATGTAACACAAGCCATTCGGCATATTGAGCAACACCATGATGCCAAGGTGTCGCTGACGGCAGATGCCGTCAGCTTATAACGTATTAGTAACCTGCTGCTTGACCATCTTTGCGTGATTCAGAGGCGCCAATCCACACGCCGTTGGCATGATCACGCATAATAGCTTGATAGCCGCCATAGCCACCTAAACCCCAGCGGATGTCATGGCCACGTTGCTGTAACTCGCGCACGGTTTCAAAGGGTACACCGCGTTCAACCTCTATATAACCGCCATTTTGCAGGTAAGCGTCTTGGCCATCTGTTGGCTCAGTGCTCCCTAAATGTTGCCAGCGGGCGGCATCACCCGCTTCTTGCAGGTTCATGCCATAGTCGACCATATTCACTAAGATTTGCACATGACCTTGCGGTTGCATCGCTCCCCCCATGACACCGTAGCTCATTAATGGCTTGTTATCTTTGGTAATAAAGGCTGGGATAATGGTATTAAAAGGTCTTTTGCCAGGTTGATAAGCGTTGGCGTGTTGTTTATCCATCGAGAATAATTGGCCGCGATCTTGAAAGATAAAGCCTAGACCCGGTACGGTAACGCCTGAACCCATGCCGCGATAATTACTTTGAATAAGCGACACCATATTGCCGTCTTTGTCTGCGGTGGTCATATAGATAGTATCGCCTTCATACAGATTCGGGTTACCCGCATCAACCCGTTGTGCGGCGCGCTCACCAATCAGTTTTGCCCGCTCTTTGCCGTAGGCTTCTGAGATCAGGCCGGTAATCGGTGATTGATTAAAATCCATATCGGCATAAAACTTCGCACGATCTTCAAACGCCAACTTTTTCGCTTCCACCATTAAGTGAATACTTTCGGCGCTGTTAAAACCCAGCTTGGCTAAATCAAAGTTTTTTAGAATTTGCAGCATTTGTAAGGCCGCAATCCCTTGGCCATTGGGTGGTAATTCCCACAGCGTATAGCCTTTGTAATCAACCCCTACCGGCTCAACCCAATCTGAACGATGTTTGGCAAAATCGTCATAGCGCAAGTAGCCGCCGTTTTGTTGCATAAAGCTGTCAATTTTGCGGGTGATCTCACCACGATAAAAAGCATCGCGGCCATGTTTAGCAATGGCTTTTAAAGTATTAGCTAGCGCGGGGTTTTTAAAAATCTCGCCTTTAGCCGGGGCACGACCATTAATGGTATAAGTGCCGCTAAAATCGCCTGGTTGTTTACTTAAAATTGGCACGCTACGATCCCAGTAATAAGCAATAAGTTCAGTAACGGGGAAGCCTTTTTCGGCATAATGGATGGTAGGCTGCAGAATTTTTGGCATAGATAATTTGCCAAATTTTTGATGCATCTCGAACCAGCCATCAACCGCGCCTGGCACACTGATCGGCAACATACCATGTGGCGGTAAATCTTGGCGGCCCAGCTTATCCAGCTCGGCTTTTAAGGTATCGTAACTCAGCCCCATAGGTGAACGGCCAGAGGCGTTTAAACCGTGCAAACGGCCAGTTTTCGCATCCCAGATAATGGCGTATAAGTCACCACCAATACCATTGCCGGTTGGTTCCATTAAACCCAGTGCAGCGTTAGCGGCAATAGCTGCATCAATGGCATTACCCCCTTGTTTCATTATATCCAGAGCGATTTGTGTGGCTAACGGATGGCTGGTTGCGGCCATCGCTTCGGTTGCAATCACTTCTGAGCGGCTGGCAAAGTCTTTGCCCGTGATCCGATCAAAGGCTTGCAGCGGCATGCTAATTAACACGCTGAAACACAACAGGGGGATTTTATAGTTCATTTAATGGCTCCGTTGGTGGCTAGTACCAAGCTAACTTACGGGGGATTGTCGCCTCTGGCTAGTGGCTTTCGACCAATTGACCCCGTTAACGCTAAGGCGTGGGCAGTAAATGCGAGTTTAACGCGGCTTGCTCTATTGTTGTCAGCTTACTGGCGCGTTGTTGTGTATAATCGAACTTCACCATAACGGCAGTGCCGGATGCGCATTTTTGGCCGTTTTGCCAAGCCTCTTGATAAATATCAAAGGAACTACCGCCGATACGGCTGATCCAAGTCCGTAGCTCGACAGGGGCGTTATAGTGCGTTTGGGCATGGTAATTAATGTGAATGCTGGCGATAATCAACGTCCAACGTTTGACGTCTAAATCCGGAGTGAAAATGCGAAAAACGCCTTGGCGGCCGCTTTCAAACCAGGTTGCAAATACCGTGTTATTTATATGGCCCAGCGCATCGGTTTCTGAGAAGCGGGGCTGCAAAGTTTCAGTAAACATAGTCAGGATTGCCTAAATGACCGATTTTATCGAAGTATACGATAATGCGCTAAGCCCGGCTCTTTGCCAACAGTTGATCCGTGCTTTTGACAAAAGCCCACATAAACAAGCGGGTCGTACCGGCTCTGGCGTAGATACCAGTAAAAAAATCAGTACTGACTTATATTTAAATCAATATCCTGAGTATCAACAACTACTACAGCAAGTAATACAGAGCACTTCGCACTATGCGCATGAGTATTTTAAAAAATACCATTTTGCTTTGATTGCCCCGGTTGGGATTACTACGCAAGATCCCATCACTCAGCAACCGCAGCCGGTAAACCATGATAATTTTGGCCAGTTTAGCCAAGAGCAAACTTTTGGTTTTATGCGTACCTTGTATCGGTTAGGGCCGATCCAAGCGCAAAAATATCAACAGGCAAAAGGCAACTATAACTATTGGCATTGCGAGGTATACCCACAACTGCCAGATAACGAGCCGTTGCATCGCACGTTATTATTTATGTTTTATTTAAATGATGTGGCAGAAGGCGGTCAAACCGAGTTTTTTTATCAGCAGAAATCTATTCAACCGCAACAGGGTCGCATGGTGATTGCACCGGCTTACTTCACGCATACGCACCGCGGTTGTACGCCGGTATCGAACGACAAATATATCCTCACCAGTTGGATCTTGTTTAACCGAGCAGAGCAATTATACGCCGCGCCCACTCTCTAATTCAGCAATGCTTACGCAAATCTAAATGATAATAATTGTCATTGGTATTGATGGGTGCTATTCTTGCGCCCACTTTACTTGTTGAACCATTATTAAATTAGATAGGTTGCTATGAAATATCTGAATTATCATCCAATTGCTGCTGCCATTTTATGCTCATTCGCTGCTGCGAGTACTCAAGCTGAAACCGCTGAAGTGACCAGCCCTGATCAACAAGCCAGTAAAATTATGCCGGCTATCGAAGTGTTGAAAATCAAAGGCCAACAGCAGAGCCATGTGTTTGATGAAACCGGCTCGGTTATCTTGATTGACCGCAAGCAAATAGAGCAAGTACAACCCTTATCTACCGAAGACGTGCTGCGTCGCGTGCCAGGCATTAACCTTAAAAGCGAAGAAGAAACCGCCATTGTCGCCAACTTTGGTATGCGCGGTTTGTCGGCCAGTGAGTCAAAATCGTTATTATTAGAAGACGGTGTGCCAGTGGCACCGGGTTTATTTATTGGTAACGATCGCTATTTTAACACCCGTATTCAGCGAGTAGAGTCGGTCGAAGTGTTAAAAGGTTCGGCCTCATTACGTTATGGCCCTTCTACCATCGGCGGCGTAGTGAACTACATCACCAAAAATCCGGATGATGGCGTACAGTTATCTGCGCGTGTTGGCTCGTTCAATATGCAAGAAGTGAATGTAGAGGCGGGCGCCACTAACGCCGCTGAAGATGCTTTTGCGGGTATTGTTGCCACGCAAGCGAGCAGCGACGGCTTTATGGATAAAGGCTATGACATGTCAGATGTGATGGTCAAAGCCGGTATTGCTTTAAGTGACACGCAAAAAGTCGGGCTGAAGTTTGCTTATCATGAAAACGACGCCAATATTTCCTATCGTGGTATTTTTTTAGACGCTTTTGAAAATGGCGAACGTTATAACGCTGCGCCCGATGATTGGTATTTAACTGATCGTACGGCATTTGATTTAAACCATGAATTGCTGCTTAGCGACACTACTAAACTCAACACCCTCGTGTATTGGAGTGATATTACTCGCGATTACTGGCGTTATGATGTTAATACGGCGGCGTCTAATGCTGCTGGCCGTTGGGTGTATGCTGATACCTTAACCGGCAATAACCGCAGCTTCGAACGTGTTGGTATTGAAAGCCGTTTAAGCTTTGATCAAGACTTCATGGGCGCCGCTGCCGCGACGGAGCTTGGCTTACGTTTAATGAAAGAAGAGGCCGATGATAATCGCATCCGTGCAACGCGTTCGTCGGATCGCTCAGGTGTTAACGACCGGCATATTATTGATTCTGCCACCAGTATTGCTGCTTATGCGCAAAGCCGTATCCAGTTAACCGGCGCTTTAGCCGTGACCCCAGGCTTACGTGTAGAGTCCTACGAGCAAAAACGTGTGGTGTTAACCGATAACGGTGCAACGGCCAAAACCAGCAATACGGAGTTTTTACCAGGTGTCGGTGCTACTTATGAGTTAACCCCAGCCAGCCAGTTATATGGTGGTGTGTACCGTGCGTTTTCGCCGGCATCTAATGGTGTGGCGTTAGATGGTTTGGCTGATCAATTGTTAGATGGTGAGCAATCGACGAATTACGAGGTTGGCATACGTGGTAATGCGGGTGAGTTGAATTATGAAGCCGCCGCGTTTTACATGGACTTCACTAATCAAGTGGTTACCGGTAACAGTAACCCGAATTTATCCCAGTCGAACGCCGGTGCCACTAAGCATGCAGGGATGGAGTTGGTGCTCGGCTATAACCTTGGTGCGGGGTTTCGGATCGACAGTAATGCAACCTGGGTGCCGACGTCTGAGTTTGAAACAGGAGATTTTGCAGGTAATCGCTTACCTTATGCGCCAAAGTTACTCGCTAATATGGCATTGAGCTACAACATTGAAGCCTTAAGCTTGAGTTTATCGGCACATCACCGTGGTGAACAATATGGTGATGCCAGTAACCAAGTGGCGATTCCATCGACTGCGGCAGGCGGCATTTGGGGAGGCTTGTTACCGGCTTACACGGTGTATGATTTGTTTGCGCAGTATCAGGTATTTGAAGGCTTTACCGTTTTTGGTTCAGTGAAAAACCTGACAGATAAAGACTACATTACGGGTTTACGCCAAGGTATTTATGTCGGCACTGAACGCTCTGTTGAAGCGGGCTTTCGTTATCGGTTCTAAGCAGGCCGCTGCTTATTAGAAAAACCCGCCGTGATTCGGTGATGCCGATCAGTTAAACACTAAACTGATCGGTGTTACTGAGATATAGCGGGTTTTTTATTGCTTAATGCTCACCCGCTTTTACATTGGAAGTAGCACACTTAGTGCGCAGCACGGATCATCTTTAAATGTGGAATATCATCTTCTAGATAAGGCTCACTGGCAGCAGCAAAACCGAGATCTTGATAAAAGCGTTGTAAATAGCACTGCGCTGAAATATGCACATCGGTATCAGGCCATAAGTTGGCGACTTCCGCTAATGTTCTTTCGACTAAGATTTTACCTAAACCCAATCGGCGTGCGGTTTGAGAAATGCACACGCGACCAATACCTGGAAAGCCTTTAAAGCTGACATCTGGCGCTAAAATACGTGAATAAGCGATCACTTTGTCGCCTTTTTTCAACATCACATGGCGTGTTTGCGGGTGTAAATCTTTATCGTCCAACTCTGGATAAGGACAGTTCTGCTCCACGACAAAGACATCTACTCGCAGTTGCAGTAATGAATAAAGTGTCAGGGTGTCTAATTCAGCGAAGGTAAGGACCTGCCATTGCATGCTGTAAACCTCTTTTTCTATCGAAACTGCACTATATCAGAGCAAGCTAGTGGGTTGCTACGGCCGAACGACAGGGAATGCTGCAATTTTACTAACGGGTTTGGCAGAAATGCCTGCATTTAATGCCATAAAATCAACATGGTGCCCACAACGGTGCATAAAGCACCTAACCATGCCCCCCAAGCCGGTGTGCGTTTATACACTAACCATAACATTGGCAGTACTAACACCGGGCTAATCGATGACAGCATCGCCACCATGCCGGCATCACCGTATTTTAGGGCCTGCAAAATCAAGGTCATGCCCAGCACCATCGATAAGCTGGCATTGATAATCACTAACCATAAAATGCGTGCAGTCATCGGCAAATGGCTACGCGCTACCTGAAAACCGAGTAAAAAAATCAGCAGATGTAATAGAAAACCGCTGCTCATGCGCACCGCTGAAGCGGCAATCGCATCAATAGCGCTTAGCATCATTGGTTTTAGCATTAAGGTGGAAACCGCTTGGCAAAATGCCGCCAGCAAGCCTAAGGCTATGCCACTGGCTAAACCATATTGATTGGTTTCCCAGATGTGTTGCTCTGCGCGACGTTTACCAAATAAAATTGCAATCATCACGCCACCCATCAGCATACTGCTGCCAACCAAGGTTAACCCCCAGAGGGTCTCACCAAGCCAAAAGTAAGCGAGTACCACAGAAAATAACGCATGGGTAGCGAACAATACACCGGCACGGCGCGGGCCTAAGCGATTCATCGCGGCAAACAGTGCGGTATCGCCAATCACAATACCAATGACACCGGAAACCGTTAACAGCAAGATGCTATCACTGTCTAATGTGCGCCAACCCTCGGTAAGGAGCGAAATGCCCCAAAGCAACAGCATCGCCACCAGCATGCGATAGCGATTAAAGGCAAAGGCACCCAGATGCGTTGCGGCTTGCGCTGACAATAAACTGCCAAAGGCCCAGCAAGCCGCGGCAAGCAGCGCCAGATATTCAAAACTCACGCTGCGCTGCGCTTAAAAAATATTGGATGATAGGTAGCGATCTCCGCGATCGCAAATAATCGCAACCACTATTGAGCCGGGATTTTGTTCAGCGATTTGCAAAGCCGCGAATACCGAGCCTCCTGAGCTGACACCAGCGAAAATGCCTTCTTCTTTGGCCAGGCGCCGCATAGTATCCAGTGCGGCGTCTTGTGCAATATCGATCACTTGATCAACACGTTCGGCTTGAAAAAAGCCCGGCAGGTATTCAGCCGGCCAACGACGGATCCCCGGAATACTAGCGCCTTCGGCGGGCTGCAAACCAATGATTTGAATCGCTGGGTTTTGTTCTTTTAAATAACGCGAAGTGCCCATGATGGTACCGGTAGTGCCCATGCTGGAAACGAAATGGGTTATTTTGCCCTCGGTTTGCTGCCAAAGCTCAGGCCCCGTGCTGTGGTAATGCGCAGCAGGGTTATCCGTA
Organism: Alishewanella maricola; assembly: GCF_016343785.1. Lineage (NCBI taxonomy): Bacteria > Pseudomonadati > Pseudomonadota > Gammaproteobacteria > Alteromonadales > Alteromonadaceae > Alishewanella > Alishewanella maricola. Next base: position 31,163 of record NZ_JAEINI020000003.1, on the reverse strand, counting down.
TTGTTAAATTGATCTAAGACGATACCTTTGCCATCAGCTTGCATTTGCATGGCCAAATCGCGCGCACCTTCCATGCCTTGTTCTTTACTGACTAAAATCAATTCTGCGCCATAGGCTCGCATAGAGGCTTTACGCTCTTCAGTGGCATTGGCGGGCATAATAAGGGTCATTGGATAGCCTTTGATGGCAGCCGCCATGGCCAAAGCAATACCGGTATTGCCACTGGTCGCTTCAATAATACGCTGCCCGGGCTGAATAGTGCCACGGCGCTCGGCCTCTGCAATCATATTCATCGCCGGGCGATCTTTCACTGAACCGGCAGGGTTATTGCCTTCGAGCTTACATAACACCACGCTTTGCGTGTGACTGGCCATACGTTGCAAGCGCACCAATGGCGTATTGCCAACATAGGCTTCGATGGTAGGAAAGGTCATAAGTTGCTCTCTTTAGATTGCGCGGTTAAGCGCATTAAATTATCACAAATCACGGCAGCGGCGATGCCAACATTTAACGATTCTGCGTTACCAAAGGCCGGAATAGTGATTTGACGATTGACCCAGCGGCCAACGTCTTGGCTAATACCGTTGGCCTCATTGCCCAGTACGATATAGCCCCCTAAGCTGTTTAAGCTTAATTGATGGATGGACTCACCACCCAAATAGGCGCCATAAATGGGTTGCTGGGCGTGGCTTAATACTTCTGTTAATGGCAAATAGTGCAGTTGTACCCGTAAAAAAGAGCCTTTAGCCGCCGCAATCACTTTGGGGTTAAAGCAGTCGGCCGTGTCAGGTGAACAGACAATATGACGAATACCATACCAGTCGGCAATGCGAATAATGCTGCCCAGATTACCTGGATCATTAATGTTATCGAGCACCAAGGTCCAGCTAGTGGCTGTCGGGCTAAAAGCAGGCCATTGCGGCATTGCCACCACTGCCAAGGCCGCGTCATTACTACTAAAAGTGCCACATTTTACCAGCTCATCACTACTGCATGCTTGCAGGAGTTGTGCTGCTTTAATGGCCTGTGGTTGTGCGGCAATAAAACGTTCGGTGGCAAAGAGGGCGCGTACTGTCCAACCCGATTCGAGTACTTCTAATACGGCTTTTTCACCTTCGACAAAAAACAGTTGCTCGGCTTTACGGTGTTTTTTCAGCTGAAGCGATTTAATCAGCTTAGCCCATTTAATGCTTATCATATTGCTGACTTTCGTGATCCAACATTGGGCTATTTTAACCAGACTTTGCGGTGCTGTCTGAAAATATGTCGGTTATTTTCTGCTTTTACCCTTGACTGTTAGGTTGATTGTCTCCAATTATAATGTGCATACGGTGTGATTGTGAGCTGCACTGGTAGTGACAACACACCGTTTTCAAAAGGAGTAGCCTATGCAAGTACAGATAAACAGTGACCGGCATATCCAGGCCGATGAACGTTTGGCCGAGTTTACTCGTGATACGTTAAACAGCAAATTAAGCCGTTTTGCCGATCACATTACTCGGGTTGAAGTGCATTTAAGTGATGAGAACAGCAGCATTAAGCGTGATGGCCATGATAAACGCTGCTTGTTAGAGGCTCGATTAGAAGGTGTTGAACCTGTTGCCGTAACCGAACATGCTGCAACGGTTGGCCAAGCCGTAACGGGCGCTGCCGATAAGCTACAACGTAAGTTAGCGTCGATAGTCGGTAAATTACGTGATAAACATAACCGCAAAGCGAGCCCAGATTTCTCTGAACTCGAAGAAGTTATCGAAGAATAAACTGCCTTAAGCTATTTGCGCTGCGGCTTTCGCCAGCAGCGCCATCCATAGCCGCGTTAATCGCGGCTTTTTACTGGGTTATTTTTTATAACGTTGTTTGCCGTGGATCCACGTTTCTAAAGTAGTGGTTTGCCACAGTTCCGTCGCCGGTACGTTAAAAATATCCCGATCAACTAAAATAAAATCGGCCCAACTGCCCGGTTGTAAATGCCCCATTTTATCTTCTTGAAACGCACCATAGGCCGCATCAACGGTAAAGGAGCGCAATGCCTCCACCAAGGTGAGGCGTTGCTCTGGCATCCAACCGCCTTCAGGCTGATTATGTTGGTCTTGCCGTGTTACTGAGGCATGTAAACCATGAAACGGGTTGGCCAATTCCACAGGGAAATCTGAACCACCCACAATGATACTGCCTTGGTCGATAAAGGTTCGCCATGCATAAGCACCGCGTAAACGTGCCACACCTAAGCGATCACCGGCCATATTCATATCTGACGTGGCGTGCACAGCTTGCATTGCTGGTAACACATGTAAAGCTTTAAAGCGCGGAATGTCTTTGGGCGAAACAATTTGCGCATGTTCAATCCGATGCCGCGCTTTAGCTAAATCAGCCAGCGGACTGAGTTGTTCAAAGCGATCTAATGCTAAACGATTAGCGCGATCGCCAATGGCATGCACATTAGCCTGAAAGCCAGCGCCAATGGTTAAACGCATAATTTCGGTGAGGGCATCGGGCTGTGTTACTAACAACCCTTGTTGGCCTGCACGGTCACTGTAGTCGCTAAGTAACGCTGCGCCACGGCTGCCTAGGGCACCGTCACCATAAATTTTTACCGACCGAATATCTAACCAGTCAGTGCTGTCATTCACAATACCTTTTTTAAACCAATCGGCGAGTTGCGGATCTTTGGCCGACAGCATCGGATAGATACGCACACCGAGTTGTTGCTGTTGTTGCAACTGCTGATACAAGGCAGCCAGCTCTGAGCTTACGCCAGCATCATGTACTGAGGTGATCCCTAAGGCTAATAAGTGGGCGAAAGCTTTGTCTAGCGCTGCTTGTTTATCTTCGTTGGTTGGCGCAGGGATCTTACTTTGTACTAAGCCCATGGCATTATCAATTAACACGCCGGTGGGTTCGCCATTGGCATCGCGAATAATTTCACCGCCAGGAGGGTCGATGGTATCTTTCGTGATCCCCGCCAAGGCCAGTGCCTTACTGTTTACCCAAGCCGCATGCGCATCAACACGAACCAAAAAAACCGGTCTGTCAGCGACCATTTCATCTAAACTGGTTTTGCTTGGGAAGGCTTTGCTATCCCAAAGCACTTGATTCCAACCTCGGCCCATTACCCATTGTTGTTTTGGGTTACTTTGCGCGAATGCCGCGACACTGGCAGCCGATTGTTTTTCACTGCTAATGCCACGTAAATCGGCTTGATTAAGGTAATCGCCTAAGCCGAGGACATGGCCATGACCATCAATTAGGCCTGGGAGTACCGTTTTACCTTGGCCATCCCATTGCGTCGCTTGGGCATACTGTTGGCGTAAGGTGCTATCACCCCGCGCTAACACTTGCCCCGTTTCGTTATCAAACACTAAGGTTTGGAATTTGACTAATTGTCGTTGTTCATCAAAGCCATAGCCATGGATATTATGAAGTACCACCGGGGCGGCACTAAGCGACAAACTGCAAAGGCAGCTGAGAAGTGCGACGGTTTTACGCAGCATAACGATACCTGTAAGTTGAGGAAAATTCCGTCAGACTATATCAGCTCTCTGTCGATTGGGGCAGATGCTTGCGATAACATGCAACAAACTCGCTATTATATCTGTTAAACAGCGCTAAAGTGGGGATGCAAAACGTTGGCTGATGGCATAGAATGATTTTTTTCAGTGCCGCTGCGAGCCTTCGCGGTGATGCCTTGCTAAGTGAATGCCGCAACCACATTCACCTTCCTCAACCGATAAGAAAGAATGCAAAATGGTTAATAACTTCATCAATGATTTTCGGCGTCGTGTGCCGGCTTTGCATCAACGCCTTATGTTGGGTTGTTTGCTGGGCTTGAGTGTCTTGCTGGTGTTACCAAAACCACAGCAAACACAGCCGAGTGGCATGGGCGTATTACCGCTGATGCTGGGGATGGGCTTACAATATGCCCCGCAAAATTTCGAATTACTGCCGTTAGATCAAGCGTTAAGTTGGGTAAATCAACAACTGCAAACCGAGCCGGTTGAAGATCCCTTTGTAAAAGTTTACCAGATATCGCGTGGCGATAGTTTGAGCCGTATTTTTGCGCGTTATAACCTCAGTTACCAAACGGTGCAGCAGGTCATGGCCTCTGATGAATCCTTGCTGGCGCTTGACGTGCTGCACCCGGGTAATCGACTGACCTTACAGTTAGATGATGTTGGTGAGTTACAAAGCATGGAGCTGTATATTCATGCCGGTAAAAAAGTGGTGTATCAACGGGTCGCTGCAGATGAGTTTGCTTATCAAGAAATCGTGGATGAAGGCGTTTGGCAAAGCGATATTCTGGTGGGTGAAGTGTACGGCAGCTTTTATGTGTCTGCGCAGCGTGCGGGTTTAAGCGATGCGGATATCTATAACATTAATCAACTGTTTAAAGAGCGCTTGAATTTTTCGCGTGATATCCAAGCCGGCGCCCAGTTTCAAGTGCTGCGCAGTGAAAACTTCGTGGGTGAAGAAAGTACCGGGCAAAGCCGCATTGAAGGCATCCGTATTTTGAATCGTCGGCAAACCCTTAGCGCCTTTATGCATGAAGATGGCCAATATTATGATGCGAATGGCGACAGTTTAGAGCGTGCGTTCTCGCGCTACCCGCTGCAAAAGCAACAGCGCATCAGCTCGCATTTTAACCCGCGCCGCTTACATCCGATCACGCAACGGGTGTCACCGCACAATGGCACAGACTTCCCGTTACCGGTGGGTTCGCCGGTGTTAGCCCCTGCAGATGGCGTGGTCACTCGGATTGAAAACCATCCTTATGCGGGTAAATATATCGAGATCCAGCATTTTGGTAATTACAAAACCCGTTACTTACATTTAAGCCGCTTTAATGTGCAGCGCGGGCAGCGGGTTACCCGTGGTCAACGTATTGCTTTATCGGGTAATACCGGCCGCTCTACAGGGCCGCATTTACATTACGAACTGCATATCAATAACCGGCCCGTGAATCCGATGACGGCGCATATTCCATTAGCAAAGCCGGTATCTGCAGAATCCAGAGCCAGCTTTGCTAAGCGTGTGAAGCAATTGACGGCACAAATGGAACAGCAAAGCTTATTGGCGAAAAACTCAGCCAGTAGCACGCTAGCGGATAGCGCAGAATAAGTTTTACGCGTTGTTAAGCAGCATAAAAAAAGCCGGTGAAGTTTGCTTCACCGGCTTTTTTAATGGCGTTAAGCCTAAGGCGCTATCGCCAGATTAATATTTCGCAGCTTGGCCAGTCGTGGGTAATGATTGCAGAATAAACTCGCGTAAATCATCGTTTGATTTCTTTAAGTCTTCACTGCGCAGATACATCATATGACCACTACGATAGCCTTTGAAGCTTAAACGGTCTTTCATTTTGCCGCTGGGATCCAGCTGCCACATATTATATTTAGCGTCAAAGTAGTTGGTGGCGCCATCATAATAACCCGATTGCGTTAACACCCGTAAGTAGGGGTTTTGCGCCATGGCTTGACGAAGATTTTCGCCAGTATTGTCATTACTGCTATCCCAAGGCCGTACATCGCCGAACATATTGTATTTAATGTCGGTTTTGTAATTTAACTCGGTACGCAGGTAATGATTTATTGCTGGGGTAAATGAATGTAACCATGAGGTTAGCTCTGCCCAATAGTCAGGGCGCTCGCCAATATCGCTTTTATCAAGGCCAAGATAGCGTGAGTCTAAGCGTCCGACCGTTTGACCGCGATCACGTAATAGCTCTTTCCAAAAATACGCTGTGCTGATATCCAAATTGGCCCGCAGCACATTTTGTACACTAATACCCGAGTAGCGGCTGACTAAACCTGCAATACGCTGTTTTTCCGCATCGGCTAAGGAATTACCGCGCGCCAAAGCCGGTAGATACTCATTTAAAGTGAAGTTTTCCACCTCAGGCAAAATATCGTACAAATCTTTTTGCTGTAAATCGCTGGCGAGTGCTTGATGATACCACGCAGCCGCAGCGAAATAGGGTAGGCGATTGGCTGCTTTAACCGGGCCTTGGCGTTCAATACCGATATCGGTAGGCGAAACCAAAATCACGCCGTTTAAATACATCCACTCGTTATTTTGTAAGGCTAATGCCAAGCCCGAAACCCGCGTAGTGCCATAGCTCTCACCAATCAAAAATTTCGGTGAGGGCCAGCGCTCATAGCGATTAACAAAGGTATTCACCCAAGCTGCTAAGTAACGAATGTCGGCATTGACGCCAAAGAACATTTTTTGCTGTTGTTCGCGCGATGGCATTTTACCGTCAGGGCCAGGTAGCACACGTGAGAAGCCGGTGTTTACCGGGTTTACAAACACAATGTCGGCCACATCCAGCACCGAGTGTGGGTTGGCTTTGACGCCGTAAGGCTGGATTGGGAAGCCTTCATCGTCAATCACTAACGATTTTGGGCCGGTGTAAGCGATATGCATCCAAACCGATGCCGAGCCAGGCCCGCCATTAAAGGAAATCAGTAACGGCCGTTTAGTATTATCTTTAATATCGGTGCGTTGATAATACGTATAAAACAGCGTGGCTGTAGGATGACCATTATCGTCCCAAACAGGTTGGGTGCCGGTATGGGCTTTATAGTTTACGCGTTGGCCATTAATTTCCGTGCGATGCTCGGTAACAATGGCGTTGTCTATATCAATGCTAATTTGCTCAGCTTGCAGTGAAACACTCAGTGTTAACCCCAGTGTTAGACACAGCAGGCTGATATAACGTATTGCTTGCATAGTGATTTCTCGTGTTGCGTTAAAAACGGACAGCTTCAATTCACCATAGCGCTAATTTTGCTGAAAACGAAGTGAGTTGCGATTGGTTACGGATTTTCAGGATAGGTGGTGCACCGTGAACGAAATACACATTGCTAATGCAAAGCATTCTTAATTGTATATCAATGATATACATGATTTTTTTGCCTGTTTGATGGCTTTGTACTATGCTGTATCACTAAAAGCATTTAGCAGGAGTGAGTTATGCAAGGTGATTCTCAGGTACTGAGCAAATTGAATGAAGTACTGACGGCAGAACTGACCTCAATCAATCAATATTTTTTACATGCCCGCATCTATAAAAATTGGGGCTTAAAGGCCTTAGACGAGGTTTGCTACAAAAAATCGATTAAAGATATGAAGCAGGCCGATAAATTGATTGAGCGGATCTTAATGCTAGAGGGCTTGCCTAATTTACAAGCGCTGGGCAAATTGCGGATCGGTGAAGACACGCCAGAAATGCTGCAATGCGACGAGGCTTTTCAGTTAGAGCAACTGCCACTGTTAAAGCAAAGCATCGCCCTGTGTGAAAGTTTACAAGACTATGTCAGCCGCGACCTACTGACAGATATTTTAGAGTATGAAGAAAGTCATTTAGATTGGTTAGAAACGCAGCAGCACCAAATTAGCGCGCTGGGTTTACCGAATTATCTACAAGCGCAACTAGGAGGTGAGTAATGCAAGGTAGTCCAAAAGTCATCAGTGCGTTAAACACTTTACTGGCCAATGAATTAGCCGCTATGGATCAATATTTTATTCATTCGCGGATGTATGATGATTGGGGCCTGAGTAAGCTGTTTGCTCGCATCGATCATGAATTTGACGATGAAAAAGGCCATGCTGCCGCGCTGATTGAACGTATTTTATTCTTGGGCGGTGTGCCGGATATGACAAAGCGTGATGCTATTCATGTCGGGCAAGATGTGCCGAGCATGCTGCAAAACGATTTAAACGTTGAATACACCGTGCAGAAGTTATTAAAACAAACCATGGCGTTGTGTGAGCAAGAGCAAGATTACGTCAGCCGCGATATGTTACAACAACTGCTAGATGATACTGAGACCGATCACGCGCATTGGTTAGAGCAACAATTGCGCTTAATCAAAATGCTGGGCTTACCTAATTATCTACAAGCTCAACTATAAGCTTTTTATTACTGCGCGAGTCATCGCGATCCGCGCAGCCTTTCTTCAGTTTTTATGCCTTTCTTGTTATTACCACTTCTATAGCCTGCTGCGCCGCTCTTTATGTGTCAGTTAACGTACTGTTTTTGTTTTCTTGTACGTTTTATCGTGGAGACTTTGCGCTGAGCCTTGGCCTGGTAGTTCGAACATTAACCGCGCTTTATCGTAAAACCTTGACCACACAACGCACTTAGCGAAATCGCGTATTGTGATAATATCACTATTGCAGTATATTGTTACGATATAACATTTAATTTATCGCGTTGCTCTGAGAGGACCCAATGAACCAGAAAAGTGCTTTGGCGCTATTAATTGCCGCCAGTTTAGCCTCCACTTCCGCCTTCGCTAACACGATCAGTGGGAGAATCGTCGACAGCAAGGGTAAGCCCTTAGCGAATGCCAGCTTAAATGTAGCTGGCAGTGCCAGTAAAACGGTGTCAGATGAAAATGGACAGTTTTTGCTCACGGATGTGCCGGTTAATCAAGTTGAAGTGCACTTTTCAGCACGCCGTTATGGCCACAGTAATGCCCAATTCACTGTGCCTGCCAACGGTTTAACCGATGTGACCTTAGTGCTGCAAGCGAGCTCAATTGAAATCATCGACGTCACCATCAGCCCATTGCACGCTTCTATTATTGAATCTTCTTTACCCATCAGTGTGTTAGCGGGTGACAAATTAAAAATGCAGCAAGCCACTACCTTGGGCGATACGCTCAGTAAGCAAGTGGGTGTGCATTCAACTTTTCAAGGTGGCGTGGCCAGTAGCCCGATTATTCGCGGTTTAGATGGTCCACGTGTTTTAATTATGCAAAACGGTTTAGATGCGGGTGACGCTTCGCGCGTTGGCCCAGATCACAGTGTCGCCACTGAAGCGAGTACCGCTAAGCAAATTGAAGTTCTGCGTGGGCCTGCAACTTTATTTTACGGCAGCGGTGCTATTGGTGGTGTGGTTAACGTGGTAGATGAACGCGTGCCAAGCAACAGCACGCCGCGTGCAGAGTGGATAACCGAGTTACAAAGCGTGGATTCGGCCAAGTTGGTGGCGGGTAATATGGTTACTGGCAACAGTGATTATGCCGTATATTTGGATGGTTTTTGGCGTGATAGCATTAATTACCGTACCCCAGGCGATTGGCAAGGTGAATTAGACGATCATTCTGACCATGATCATGATGAAGCCGAACACGATGAGGCAGAGCATGATGAGCATAGCACTAAGCGTATCGCCAATACCTTTAGTACCAGTAAAGGCTTTACCTTAGGCGGCAGCAAATTGCTGGAAAATGGTTTTGTAGGTATAGCTTACGGTCGCTTAGAACGCGATTTTGGCATGCCAGGCCACAGCCATGGTGATGAAGAAGAGTTGACCCAAGCTGAGAAAACCCAAGATCGCGTGCAGTTGCAAAGCGAGCTGTATTTTAATGATCATTGGATAAGACAGTTTAATAGTCGTTTGGCCTTTACCGACTATCAGCATGCCGAAATAGAAAACGGTGAGGTGGGCACGGTTTTTACTAATAAAAGCCAAGAAGCTCGTTTCGAGTTACTGCACCGCCCATGGTTTGACTGGAAGGGCGGTTTAAGCCTGCATTATAAATTTAGTGATTTCGGCGCGGTTGGCGAAGAGGCCTTTTCGCCTGCATCAGAGACTCGCACGCTGGGTTTAGGTTGGATGACCGAGCGGCACTTTGGCCCAGTATTATTGCAGTTAGGTGCACGTGTCGAGCAAGTCAGACTGGATGCCGCTGAAGTAAAAGTAGTTGATATAGAATTACATGGCGATGAAGCCGAGCATGCAGGTGAAGAGCATGGTGCTGAGATTGCCGATTTTGCTTTTGCTGAGCGCTATAATCCATTTAGCGTGTCAGCCGGTTTAGTGTGGGATTTCCAAGAAGGTTATAATGTTGGCCTGTCGTTCTCGCATGCTGAGCGCGCACCAAGCGCTGCTGAATTACTTTCGTTTGGGCCACACCTTGGCACACGTAGTTACGAAGTCGGTGCTTTGTTCCAATTAAATGAAGATCGCGATGGCTTTGAATTAAATGCAGCCACACAAGGGCTAGAGCGTTCACGCAATTTAGATTTAACGCTACGTAAGTTCCATGGCAATGTTGGCTGGGTGCTCAACGCCTTTTATAACCGCGTGGATAACTACTATTATGCTGGTAACACCGGTTTATATGCTGAGTTTGCGCATGAAGGTGAAGAGCCAGAGGCGGAGCATGATCACGCCGATGAATTGCCGGTGTATCTGTATACAACCGATACCGTTACGTTGCATGGCTTTGAAGGCCAAGTAAATTGGCAGTTAGATGAGTTTTATCATTTAACTGTGCAAGCCGATTATATTCGCGCTCGTTTACGTAGTGGCGGTGAATTACCGCGCACGCCGCCGCTGCGCCTGATGACTGAACTGGCCTATCAAGGTGAACAGTTCGATGCCGACTTCAGCATTAGCCGTTATTTTAAGCAAGATAATACCGCTACCTTAGAAGAGGTAACACCGGGATACACCATGGTGGATGCCAGTGTTAGCTATCGCTTTAACTGGGGGCAACAAGCTTTAGTGGCCTATGTAAAAGCACAAAATATCACGGACGAATTAGCACTGGTGCACACCTCGTTTCTAAGAGATGTTACACCGCTACCCGGTCGTAATTTTGCTCTAGGCCTTCGCGGCAGCTTCTAGAGCCTCAGCAGGGCTTTTAAGAAAAAATGGCAGCATCGCGCTGCCATTTTTTATTGGGTACGCGCCATCATTCCCACACTCCACCGACCACACTCAGACACCGGTTAGAGCAGTCTCTGAGACAGGTATGACCACACTCCGGTACAGGTCAGACCATACTCAGAGACGTTTGGTTTATTTGTTTGCTATTTGGTTATGCTTGTTCTACATTATTTTTACATTTTTCAGTGAGGGAATTGATGATGAAAAAACTTTTAGTAATTAGCGCGGTAGCACTGGCGGTGATGACAGGCTGTGCCCAACAAAGCACCTCTTTAGATGTGACAACCATACAACAAGCGGCAGCAGCCATAGTGGTGAGTCCGAACGATCAGCGGCAATATAAAACGCTGACCTTGCCCAATAAGTTGGCAGTAGTGTTAGTTTCTGATCCGGCGTCCGAAAAATCTGCCGTGTCGCTCAGTGTCGGCGCGGGTATGTTACAAGATCCAATGTCACAGCAAGGTTTAGCGCATTATTTAGAGCATATGCTGTTTATGGGAACCGAGCGTTATCCTGATCCTGCCGAGTACGCCGGTTTTATGAGCCTGCATAACGGCGCTTACAATGCTTACACTTGGTTAGATATTACCAACTACATGTTTGAAATTAATAACAATGTGTATGACGAAGCTTTAGATCGTTTTTCAGATTTCTTCAAATCTCCGAAGTTTTACCCTGAGTACTCAGACAAAGAACGCAATGCCGTGAATGCGGAGCAGTCGATGCGTCGTGAAATGGATTTCCTCGGTCAATTCGAATTGATGCGCCGGATGTTTGGTGATCACCCTTCAAATCGTTTTTTGGCCGGTAGCTTAGAGAGTTTAAGCGATAAACCTGACAGTAAATTGCATGATGAGATGCTGCAATATTATCAGCGCTATTATTCGGCCAATAATATGAAGTTAGCCATGATCAGCAATTTACCGTTAGCTGAAATGGAGCTGCTGGCGTTAAAGCATTTTGCCGCTATTGAAAATAAAGACATTGCCATTCCCAGCGTGACAACACCCATAGATAACCGTTTATTTGGTGCTAAGCGTATTCATTATGTGCCAAATCAGGATATCAAACAGCTACGCCTCGACTTTACCATTCGGGCCAATTTAGAAAAATACGCGGTAAAACCCAATGAATTTATTAGTTACTTACTGGGTTCAGAAATGCCGGGTACGGCAGCGGCACAGTTAAAAGCGGCTGGGCTTATTTCCAGCATGAACGTGTCGGCGACCCCAGATTTTTATGGTAATTATGGCAGCCTAACGATTGATCTAAGCCTGACCGATGCCGGTATGCAGCAACGCGAGGCGATTACCGCGGTAGTGATGCAGTACTTAGCCTTAATAAAAGAGCAAGGTGTTGATAGTAAATACTTTAATGAAATTAAAACCAGCCTGAGTAACCAATTTCAGTTTTTAGAAAAAACCGATGGTTTTGGTTATGCTTCACAGTTAACCGCCTCGATGTTAAAACTGCCAGTCAAAGATGTGGTCGCCGCACCCTATTTATATGAACGCTTTGATGCCGCAGCGATAGAAGAGGTATTAGCGCAACTCACCCCAGAAAACTTGCGTTTGTGGTATATCAGTAAGCAAGAGCCACACGATAGCGAGCTGGTGCGGCATGTCGGTAAATATAAAATTGTTGATATTAGTGCAGAAGAGCAAGCGGCGTGGCAGCAACCGATAGTGGCGCTGAACTTACCGCAAGTGAACCGCTTGTTGCCAGAAAGCTTCGCTATAAAAACGCCCATCGAGCAGCAAAAACCCACCTTAGTGCACGAGCAAGCCGGCATTAAAGCGTGGTTATACCCCAGTAAAGTATTTGCCGACCAACCTAAAGGTCGCTTAGATATTGTGTTAAACAGCCCGGCGGCGCAAAACAGTGTGCAGGCAAAAGTTGCCTTTGCCTTATGGCGCGATCTCTACAATTTGGCGCAAAGTGCCTTAGCGACTGAGGCGCAGGCTGCGGGTATTAGCATGTGGCTGAATGATGGTAATGGCTTAACACTAAATTTAGATGGTTTTACCGATAAGCAACCTGAGTTATTAGAACAAGTGTTAGCGGGGTTAACACCGGCGATAACCGAAGAAGGGTTTGCCCAAGCGGTTGATCGCTATGTGCGAGGTATTGCTAACCAGACGCGGCAAGTGCCGTTTCGCCAAGCCTTTTGGGCTTTTAACAGTCTCTATCGTGGCGGTAACTATAACCCTGAGCAACTGATAGCCGCCGCTAAGCAAATGACGTTAGCAGATTTACAACAGGTGATCAGCAACACACTGCTTAACAACGAAGTACGGGTGTTTGCCTTTGGTAACTATGATAAACAAGAGGTAGTGGCTTTAGTCAGTAAGCTGCAAGCGGCTTTACCTGCAGCACGGCAATCCACCGCATACACACAAAGCCCATTTTGGCAGCCAACGCCGGGTAAAAGCATCGTGTTGCAGCGCGATATTGATGTAACCGACGTTGCGCTTATCGATATGCATGTCCATCCCACAAAGGGTATGGCACAGCGTGCTGCAGCCAGCGTGTTAGCATCGCACTTTAGCAATCAAGCCTTTGATAAGCTACGTACCGAAGAGCAACTGGCTTATGCCGTGGGCGGCACGGCAATTGACCTAGATGAATACACTGGTTTTGGTTTGTATATTCAAACACCGGTAAAAGGTCCGGCCGATATGCAGCAACGCTTTGACGAGTTTAAACAGCAATACTGGCTTAGCTTACAACAGGTAACGCCTGAGCAATTTGCGCAATTAAAGCAAAGTTTATTGCTAAGCTTGAATGAGCCGCCGAAGAATCTGTTTGAGGAAATGCAGCCACTTGTCAGTGATTGGTACCGTGAGCGTTTTGAGTTTGATAGCAAAGCGAAACTGATTGCCGCGGTAGAGCAGGTGAATTTGGATGACGTCAAAGCCTTTTATCAGCAAACGTTATTAAACCCTGATGCCGCACGTATTTCGGTGCAAATGCGTGGCACCAGCTTTAAAGATAAGCCTTTTGCTACCTTGCCTAATCAGCAAGTGGTGAACGATTTAGCGGAGTTCCAAAAAACCATGCCGAAGCAATAAGCTTATTTAGCGACAAAAAAAGAGGGCAGCCTGCTAAGGCTGCCTTTTTGATCATGCGGGAAATGCACAGTCCTAGGCTAAGGCTTACTCCCAGCGCGCTTCCTCTTTTTTGATAATAAAATCGATCGCTTTTCCGGCACAGGTTAACTGCGCGATACGTTTTGGTGAGCCATCCTCATGCAGGTCGACTAAACCGATACCCGCCTGATTTAATAAGCGTTCTCCGCGCTGCGCATTATCGGGTTTATGCGGCACTATGCGCATGCGCCGACGTTTTGTCAGCCAGTTTAAAGGCGAGCGGGGGGCATATAACCAACGATTTAACCGGTCTAAAATATCCAGTAAACGGCCAGGGAACTGGTTTTTTAAGCCACTGCTGGTAATTTGCCAAATATCCGGCCCAGCGGCTTTGCTGCGTAAATGCACTTCATACACAAAAGAATAATGCACATCGCCTGATAAAATCACAAAGTGTTTGGGCGTTTTGGGGTGTCGAAATAAATTCAGCATGGCATGCGCAGTACCACGATGGGCCATCCAGTTCTCAGCATCAACGAGCAGCGGGCGACCAAAAAAAGTAAAGATTTTTTGAATATTCTCAATCAGCTTTACCCCAAAAATCGGCGCTGGCGCCACCAACACCACAGCATCGTGTCCAAGCAGGTTTTGCTGCAACTCGGTAATGGCTTCCCAATCCAATAATCCCGAAGGGCGGTTAATATTCACTTCAGAACGCCAACGGCGGGTGCGGGTATCTAACACCAATAACGGCGGCTCGGTTGGCCATTGATAGTGCCACTGCTGAAACTGTAATAATTCACTGATCAGTGCTTCATGCTCAGGGCCGCCGCTGTGAGCTAAGGCTTGCTCAACGCGATCGAGTAATGCGCTGGCGAAATCGGCCGGCTTGTTGCCCCAACCTTGACAAAGCAAATAGCTTAATAGGGCGTTACCGATAATGCGCCTAGAAAAATCATGCTCATAAGCAGTTTTTTCCCATTCTGCCGTGAGGTTCCAGTCATCGCTCACATCGTGATCATCAAAGATCATCGCTGTTGGTAAATGCGCCAGAACACGTCGTACCTTGGCTAAACCTGCTGCGAAAGTTTCAATCAACAACTGTTGTTGCTGATAACGTTCAAGTTCATCCTGAGATAATTGCGACTTTAAGGTTGAACTTAACGCCATTGAATCGGGTTGCCAACCAGCGGGAGACCAAACGAGTAAATACATGCCGAGCATTTCTGCGGCGCTAATTAAATGGTTGCGCGCTGTATCAGTGGTAAACACTGGTTTTTTCACACCGCGAAAAACCTGGCTGAGCATCGCTTCGCTGGCTTTGGTTTTGGGTAATAAGGTATGTCGCTGATAATAATGCGGTGTTTGCTGGTGCAGAGTATCGGCATCGCTGACCCGGGAACAGGGCAGGTTTTCATTGTGAAAGCCTAATTGATTAATTAACTGATGTATCGCCTGTAACATAGGTGCCGCGACATCATCGGCATAAATTTGATCGCCACTGAGCAACAATAATGCCGGCCACTCAGTCACCTCTTGTTGCTGCAATAGCAAATCGGCGGCAAGTAAACCATCTTCACAGTCGGCATGCGGTTTGCGGCAAGAGCCATGTAATAAGCGTTGTAGTTTTGGCTGTATGATAAAGCCCGGGTTATCGCGCCCAGCATAAACAAGATCCGGCGCCCACTGTTGCCAGCCTTGCCATTTGGCAGGCTCTGATGTTCGGGGCGCGACTTGTAAATCGTAGCTGATCCACACCGCTTGCGGTAACGCTGCCGTTAGCGGAAGTTGCAATAATTGTAAGTGCAGTTTTTCCGCGCAGCGAATACTGCGGCAATGCTGACTTAAGGCCGCAGCGTCAAAGCTAAGCGGTTGTTGGCCTGTAGGGGTCAGTGTAAGTTGCAGTTGAACCGGCTCACGCGTAGCGATCCAGAACGTCACGGTTGTCGGTGTTAAGGCCCGCAGCATAGGCCCTGCCAACACTAATGGCAGTGTTGACGGTTCGCTGGGCTCTGCTGCGCGGGTCATGGCTTGTGTTATCGCAGGGTAACGAACTCTTCGGCACTGGTCGGGTGCAGCGCGACGGTGGCGTCAAAGTCTGCTTTAGTTGCCCCCATTTTTATGGCGACAGCAAACCCTTGTAAAATTTCATCCATGCCTTCACCAATACCATGTAAACCAATGATTTTTTCTTCAGCGCCCAAGCAAACCAGTTTAAAGCTACTGAGTGCACGGTGTGGGGTAATAGCGTTGTACATGGCGGCAAAACCAGAACGATAGATTTTCAGCTGTTCTTTACCGTAAATGGCTATCGCATCGGCTTCGGATAAACCGATAGTACCGATTGGCGGGTGACTGAATACCACGGTAGGAATTAACGAGAAATCCATATGTGCATCAGGCAAGGCCGGGTTAAAGAGCCTTTCAGCTAACAAGCGGCCTGCTTTAATTGCTACCGGCGTAAGTTGCGCTTCGCCTGTGACATCGCCCACCGCATATATGCCAGGGACATTGGTGTTCTGGTATTTATCGGTACGAATAAAACCATGTTCATCCGTCTGAACACCAGCCGCAGCTAAATTAATGGCATCGGTGGTCGGTTCACGGCCAATGGCCCAAACTAAGCAATCAACATCTTTAATAGTTTGACCTTTTTCCAGCGTTAGGCTTAATAAGCCATCAGGTTGTTTTTCCACGCTTTGGACATTGCTATGCGTATGTAATGGTAATTTGTCTTGAGCCATGCGACTGAGTAAGGCATCAGTAATGTCAGTATCAAAGCTGCGTAACGGCCGATCACCACGCACTAATAAATGCGTTTCAGTACCCAGTGCATGTAATACGCCGGCAATTTCCACCGCGATATAGCCCGCACCTACCACGACCGCTTTTTTAGGCTGAGTGGTTAAGGCAAAAAAACCATCAGAATCAATACCTAGCTCGGCACCCGGGATCTGCGGTTTGGTTGGACGACCGCCAACCGCAATAGTGATATGGTCTGCCGTGATCTGCTCACCGTTTACTTCAACCGTATTTTTATCAATAAAGCGGGCGAAACCTTGGATATAGTCAACCCCATTACTGCTAAAACCACGCTGATAGCCGCCGTGAATACGCTCAATATAGGCTTCGCGATTTTTCACTAAGGTGGCCCAATCAAAGCCTTGTTGCTTTAAATCAAAGCCATAACTTGCACTGTATTTGATGGCTTCTGCAATATGTGCCCCGAACCACATGACTTTTTTTGGCACACAGCCCACATTAACGCAGGTGCCCCCCACTGCTTTTGCTTCAATTACGGCGGCTTTTGCGCCACGCATAGCCGCGCGATTGGCTGAGGCAATACCGCCGCTACCGGCACCAATGGCGAGAAAATCATAATGACGAGACATAACTGAACCTATAATGCAAAATTATTGCTGACAGATATAAGGGGTTAAGCCACAGATTACAAGCCAATGCCGGCAATTTGCGGTTAACGCCTTGACAACCAGAGCCAAAACCCCAACATAGCATACATCTCGCTTATTTAAAGGAACTGCTCTTATGACAACTGCATCTGTTGCCGCCGTTCAAGCTAACCCCTTGTTAACCTTCACTGACTTACCGCCATTTTCCGCCATCCAACCAGAACATATAAAGCCTGCCGTTGAGCATGCCATTGCTAGCGCGCGCGCTGCGGTTGAAAGTGTGGTGGCTGCGGCGGATGTCAGTTGGCACAGCCTCATTACTGAATTAGAGCAAGACAGCGATCGGCTGGGCAAATTGTGGTCGCCAGTGTCGCATCTCAATTCTGTAGCCAATAGCCCAGAGCTGCGTGAAGCCTACGAAAGTTGTTTGCCGCTGTTGTCAGAGTTTAGTACCTGGTTAGGCCAGCATGAGGGTTTATATCAAAAATATCAGCAGTTACACGACAGTGCTGAGTTCGCACAGTTAACGGCGGCCCAGCAAAAAGTCATCACCAACGCCCTGCGTGATTTTAAATTATCAGGCATTGGTTTACCGGCGGCAAAAAAACAGCGTTATGGCGAAATTCAAAGCCGTTTATCTGATTTAAGCTCAAGCTTTGCTAACAATACCTTAGATGCCACTCAGGCGTGGTTCAAGCACGTTACTGATGAGGCACAATTAGCGGGCTTACCGGCAGATGCTAAATTGGCAGCGGCCGAAGAAGCGGAGCAACGTGAATTAACCGGTTGGGTGTTTACTCTTGAGTTTCCTAGTTATATCGCCGTAATGACTTACGCCGACGATCAGACACTGCGCCAAGAGTTATACAGCGCCTATTGCACGCGCGCCTCAGAGCAAGGCCCAACCGCGGGCCAGTTTGATAACACGGCTATAATTGAAGAAACCCTGGCGCTAAAACATGAGTTAGCGCAACTGCTAGATTTTGCTAACGCGGCCGATGAGTCGTTGGCGACCAAAATGGCAGAGTCGCCACAGCAAGTGTTAGATTTTTTAACGGATTTAGCGGGTCGCGCTAAACCACAAGCGCAGCGCGATTTAGCCGAGTTAACCCAATTTGTCAAAGAACAATTTGGCGTGGCTGAGTTGCATGCTTGGGATATCACCTACTACGCCGACAAGCTGAAAGAAGCGCGTTATGCCGTTTCTGATGAGCTGTTACGCCCTTATTTTCCAGCCACAAAAGTGGTACCGGGTTTGTTCGCCGTATTACATAAATTGTTTGGCATTACAGTAAAACCGCGTGCTGGCGTGGATGTGTGGCATGCTGATGTGCAGTTTTATGATGTATTTGCTGCCGATGGCTCGTTGCGTGGCAGTTTCTATCTTGATCTGTATGCCCGTAGTAAAAAACGCGGTGGCGCCTGGATGGATGATTGCCAAGGCCGACGTGTTTTACCCAACGGTCAGTTACAAACCCCGGTGGCCTATTTAACCTGTAACTTTAATAAACCCGTAGGTGGCAAGCCTGCGCTGTTTACGCATGATGAAGTGATTACTTTATTTCACGAGTTTGGTCATGGTTTACATCATATGTTAACCCAAGTTGATGCGGCTGCCGTGGCGGGTATTAATGGTGTCGCTTGGGATGCAGTAGAGCTACCCAGTCAGTTTTTAGAGAACTGGTGCTGGACACCAGAAGCGTTAGCGCTGATCTCAGGCCATTATGAAACGGGTGAGCCGCTACCAGAAAACCTATTAAACAAAGTGTTGGCCGCGAAAAATTTCCAATCGGCGTTGTTTTTGATTCGACAATTAGAGTTCGCCTTGTTTGATATGCGCTTGCATGCCGAATTCAACCCAACCGAGGGTGGCCGTGTGCAACAGTTGCTAGATGAAGTGCGCGCCGAGGTGTCGGTGATTATGCCGCCACGCTTTAATCGCTTCCAACATAGCTTTGGTCATATTTTTGCCGGTGGTTACGCGGCAGGCTACTATAGTTACTTATGGGCAGAAGTATTATCCGCCGATGCCTTTAGCCGCTTCGAAGAAGAAGGGGTATTTAATGCCGCTACCGGGCAAGACTTTTTGCAATGGATTTTAGAGCGCGGTGGCAGTGCCGAACCCATGGAGTTGTTTAAAGGTTTCCGAGGCCGCGAGCCTTCTAACGAAGCCTTATTGCGACATATGGGGATTGCCAGCTAAGGCTGGCTTACTGAAAAAGGAAAATATTATGTTGCATGCCAAAAAACTCGTATTGCTTTTCGGGTGTTTACCGCTGTTAGCGTGTCAGCAACCTTCCAGTGTTGATCGCGTTGCACCGGCGCCCTTAGTTGAGCAAATTGACCCGCAAACCGATCCGGTTAAAGCCGTGCGTGCACATCAACAGCAACAAAGCATGACACTGGCCGATGTTGGGCAATTACGCGCTGAAGTTTTAAAGCTAACAGTCGACAAAAGCGCCGATAATGTGCAGCAATGCTTAGTGTTAGGGTTGGGGCATAAATCTTGTGGTGGGCCATCGGAGTATATCGCTGTATCGACCAAGGGGCGTGATGAAGGCGCCTTGCTGAAAAAAATCAGTGCCTATAATCAAGCGGTCGAAGCTGAAAATATGCGCAAGGGCATGATGTCTGACTGCTCGGTGGTGATGAAACCCCAAGTGCAATTAAATAATGGCCAATGTGAGTTGGTAAAAGAGCTTACGCAGTAAGCAGCAAAGATTAACGCTTCGCTGCGGTAAAGGGGATGCTGAGTGCGTCAGGTAGAAAAATTTAGTGACATTCTGCAACGCGCAAAAGAGCGTAAGGGCGGCGCAGCAGCCCTGGCGGCGTTAGTGGGTAAACCCTTGTCTAACAAGGCTATCGCGGAATTGCCAGACAGTGTGTTTTTAGCCGAGTTTAGTAAAAAAGTCTTTCAATCTGGTTTTGTTTGGCGCGTAGTACGGCAAAAATGGCCCGCATTTTGTGAGCTGTTCTTCGACTTTGATATCGAAAAAATGTTGTTGCTAAGTGACGAAATGCTGGAAAAAAGAGCGCAAGATCCGCGGATTATTCGCAACTTAAATAAGGTTTTTACTATCCGTGATAATGCATTGATGATTTATCACGTGCAGCAGCAACACGGCAGCTTTGCGCGCTTTGTGGCTGATTGGCCAAGCGCTGATATTATTGGGCTGTGGAATTATTTAAAAAAACACGGCGCACGCTTAGGTGGCAATACCGGGCCTTACGCTTTGCGCACCTTGGGTAAAGACACCTTTTTATTAACCCAAGATGTTGAAGCCTATTTAAAAGCTTATGGGGTATTTGATGGGGGCATTAGCAGTAAACGCAGCCAACAGCAGATCCAGCAACAATTTAACGACTGGCAGCAACAAAGTGGCCTGAGTTTACAAGAAATCAGTCAAATCGTGTCTTACAGTGTCGGCGAAAATTATGCCGGTATGCAGCAATGAGTGCGGTGTTACTTATTACTGACTTGCCCGCTGAGTTGTCGGCCGAGTTAACGCAACGTTTTGGTTTAACCTTAAGCGATAGCGCGACGGGTTGGCATCTACGTTGGGTTGAGCAGCAGTTAGTGCTTCGACACACCGACATGCCGAAACAGGGTGATATCGTGGTCGATTTTGCCAGTGCAGCCGCGACTTATCGCCGTCAACATGGTGGCGCCAAAAGCGAAGGCATCGCCAAAGCTTGTGGCCTGCATAAAAAGCGCGATTTGCAGATTATTGATGCCACTGCCGGCTTGGGGCGTGATGCCTTAGTGCTGGCGAATGTCGGCGCACATGTTACCTTAGTTGAGCGCAACCCGCTGGTTGCTGCACTATTATACAATGGCCTGCAGCGCGCGGCTGCGCATGCCAGCACGGCCGAGTTGGCCAGTAGAATGCAGCTACATTTTGCTCCAGCGCTACAAGCGTTAACCTGCTTGCCCACGGCCGATGTCGTCTATCTTGATCCGATGTTTCCACCGCGTGAAAAATCTGCGCTAGTTAAAAAAGAAATGCGTGCCTTTCATGATGTGGTAGGCAGTGATACCGATGCGGATGCCCTGTTAGAACCGGCGTTGGCCTTGGCGAAGTATCGTGTTGTGGTAAAACGCCCGGGCTATGCGCAAGTGCTGGCTCAGCGCGAGCCGCAACTGGTGGTAAAAGGTAAAAATAACCGTTTTGATGTTTATATTAAACAAGCCATAACCTAAGGATATAACAATGATTAAAGTAGGCGATAAATTACCCGAAGTGACTTTTGCTCAATTAACGGCAGAAGGTATGCAAAGCCCAACCACCAGCGATGTGTTCGCTGGTAAAAAAGTGGTGTTGTTCGCCGTACCTGGCGCCTTTACGCCAACCTGTTCAGCAGCACATTTGCCTGGTTATATTGCGCTGGCGGATCAAATTAAAGCGAAGGGCGTTGATACTATTGTTTGTATTGCCGTAAACGATGCATTTGTGATGAAAGCCTGGGCCGACAGCCAAAATGCAGAAGAAATTACCTTTTTAGCCGATGGCGGTGCCAGTTTCCATAAAGCGATAGGTTTAACCATGGAGACCGGTGATTTTGGCGGTGTTCGTTCAGAGCGTTACGCAATGATCGTCGATGACGGCGTAGTAAGCCTGCTTAATGTTGAACCACCAAAGAGCTTTGAAGTCAGTAAAGCCGAAACGGTGCTTGCTGCACTATAAGTCTCAGCGTAAAACGCGTAGCTATTGAGCTGCGCGTTTTGCTTTTAAAGAGGTTAAAACTGCGGTTGAGTAGGGCGAGTCAGTTACACCTGCGCGATTTCCCATCAATTCATCACCTTTATGCCAGTACCGTTTAGAAAAAGCAGCGCAGCAAGGTCGCTTAACGGTTATCATAGGCAGTATGAGAGTGTAGTGAGGTATTTGACCTTATTCCGTAAGCATAGTAGCTTGCTAACTGCGCATGTAGACAGAGTGGATCTGAGGAATTTATGACAACAGTAAATGTACTGTGTATTAAGTGGGGCAAAAAGTATGGCCCTGATTACGTCAATAAGCTGCATTCGATGGTGAGTCGTAATCTGACCTTGCCGTTTCGCTTTATTTGCTTAACCGACGACGCCGTTGGTATCGACAGCCATATTGAAGTAAAAGATATCCCGGCTGTGGGTTTTAAAGACTTTGATGAACGTCACCCATGGAGTTTTGGCCATGGTTGGTTAAAAGTTACCAGCTTTGC
This sequence comes from Alishewanella maricola, assembly GCF_016343785.1. Taxonomy (NCBI): domain Bacteria; kingdom Pseudomonadati; phylum Pseudomonadota; class Gammaproteobacteria; order Alteromonadales; family Alteromonadaceae; genus Alishewanella; species Alishewanella maricola. Next base: position 8,784 of record NZ_JAEINI020000003.1, on the reverse strand, counting down.
TGATCCGTTATATGACTTAACCGGGCCGACGTTATTTATCGATTTAGATGTAGTGATTGTCGACAACATTGATTGCTTCTTCCAGCCTAAAGGCGAGTTTTACGTGATCAAAGAGTGGGATAAATCAGACGATACCGGTAATACTTCGGTTTATCGTTATGAGATAGGTGCCCACAGCGACTTGATTGATTTACTGAAAAACCACAAAGAACGTGAATTGGCGAAGGTGCGCAATGAACAAGAGTTCGTGACGCAAAACCTATCAAAACAAGGCAAATTACAATACTGGCCTGAAGGTTGGTGCGTAAGCTTTAAACGACACTGTTTGCCAAAAGGCATTATGAACTGGTTTAAGCCAGCCGTGATCCCGAAAGGGGCGAAAATTGTTGCTTTCCATGGTAAACCTAATCCGCCGGATGCCGTCGCAGGTATCAGCGGCAAGTGGTATCGGCGCGTGCTGCCGGTGCAGTGGGTTAAGGATATGTGGCAGTAAGTTTCGCTAATGCGCTATAAAATTTTCATTATCAATCTGGCGCGCTCACCCGAGCGCTACCAGCAAGCTTTAGCGCAGCTCGCGCAATGGCCTGATCTGCCTGTAGAACGCATTGACGCGGCCGATGGCCGGGTGATGTCGGCAGCCGACATTGCGCAATATTACTCTGCCAGCGCCAACCAACGCTTACATCATAAAACACTAAAAGCCGGTGAAAAGGGCGCTTTTATTAGCCATATTCGTTGCTGGCAGCAAATTGTGGCTCAGCAGCTCGATTTTGCCTTGATCCTTGAAGATGACTTTTTGGTGGATGGCGATTTACCCGCCTTATTGTCGGCTATTGCGGCCGTGCCCACCCCCTGGCATTTATTAAAACTGGCCATGCCAAATAAACAACAAAAAATCATAGCCAGTTCCCCCGGTACGCCTTTTCAGTTGGTGCATTTTCAGAAGAATCCGATCTCGGCTGTGGCACAAGCGGTGAGCTTGGCTGGCGCTAAATTGTTGTTAGAGCGAGAAGTGCCTTTTGGGCGGCCGGTAGATGTTGCCATGCAATATAGTTGGCAATTAGGCTTTCAGGCGATGGGCTTGTGGCCGCTGATCTTTAAACCGGATCTGGGTTTTGATAGCACCATAGCCGGTAAGCAAAATGATCAGGTCAAGCGGTCAGTGTTTTACTGGCGACGGCTGGAATTTATTGTTGCCAATTTATGGCATAACCTGAAAACTTACGGCCCTAAGGCGTTGTTGCGTGCCCGTAAATGGCCGAATAGCCGTGGCAGTACGCGGTTATCAAACTAGCCTGCTAACCTGGCGTGCGGCAACGCCATTGCGGTTTAGTCATATACTATAGAGTCAAACTTAGCTTTTCGCTGTATTCTGTATGGCCAGTTGTTGCTGATAAAAAGCTAACACTTCAGCAGCTTTAGCGGCTGGGTCAAACCGCTGCATCGGATATTGGCGGCGCTGCAACTGCGTAAGCTGCTCTTTGATGCGCTGTGCCAAGGTTTCAGCATCATCAATCGGTACTAATTCGGTAGCAAACAGCGGTTGTAAATATTTTGCGCCTTCTGAGGCGGTGGCAACAATGGGTAAACCAGCATGCATCGCTTCCAAAAAGACTAAACCAAAGGGTTCGCTGCGGGCGGTGCTGACAAACAGATCAAAGCAAGCGAGCCATTGCTGAGGTTCGCTACTAAAGCCTGGCATAATCACAGTACTTGGCGCTTTATCTCGAATTTGCTGCCAATGTTTGCCCTCACCCACAATCACTAAGCGGCTATTAGGGATATTCGCGAGGCTAAAGGCTTGTAATAAAGTCTCTTGGCCTTTGCTTTGCTCTACCCGACCCAAAGTACCAATCACGACATCATCAGGGCCAATCGCATGCTCTTGGCGCAAGCGTTCCCGCGCATCCATCGGCACGCTTTTGGCGGCTGACCAGTTATCGAGTTGCACCGTGCGCTCACGCAGCGGCAGAGGAATGGCCGCCATTTGCCAAGGGGCGATAGCGATTAAGGCATCAAGCTTAGCATGCTGTTGTTTTTTATAATGAATGTGTAAAGTGGCTACGCGTAGACACAAACCGGGCACACCTTGTAATACCCGACAGGCAGCACTAAGGTGCGCGTGTGCCACATCGGGTTTTAACTGTTTCAGCAGGCGTTTCGCGCGAAAGATCGCGAGGAATTTCATGCCACTAACCAGTTGAAGGTTAACCTTAGGCGAAACCCGATGGGCAATGGCATTAGCCCGTTGTTCAGCGCCGCGTTGATGCAAAATCAGGGTGACGTCATGATCTTGTTCGGCCTGTAGGTTGGCCAGCTCGACCGCATAACGCTCGCTACCTGCAAAACTGTGGGTGAGAATAATATGGACAATTTTCATAACGGCTCATCAACAAGGGTGGCGCGCAAGCGCAGCGGACTAGATAACTGCATGGTATACTATTTGCCGTTTTGGCAAAAGCCGTTACTAAGGTTGCCGTTAACAGCGTTAGGGTCAGGCCACGTAAGGCTGACGACACACCGTTGGCAGTGACTTTAGCGCCATGAATGGCTTTATAAAAGGGTTGTTGATTTGTTTAGGCTGATCTACTCGCTACTCCTGTATTTGCTGCTGTTGCCGCTATTACTTTATTTGCTTTGGCGTTCGCGCAAAGATCCTGCTTATCGGCAGCGCTTAACTGAGCGGTTTAGCTGGCAACTGGCTGCCTTAAAGCTAAAACCTCACGGTATTGTGGTGCATGCGGTGTCGGTTGGTGAGGTGATTGCCGCCACCCCACTGATCCGCCAGTTGCAGCAACGTTATCCCACACAACCTATTACGGTAACCTGCACCACGCCAACCGGCAGCGCCACTATTGTTGAGCGGTTTGGTGATAGTGTGCAGCATTGTTACTTACCCTTTGACTATGTTGGCGCAGTGGGGCGTTTTTTACGCTGTGTGCAACCGCGCTTAGTGGTGATTGTTGAGACGGAACTGTGGCCGAATTTACTGGCAGGCTGCCGCCATGCGAATATCCCCGTGGTGGTGGTGAATGCGCGGTTATCGGCTAAGTCGGCTAAAGGCTATCGGCGTTTTCATAAAGTTAGCCAAAGCTTGTTAGCGGATATTCGCTTGTTGTTGTGCCAAAACCGCGCTACTGCCGCTCGCTTTCGGGCATTAGGTTATCGTAATGAGTTGCAGGTGGCGGGTAATTTAAAGTTTGAGTTGGCCTTGCCAACTACACAACAAGCCTTAGTTGAACGTTTTGCGCCGGTATTGGCGAACCGCTTAGTGTGGGTGGCCGGTAGCACGCATGCGGGTGAAGATGAACAGTTGCTGGCGCTTTATCCCGCCTTAAAACAGCAATTTCCAAATTTACTGTTGATGCTAGTGCCACGGCATCTGGAACGTTTTGACAAGGTTGCCGACTTAGTTACGGGTGCGGGGTTAAGCTTGTGGCGGCGCAGCAGTGACCGTTTGCCCGAAGCGAATGTTGAGGTGGCGCTCGGCGACTCTATGGGGGAGTTGCTCAGTTGGTATCAATTAGCTGATTTAGTATTTATCGGCGGTAGTTTAATTCCTCGCGGCGGTCACAACCCGCTGGAAGCCATCAGCTTTGCCAAAGCCGTGCAAAGCGGACCACATGTGTTTAATTTTAAAGAAGCTTACCGCCAGCTTCAACAACGCTCGGCGGTGAGTATCGTGTCAGACGCTACCGCCTTGTTAGCCGATAGCCAAAGGTTGCTTGCTGACAGTGCCTTGCGACAAACGCAAGGCCAGAGAGCACAGGTATTTTTCTTGCAGCAACAAGGTGCAACTTCACGCACGCTGCAAGCCATTGCACAGCTGATAGGAGCAAGCATGCCGCATCATGTTCACCAGCAAGGGCATGAAACCTTCTGGTTTGATCCCGAGTTTTTTTCAACGCTTAGCGCCGCACAATTTGATAGCCAGTGGTGGCAGCAGCAAAACGCGGTGATTGGCAGTTCCAGTGGCCGCAATATTGCGTACTTTGTTAAGCATCAGCAGCATAAGCTAGTGTTGCGTCATTATTACCGTGGAGGCTTAGTTGGTAAGCTGTTGCACGATCAATTTTGGCTGCAATCAGTGGGCAATAGTCGCGCCATGCAAGAATATCAGCTGTTAGCTTGGATGCGCGAGCAAGGGCTGGCGGTGCCCAAGCCGGTGGCCGCGCGTTATCAGCGTAGCGGCTTAATATACCGCGCTGATTTACTTATTGAACTGATCCCCGATAGCAAAGACTTGGCGGCCATTTTACAGCAAAGGCCACTTACGCCAGCCGAATGGCAAGCGGTGGGTAAGGAGATTGCTCGGATGCATCAGTTGGGTGTGTATCACTCGGATCTGAACTGTCGCAATATTATGTTAGATGGCAGCGGCACGGTGTGGTTAATTGATTTTGATAAATGTCAGCGCCGTTCAATAGGCCCGTGGACGGAGCAAAACTTAGCGCGGTTATTGCGCTCATTTAATAAAGAATTAGCTAAATTACCGGTATTTCATTGGCAGGCTGCCGCATGGAATGATGTGATGCAAGGTTATCAGCAACAACTAAACAGCAAAGGTCAGGCATAAGATGCAGCAGTGGGATGTTATCGTTATTGGCGCCGGTGCCGCCGGGTTATTTTGTGCTATCGAAGCCGCGAAACGCGGCCGGAAAACCCTCGTGCTGGATAATGGTAAGCGCATCGGTCGCAAAATTATTATGTCGGGTGGCGGCCGGTGTAATTTCACTAATATGTATGCCAGCCCCGCTAACTTTCTCTCGCAAAATCCGCACTTTTGTAAATCGGCGCTCAGCCGTTATACCCAGTGGGATTTTATCGCGCTGGTGCAGCAATATGGTATTGCTTACCATGAGAAAACCCTAGGCCAGTTGTTTTGTGACAACAGCGCCAAAGACATCGTCGAGATGCTGCAGCAAGAGTGCGACAAAGCAGGCGTGCAAATCGGTTTACAACAAGATATTCAACAGGTCAGTTTTGTGGATGGCCAGTATCAACTCACCACAGCGCAAGGCGTGCGGCAATGCCACAGTTTAGTGATCGCCAGTGGCGGTTTAAGTTTGCCGAACTTAGGCGCTACCGCCTTTGGTTTTCAGCTAGCAGAGCAGTTTGGTTTAAAGGTGTTGCCGGTGCGTGCGGGCTTAGTGCCGTTAACGTGGCAACCCAGCGATAAAGCGGTGTTTGAAGAAATTAGCGGTGTGGCGCTTCCGGTTACGGCTGATGCCAATGACACCCAGTTTCCGGAAGATATGTTGTTTACTCACCGCGGCTTAAGCGGCCCGGCTATTTTGCAAATCTCTAACTACTGGCAACCCGGTGACGAGCTGCGTGTTAATTTCGCTGCCGGCCAAGATGTCACGGCGTTTTTAACCGAGCAGCAGCAACAGCATCCGGCGCAAGAGTTAAAAACCAGCTTAGCGCGCTTAATTCCCAAGCGCTTAGTGGATAAGTTGCTGGAATTACAGTTGTTTCAAAACCAGCCATTAAAAGCTCTGAACGCCAAGAGCATTGCCCGCCTCGATGAGTTATTAACGCAATATGTGTTCAAACCCAATGGCACCGAAGGGTATCGCACCGCCGAAGTCACTCTCGGTGGCGTTGACACCAACGAGTTATCCTCTAAAACCATGGAAGCGAAAAAACAACCTGGTTTGTATTTTATCGGCGAAGTGGTCGATGTTACCGGTTGGCTAGGGGGCTATAATTTTCAATGGGCGTGGAGCAGTGGTTGGGTGGCAGGGCAGTATTGTTAAGTGACACTTTTCATCGTAGCGCTTAACTGATTTTGACATGCGATAGCGCGTTAAGTACTGTTATTTAATTGTTTGTTGCGGTTCGGTTATCTATAGCATAACCACCCAGTGGTAAGTGCTTAGCGAAGCTGTCACCTTGCTGTGAGTTTCTAGCCAAGCTTTCACCTTGCGGTGAGAGACTTTCTTTTGCATCGCCAAAAGAAAGTATCGCAAAGAAAAGGCGACCCACGTTGCGGCGAAAGCCCGTTCAATTTTGCCCGCCCAAGGCGACGAGGTAACTCGCTCGGCGCTACCGCCCCTCACTCAAACACCCCTCGTCTTAAAACCTTGGTCGTGCAAACTTGATCGGCTTGCAACGTAATGGGATTTAACAGCACAGCAGTGTTAGCAAAATCTGCATCATTTATACAACAGTGGTAAGTGTTTAGCCAAGGTTTCACCTTGCGGTGAGAGACTTTCTTTTGCGTCGCCAAAAGAAAGTCTCGCAAAGAAAAGGCGACCCACGTTGCGGCGAAAGCCCGTTCAATTTTGCCCGCCAAGGCGACGAGGTAACTCGCTCGGCGCTACCGCCCCTCACTCAAACACCCCTCGTCTTAAAACCTTGGTCGCGCAAACTTGATCGGCTTGCAACGTAATGGGGTTTAAAAGCAAATCAGACTGGTCTAGGTATATGACCCCGAAGCTAGGTTTTACAGAGTAATGTGGGGAAAACCTTAGCCAGCCAAGCTTCATAATAGGTGTAATGTATTAATCAGATTTATAGATACTTGAGTATATTTTGTTTGATGATATGTTATTTTTGCTTGGCTAATTAGCCCAAGCAACTTTCTAAACAAGGACGTGAGACTAATATGGAACAAATTCTTATCCTCATTACAGTCATTTTTTTAGTCACAATAATTTTATTAATTGAAAGGCTTCATTCGGTAAAGGCTAAACTTAACAAGAAGGTTGAAGATTTAAGCGCTGAGGTTAACTCATTATCCCAATTCTCTGATGTTAGAGATGCTTCTATAGAGCTTGCCCGTTTAAAAACTGAAATCCTCACTCGTGAACACGATTGTCAGCAGCAAATTACTGAGCTACTGGAAAGTGCAGGTAATAAAGCTAATTCGATTATTGATAAAGCTCAACTGGAAGTCGATGTTCTCCGACGAGACACTAACGCTGATACTAAATCTAAAAGAGAACGAGCATCAGCACTTTTGGTTGAGGCTAATGCACAAGCCGACATTATCATAAACAAAGCAAAAGAGAGTGCTGAAGAAATTGCTGGTGATGCTTACAGAGCTTTAAAAGAAGCGGACCGTTTAGAAGGCGTGATTCAAGCATTGAAAAACGTTATCAATGGCTACGGCGATGAGTACATGAAGCCAACATATGGCTTACTTGATGAACTGGCAGAGATGTACGCGTTTGAGGATGCAGGTAAAGAGCTCAAACTTGCAAGAGAACGAACAAAAATGCTTGTGACTTCCGAGCGTGCAGCTACCTGTGATTATGTTGAAAAAGGCAGAGCGAAAACGGCTATCAATTTTGTTATTGATGCATTTAACGGCAAGGTTGATTCAATTTTATCGCGATCTAAAATTGATAACTTTGGAAAATTAGAAGCTGAAATAAGAGACGCTGCATCACTTGTAAATCAAAATGGTAAAGCGTTTAGAAACGCCCAAATCACCGAAGAATATTTAACGTCCCGAATTGATGAGCTTCATTGGATAACAGCGGTCAATACCATACGCGAAAACGAACGAGAAGAGCAGCGTAGAATACGTGATCAAATAAGAGAAGAGCAAAAGGCACAGCGTGAATTTGAGCGCGCTATTAAAGATGCTGCGAAGGAAGAAGCGGCAATCCAAAAAGCAGTCAGCAAATTACTCACCCAACTGGAAAAAGCAACCGAAGAGCAACGTGATGAATATGAGCAAAAGCTAAGTGAGCTTCAGGGTAAACTTACGGAAGCGGAAGCCAAGAACCAACGTGCCTTATCAATGGCTCAACAAACTAGAACTGGCCATGTTTATGTAATCTCTAATATCGGATCATTTGGTGAAAACATCTATAAAGTTGGTATGACGCGACGTCTAGAACCACTTGATAGGGTTCGAGAGCTCGGCGATGCTAGCGTACCATTCCCCTTCGATGTTCATGCTATGATCTGGAGCGAAGATGCACCCGCGCTTGAGCGTGACTTGCATCGCTACTTTCTTCGTGCACAAATGAATAAAATAAACCCAAGAAAAGAGTTTTTTAAAATCGATATTTCTGACATCAAAACCCATGTTGAAGAACGCGGGCATAAATGCAGTTGGACATTAATAGCCGCTGCAACCCAGTACCGCGAAACACTAGAGATAGAGAAAAAAATTGAAAGCGATGCTTCAGTCGCTAATGAATGGATGCGTCATCAGTTAGAGTACGAGCCCATTTTTTCTGATGCAGAGGAAGAATTAGAATAAATTGTCGTAAGTTTATCTGCACTAACTTGGCTTGCCCCGGAAATATCGATTCATAAATGATAAACATAAGGCTAGCTTTGAGCGAGTAACAGGTATTCCTGCTGCGCCAAAATGTTTATGCGCATGTCCGCAATAACTTATTAAATGAACAACTTTTTCGCCGTTGGCGAGTGACTTTCTTTTGTTTCGCCAAAAGAAAGTCACCAAAGAAAATGCGACCCACGTTGCGGCGAAAGCCCGTTCAATTTTGCCCGCCCAAGGCGACGAGGTAACTCGCTTGGCGCTACCGCCCCTCACTCAAACACCCCTCGTCTTAAAACCTTGGCCGTGCAAACTTCCTCGGCTTGCAACGTAATGGGATTTAAAAGCAAAGCTGCGTTAGCAAAATGAATGTTTAGCGTTTCAACCCAAATGAAGTTAAACATACTTGTATAAAAGCGAATGCTAAAAACGAGCTAGATCGAAAAATCAGGGGGAAGAGCCTTACCTGAGTTCGCAGAAACTTGTAAGTGCTTATAATATTTAGTGCCTAAACTAAAATGAATACAATCAGATGCTACTTT
>NZ_JAEINI020000029.1:0-2582 GCF_016343785.1 Alishewanella maricola | reverse complement strand
GCGTATTTCGGTGATTCCGAACAGCGATCCCGGAGTTATCCGATCACCCGTTAGCCGTTCTTTTTCATAACTGTAGTTTTACGCTAAGTGATCGGATTGGTCTAGTTTTCTCATCGACTCTCCTGTTAATTCTATTCGGTGACTGTTGTGTAATAGCCTATCTAGTACTGCATCAGCGATCGTCGGGCTTGGGATCAGTTTGTACCACTCACTGGTCGGTATTTGACTGGCGATAATGGTGCTTGATTGCTGGTAGCGTATTTCCATCACATCCAACAAGTCGTTAGCCTGTCGCGCCGTTAATGCTTCCATGCCCCAATCGTCTAGAATGAGCAGTTTACGTTTAGCCAAGGTGCTAAGTTGTTGGCGGTATGAGCCGTCGGCGTGGCCGATATGTAGCTCATCTAACAGCTCACCGAGCCGGTAGTAACGTACACTGTGATGTTGATCGCACGCTTGTGTAGCCAGCGCGCAGGCAAGGTACGTTTTACCGCAGCCCGTTGCCCCCGTTAGGATAATATTCTGGTTGTAGTGCAGATATTGACCGCTGAGTAAGGCGGCCACTTTATCTTTTTTAAGCCCTCGACTCGCTCGATAATCTATATGGCTAGCTCGGGCATCCACCCGTAACTTAGCCTGGCGAGCCAACCGCTGTACTTTGGTATTGTCACGACACAGTAGCTCATGTGTTGCCAGCAAGCCTAATCGCTCTTCGAAGCTCATGTCAGTGTAAGTAGTCGGTTGCGCCTGCTGCTGTTGTAATGCTTGGGTAAAATGGCCAAGCCTTAACGCGCGCAGTTGCTCATGTAATGTCGATAAACTCATCTCAGTTCTCCTTATTGATAATAACGTGGACCACGGATGTTGTGGTGGGTCAGCGGTGGTGTGGCCTCTGCAATAGTGGTAATGCCGATACGTTCTTTGTTATTCACCAATAGGTTAGTAATGACTTTGAGGTAGGGCTGCTCCAGTAGCAGAGCTCGTTGGCTAGCCGCTTCAAGCCTGTCGTTGCTATACTTTTTAGCCAAGATCAGGATTGCAAGGCAGCTTTTAATCGCCTGCTCAGGATGTTGGCGTCGTTCAAGTTGGAAGCTAATGACTGCTCTGACGCCATTGCCTATGCTGTCAGCCCAACTCAGTAATCTTTCCGCGCTCCAGCGCTGTTTGATATGCGCATCTGGCATGTGCTCTTTGACGGTAGTGAACCCGCCGTCTTGATGTTTTCTGGGGTGCTGTGCCACCACTTTTCCTTGGTAGTACACGCAGATGATTTGCGCGGTCGCTTCAACAGTGACAGTATGGCTGACCAGATTATGTGGGACAGAGTACGCGTGTTTTGCATACAGCACATGATAGTCAGGCCCGACACGCGCTTGCTTGCTATCGATGTACTCGTAGGGATAGGCCGGCAATGGCATCAACGCAGGCTTATCAAACCGAGTGTAAAGTTCATAACGAGAGCCGGGATGTACGCGTTGCTGACGATGATTAAGATCATGCAGCAGCTCTCGGATCCGCTGATTCAAACTACTGAGTGTGTAAAAATATTCATGGCGTAAACGCATGAGGATCCAGCGTTCAACAATCAAGACCGCGTTTTCAGCTTTTGATTTATCTTTGGGTTTATAAGGCCTCGCGGGCATGACGGCGGTGCCATAATGCCTTGCCATGCGAGCATAATTTTCATTGATAACAGGCATGTAACGATGAGTTTTGGTGACTGCTGAACGCAGATTATCCGGCACCAACAAACGCGGGATCCCCCCAAAGAACTGGAAGGCACGAGTATGAGCCATGATCCAGTCCTCCAGCTGCTGAGAGCGTCCTGCTTCAACATAGGTGTAATTAGAGGCACCCAAGGTCGCAACGAAGATTTGCGCACAAAAGCCAATCTCGCCGGTATCAGGGTTAAGAATGGGCACGGTTGGGCCGCAGTAATCAATAAATAACTTGTCACCGGCTATGTGAAGCTGCCGCATGCTGCGCTTGAGGCTTTTAAGCCACGTTTGATAATGCTCACAATATTGTGTGTAACCATAGGCAGTGGCGGGATCCGCATCACGATATTCCTGCCATAACAACAGCTTTGTCATACCTTTGCGTTTTAGCTCCTGATGCATGCAAACGAAGTCTGGTTGGCGTTTATGCCGAGAGGTGTTTTTGCCCTTATAGACAGCTTTCTCCAGTTCAGTATCACTGGTTTCTTCGCTCAAAGGCCAACTTAAGCCGCTAGCTGCAAAGCGTGACAAGATTTCGCTAACAGTGGCAGGGCCAACAGCGCAACACTTGCTGATGTCTCTTAAGCTGAGTCCAGCGTTAAAACGAAGTCTCAGAATGTCTTTAATTTTGCTCATGTCTGTTCTCTTTCTAGCCATGGTCAACGCCTACCTAAGTTAATTAAAATTAGGTAGAGCTTACCAGTTGATTTGATTAGAAAAAGAATGGCATTTCGGCATTCCGATCAGCTATTTCGGAAAAGGGCTAAAAGTGATCGGATAAAACCGAAACAAGCGATCGGATTAAACCGAAATGAGTGATCGGATTGAACCGAAATGAGTGTTCGGAATCACCCGAAACATGCA
>NZ_JAEINI020000028.1:0-3192 GCF_016343785.1 Alishewanella maricola | reverse complement strand
ATTCACACTGTATTCTTTTCTTAAAACATCTTGGGCGTTGTATGGTTAAGCCTCTCGGGCAATTAGTATGAGTTAGCTTAACGTGTCACCACGCTTCCACACCTCACCTATCAACGTTGTGGTCTTCAACGACCCTTTAGTAGACTCGAAGTCTAAGGGATGACTCATCTTGTGGCCGGCTTCCCGCTTAGATGCTTTCAGCGGTTATCCGTTCCGAACGTAGCTACCGGGCAATGCCATTGGCATGACAACCCGAACACCAGCGGTTCGTTCACTCCGGTCCTCTCGTACTAGGAGCAACTCCACTCAATCATCCAACGCCCACGGCAGATAGGGACCGAACTGTCTCACGACGTTCTAAACCCAGCTCGCGTACCACTTTAAATGGCGAACAGCCATACCCTTGGGACCGACTTCAGCCCCAGGATGTGATGAGCCGACATCGAGGTGCCAAACACCGCCGTCGATATGAACTCTTGGGCGGTATCAGCCTGTTATCCCCGGAGTACCTTTTATCCGTTGAGCGATGGCCCTTCCATACAGAACCACCGGATCACTATGACCTACTTTCGTACCTGCTCGACGTGTCTGTCTCGCAGTTAAGCTGGCTTCTACCATTACACTAACCGTACGATGTCCGACCGTACTTAGCCAACCTTCGTGCTCCTCCGTTACTCTTTAGGAGGAGACCGCCCCAGTCAAACTACCCACCAGACACTGTCCGCAATCCCGATTCAGGGACCTACGTTAGAACATCAAACATACAAGGGTGGTATTTCAAGGACGGCTCCATCAGAACTAGCGTTCCAACTTCAAAGCCTCCCACCTATCCTACACATGTAGGGTCAATGTTCAGTGCCAAGCTATAGTAAAGGTTCACGGGGTCTTTCCGTCTAGCCGCGGGTATACGGCATCTTCACCGCAATTTCAATTTCACTGAGTCTCGGCTGGAGACAGCCTGGCCATCATTACACCATTCGTGCAGGTCGGAACTTACCCGACAAGGAATTTCGCTACCTTAGGACCGTTATAGTTACGGCCGCCGTTTACCGGGGCTTCGATCAAGAGCTTCGCTTGCGCTAACCCCATCAATTAACCTTCCGGCACCGGGCAGGTGTCACACCCTATACGTCCACTTACGTGTTTGCAGAGTGCTGTGTTTTTAATAAACAGTTGCAGCCAGCTGGTCACTGCGACTCTCCAATGCTTACACCGCAAGGGCTTCACATCAAAGAGCGTACCTTCTCCCGAAGTTACGGTACTATTTTGCCTAGTTCCTTCAGCCGAGTTCTCTCAAGCGCCTTGGTATGCTCTACCTGACCACCTGTGTCGGTTTAGGGTACGGTCACCAATACCTGAAGCTTAGAGGCTTTTCCTGGAAGCATAGCGTTAGCAACTTCATCACCTTAGTGACTCGTCTCGTGTCTCAGTCTTAAGAAACCGGATTTTCCTAGTCTCTCAACCTACACACTTTCACGCGGACTACCAACGCCGCGCTTGCCTAGCTTTCTCCGTCCCCCCATCGCAGTATTGGCCGGTACAGGAATATTAACCTGTTTCCCATCGACTACGCCTTTCAGCCTCGCCTTAGGAGCCGACTCACCCTACCCTGATTAGCATGGGATAGGAACCCTTGGTCTTTCGGCGGGGAAGTTTTTCACTCCCCTTATCGTTACTCATGTCAGCATTCGCACTTCTGATACCTCCAGCATCCTTCTCAAGACACCTTCGCAGGCTTACAGAACGCTCCTCTACCACTTGCACATAATGCAAGTCCGCAGCTTCGGTGAATGATTTTAGCCCCGTTACATCTTCCGCGCAGGCCGACTCGACTAGTGAGCTATTACGCTTTCTTTAAAGGGTGGCTGCTTCTAAGCCAACCTCCTAGCTGTCTATGCCTTCCCACATCGTTTTCCACTTAATCATTACTTTGGGACCTTAGCTGGCGGTCTGGGTTGTTTCCCTTTTCACGACGGACGTTAGCACCCGCCGTGTGTCTCCCGAGTAGTACTCATTGGTATTCGGAGTTTGCATGGGGTTGGTAAGTCGGGATGACCCCCTAGCCCAAACAGTGCTCTACCCCCAATGGTATTCGCTCGAGGCGCTACCTAAATAGCTTTCGAGGAGAACCAGATATCTCCGAGCTTGATTAGCCTTTCACTCCGATCCACAAGTCATCCCCTAATTTTTCAACATTAGTGGGTTCGGTCCTCCAGTTAGTGTTACCCAACCTTCAACCTGCTCATGGATAGATCGCCCGGTTTCGGGTCTACACCCTGCAACTATTCGCCCAGTTAAGACTCGGTTTCCCTACGGCTCCCCTATTCGGTTAACCTCGCTACAGAATGTAAGTCGCTGACCCATTATACAAAAGGTACGCAGTCACACCACGAAGGTGCTCCCACTGCTTGTACGTACACGGTTTCAGGTTCTATTTCACTCCCCTTACAGGGGTTCTTTTCGCCTTTCCCTCACGGTACTGGTTCACTATCGGTCAGTCAGGAGTATTTAGCCTTGGAGGATGGTCCCCCCATGTTCAAACAGGATACCACGTGTCCCGTCCTACTCGTTTTCACTATAAAAGCATTGTCGTGTACGGGGCTATCACCCTGTATCGCTACCCTTTCCAGAGTATTCCACTAACACCAATATAGCTTAAGGGCTACTCCGCGTTCGCTCGCCGCTACTAACGGAATCTCGGTTGATTTCTTTTCCTCGGGGTACTTAGATGTTTCAGTTCTCCCGGTTTGCCTCGCTACACTATGTATTCATGTAGCGATAGTGAGTAAACTCACTGGGTTTCCCCATTCGGATATCTACGGATATAATGCCTCTTACCGGCTCCCCATAGCTTTTCGCAGGTTAGTACGTCCTTCATCGCCTCTGACTGCCAAGGCATCCACCGTGTACGCTTAGTCACTTAACCATACAACCCCAAAATGTCTTGAAGTGTACAGTGTGAATAAGGTATACAATTAAATGTAACCTTAGTTTTTTTACTTTTTACATCAGCTTGCCAAATTGTTAAAGAGCAGTTTTGAGATTAAACTCAAATATAAACACTTATAGACTAAGCACTTATATTTGAATTCCTAGAGCCGGTTTAAAACCAGAAGTGGTGGAGTTAAGCGGGATCGAACCGCTGACCTCCTGCGTGCAAGGCAGGCGCTCTCCCAGCTGAGCTATAACCCC
>NZ_JAEINI020000027.1:0-3229 GCF_016343785.1 Alishewanella maricola | reverse complement strand
CCGCCTAACACGCAATGTGTTGGCGCGGCTTTTTGCGTTGTTTGCCAAAACCGTGACAACGAAACATTGTCGGAGTTTAGGCGCTTGTTATGTTTCGTTACTTGATTGCAGAGTAAAAGCCGAAAAGTAAGAAACTAATAATAAACATTATTAATAAGCCATAATAAATCTGTTTTTGAGCTTTGTATTCAAATTTAATCTGTGGCTTTAGCGCTATATTGATAAATAAAAACTTCATATATCGAGGTTTAATATCACCAAATTTATACGCGTAAAATCCTTGTGATATTAGAAACAAGATAGACAGAATTAACAATATGGACTGAGTAAAATCCATGTTGGCCCAAACTTTAGCTAAATCTAGTTGAATAATCTCAAACCTCTATAGAAACATAACGCAAAGCACATGGGCGACGGCCGCGCAGCGGTTGGCGTCCCAGCGACCGAAGGGAGCGAATGGTGCGCCTTGTTAGCGGCGACAAACACACTACCCACGCGGCACTGCCGCCAAGCGATGCCGAACAACGGCAACCCTGTGCAAAATTAAAAACGAAACCAGCCAAGTGCGATACAACGAAATGACTGGAACTTGAAAACTTAAAATCTAGCGGAGCAAATGAGTCAAAAGGAACAACGCTACCGCACCATCAGAGATTGCACCTTGCCAACAAACTGGTGAACCTGACGGAATAAATTAATAACTGAGATACAACCTAACGCAAGCAGAACCGAAAAGTAAAACAGATTTTGTACCTAAACCGTCTCGACAGCCGGCTAACGCCGCCAGCATGCGCGGCTTTGTAGAGTAGGCGAAGCCGCAACGAAAAAGACGTCGCTATGGCTGGCCTTGTTAGGGCTGACTTGCATACTGGACCCAAATACTCTCTGTCGGATGATGTTCTTTAATTGTTTCAAGTGCATCCTCCAACTCGCTTCTATTTACCCCACTGATGGGGTGATTAAATCTGGTGACATTAAAGCCTTTCGCAAGCAACTCTTTGTGATTGAGTTCGGTTAAAACATTGCTACCAGCCCAAATGACAACACCAGGCAATTTGATAACTTCAACCAGAGCTCGTGCTTCAAGTATCAGATAAACCATGCGAAAGCCCTAACGCGAAGCACACGGGCGACAAAAACGCGATAGCGGGTTTGGCGTCCCAGTGACCAACGGGAGCGAGTGATGCGTATTGTTAGGCACGATTTATGAGTCCTCGAGTCAAATTTATTAAATATTTTTCCAAACCACACTCATCATTAGGCCCTGAATCAAAGTCATGAGACATTATTTTCATCACAGATTCAAATCCATCACAACAGTTTACTAATTGCTGAATCAACTTAGTTTCACCTGCGATAAGTGTAACATCTTGATCTAACCTACAAATCCAGTTTTGCTCTTGAGAAAAGACATAGTGATCTGCTGTAAAACAAAAATCATGACCTAAATATGCTAAGAGCGATTCACGGTCAGGCTGAACAAATACAGGTAATATATCCATCTCCAGATCTCTGAATGAAATGACTGCAACTTCGCTATTATCTTCAAACGACAATAACGCATCCCATACGTTAGCTGGAGCCAGATCAGAATGAACATTACGATCGAAAGCGAGCCCTGACCAATTCGCTTTAAGCAAAGGTACTTTTGGCGGGTAATCAGGTAGCAAAGTTTCAGAAATAAATTTCTTTGGTTGATCAACCATGTCTGCTCAACTCAGTTCAGTGCCTAACGCCTCATTAAGAGGAAATTTATAGTTGGCTAAAATGTTGAACGCAGTGAAAACAGCCAACTGTAAATTTTCCTGCTTTAATGACTTGTTAGGCATTTTTATACTGAGTCGATTTTATCAGTTTGGCGCAAAGTAAAGCTGCCCAACCAATAAGAACCCAATGTCCAGTAAACAGCCTCAATTGATAACTTAACAGTTGATTATAACCAGCATAATCAACTTCTCGGATAACTGTACCTTTTTGAACTAGGAAATATGCGCCATTAATAATTTTGGGATTACCACCTTCAAGTAATGCTATACATAAGAAAAAATTCATTAATATATATGGCATAACAGGAAAGAATAGCCCTCCTAGCAATATTGGTGCATTTTCACCACCAAGCTTAAAAAACTCCTCGCTGCTTGAGATAACTCTTTTTGCCAAAAATATAAAAACACCCGCAACCAATATTGCGGTCCCGTGAAGCTTTGGCATTAAGCCGTTTGTAACTGCGAAATCTAGTTCAAAATATGTACTCACATGAATTGCCACAAACACGAGGAAAACTAAATTTGCAAAAGGAGTTAAGAGCCTATCCATGTAATATGCCTAACGCCCCGCGCATGCGCGCGAACTTGTGAGCGTCGCAGGGGCCGTAGGCCCCATATGACGCGGTTTGTTAGGTGACGGTCTGCCCATGAGGCTTGCCAGTTAATGTAATAATTATTTCTCTTAAATTCGTTTTTATACAAATTTGAGAGTCGTTTAGCCAATTAATCCCAATAACACCATCAATTAATTCGTCATCGATTTCTTCAATAGATTCTGAGTATTTGGTGATTCCAGGAAATGTGATCACTCTGACTATTAGCATATCTTCTGGATTGTTTACTGCTTTTAGCACAACTTTTCTTTTGAGCGAATCGTAAAAAAGCCCACTTAAAAACGGTGATGCCCCGCTTAACAATTCCGACGTGATATCAGTCATACGCTTGAGTCACCTAACGCGAAGCTTTGGGGCGGCTGGAGCGCAGCGTAAGCCGTCCCAGCCACGACAGTGGCGACAACAGCGCATTGTTAGGCATTTTTTTGCTCCAGTTTTACACCCATTGTCATGGGGGGAAAGACATGCCTGATTATGATTCTGCTTTTGTTCACTAGGCCGAGGGTAATTTCATTTACAGCTCCCTCTCCCAAGTAATCATTTTGAATCACTTCTTCAACTTTCATCGGAAGACACAAAGCATTGAACGACGACTGACAATTCACTGACTCAATTTTTTCGAGTGATAACGCCATCCCAGGATACCGACCAGTAATCTCCACTTCACATGGTCTGACTTGGAATATTGTTTGATCATCAAATACTAAATTAATGTCATAACAAATCAGAAAACCTTCATTAGTATCGTCTTGCCAAGCAGCATGAACCTTCTCATGGTTTTCCCCAAGACGAATTTCAACAAGGTATTTGCTATCTAAACTAATCATTTCGTTCATGGAAATGCCTAAC
>NZ_JAEINI020000026.1:0-4364 GCF_016343785.1 Alishewanella maricola | reverse complement strand
TACGGCGAATAAGTGCTGGGCAAGCGGTTGTAAATGCGTGTTGGCATACAAAATACCGTCTATTGGTTTACTGGCATCCCTATCCATATAAAACTCCTTTTCTCTAACAACACTTTACATACAAACTCCTTTTTAGCAATAACTTTAAAGTCATAAACTACAACAATATGCCCGTAGATAATCACTAACACCAAACGCTCGCGCTTCTTTAAAACAAGATCTGAAACTTACCGGAGATTCCAAAGCGACAAATGCATTTAAAACACATCAATTAAAAGTAAATTTAGCAATTAAACAACAATGAAGATTCTAAAGGGCTGTAATATTTAAAATATACTAAGTTACTCAAATTAACTTACGAAAATCTAAGACAAAGTTCTTGAGTGCGCCAAACACGCCCCATGGCGGCCGTGATTGGCATTAAAAACGATAACGACTCGTTATGATTTTTTAATCATAGCTTGAAAACAGTTTTTAGCTGAATCTTCAAATATCCCACCCTGAGGCACCCAACCTTCTTTTATCAATTTGTTTACTTCTTCGACCAAGCCCTTGTAAGAAAGGGTTTTAACTAACTTGTATTCCATGATGTTCCTATTTATATATTAAAATTTAGAAAAAATATTAAATTTTTTGAAAATATATTAAAGGGTTCCTAACTGTTCAGCAAGATAACCTACAACAAACAATTGCTTCGCAAGCATTTGCAAATAGTTATTTGCATAAAAACACTGCCAGAGATCCACAATATTTCCCAGACTTTATAGACATAATGACTCCACACGAAGTGCTGACCTCCGAATTCGTGGGTTAGTTTCGCAACCAGAGCCATACTGTATTTGTTGAATATACAAAATCGGAGGTCAGCATGGTTAACAATAGCATAACTTTTATTGGCTTAGATACTCACAAAGAGTTCTTTGAAGTGGCCTATATCGAAGACAATCGTGAAGCCAAGCCTGTTAGTCTCGGACGCATTAACGGCACCAAACAAGCACTGCAAAAGCTAGTACGCCAGTTCGAATCTAAGCACCCCGGCAGTACGCTGCATTTTGTCTATGAAGCGGGCCCGTGTGGCTATTGGATTTATCGTTTTCTAACCAGCCTTGGTCATTGTTGCTATGTCGTCGCCCTGTCGTTAATTCCTAAAAATATTGTCTTTTGCTATAATCAAAACCATCTCACTAAAACGGCTTTATTACCAAGCAAGGCATAGATCCAACCATCATTTATTAGAGGTCGCTGAAAATGCCCCATGAAAGTAAATTTGTAACTAAAAACCTTGATGTACTGGCCTTGTCTGAAGAAGTTGAGCGCGACAGCCAATCTGGGAAGTTAAACCGTGAGTTGCTGGTTCAGGGGCAGACGCTCTATGGCAAGAATTCTCTATTCCCTGAATATTTCGAACGCATCACGCCTGATGGCAAAAAGTCTCTCGGCTATTGGCGCAATTATGAATTCAAACAAGTCATCAAAACTGACTGGCAGATTTTATCCAGCTCGGTTATAAAAAATGTCAGATAGTCAGACCAATCCAAATAAATCGACTTAATGACGTTAATTAAATGGACTAGACTTCCTTGCTTTAGCTAGTCGACCCATTTAACTATTGCGTTTGTAAGGTGTCCAAAAGTGTTGGTAAGGATCAGTACGGATCAGTTAGCGTCCCAGCGAGTGAAGCAAGGGCCTTGAGTAGTTTGTTATAAACCCGAGCTCTACTTATTATTTTTAAAATCATACTGAGCTTTTACGTCATCTAACAAATATTTTGCATCGCTAACTATAAGTTGTTGGGCCTCACTCGTTTTCAATTCAAAGACATTTTCAATGCCTTCTTCGAGTAAGTGATTTAGTTCATGGTCATCACAAGTTTTAATCCATCTTCCTTGACCTAAAGCCGTAACTTGCTCGTTAGGTTGCAAAACGCCTTCTTCAAATTTTAAACATTCAGCGTAGACACCAATAAATCGCTTTGGCTCAGTGCCTATAGATTTTAAGGCCAACGCACGGTTTTCGTTTTCCTCTTTTGTCAGAAACCCACCACTATCTTTCATGTAAGTACTCTCATCATGCACTTTATCTACATGTACAATTACTTTTGCCTCATTCGTGCGGATTAAAGCCAGAGCATCCTCACACTTTATTAAAAATGGTTTTGAAGTTTCTACATATTTTGAAGTTTGCCACGCTTCCTCTGTCCTAGAGCGAGCATTAACTCTTTGCACCTTTTCTAAAAATCTGAACGTGTAGGCAGAACATTCTCGTTGGGTTAAGGGGGCAATTAGTGGATTAGCCAAAGAAACAAGACTCCCCTGAATTCGCACAATATCATTATCTTTACAGTTGGAAATTCTAGATCTAGCCTTCTGTTTAAATGTTTTGATTAGTTTTCCTCTGCCCCAGAAAAAAGAATAGATTTTGAGGAGTGACATCGGAATCAAAACAACGCCGCTTAGGAGAATTAGCCATCGATTAAGTTCAGATGCCCATAGATTACCAAACCACACGGAGTGCTCTGAAAGTTCCCACCCACTAAACGCAAGTAGAAAGAACAAACTAAAGCCTATGAACATACCCAAGTAATGTCTTACGGTTTCGTTAACTTTCAAGAAAAGTCCTTGTTAAATGAATCGGAATCATCCCTTGAGGGTTTATAACGCCCCGCGCATGCGCTCGAACGTGTGAGCGCCGCAGTGGCAGCAGGCTCCGAATGACGAGGTTTGTTAAGCTTTTTCTGCGCCATGACACTGCCCAGAGATAAAACTCAACAAAGTGCTCGATATTGAAGCTTTGAGCCAGTCAGGGCCAAAATCTGTCATATCGTTATGTTTAGAATTTGCGATTTGCACAATACAAGCATCAAACATCACCATCTCCTGCTCTGTGTACAGTACACCTTGATCAGCTGGAAAATCGGCACCGCGGATAGATAGGATGGATAGAGAACCAGATCTAGGTAAAGGAACACGGCGGTGGTCTAAGGTTATGAGTGTCCCAGCAAAATCCACACCTTCGTTAAGCAACCAACTGGAGATATCGCCACCGTTCGAATGACCAACTAAGGTTAACTTATTAAAATCGTAACCTGAAAACTCAGACTGTAGCTGAGCACGGATAAATTTCAGGGTTATAGCGCCTCGCTTCCAATTTTCACTTCGCTCAGTATAAAGATGGCCTGTTACTGCAAGAGATGGATCGTCCGGCAGCTCATGCTGAATAGCCACAACAAGGTAACCTGCTTTATTCAAAGCACCTGAGATGAATGAATACTTATCGTAAGCCACTCCATAACCTGAGCTTAAAAAAGCGACAGGACATTGATTTTCAGCACTACACGAAGAGACGCCCATCGGAAAGCTAATTTGAATTGGAATACCCCTTTGCCTCTCAGCATCTTTAATAACACGATACTCAGAAGCAAATACTGGGTTAGCCAACAAAATGAGCAGAACTAGAAATCTCAAATGTATGATCCAAAAAGCTTAACGCCCGCAACACACGCGAGTAACTTGTTGCGAGTCGAGGGCCGAAGGCCCGATGTGATTGCGATTGTTAGGCATTTACAACACCTGAACTTTTTGCTGCTTGTTTGCCTAGCGCAAAACCAAACAAAAGCGCAATAAACATAGTTATATAATCAATTTCCCAACCGCCCAAAAGAGCCTCACCAGCTAGTAAAAACAGAATACATGATGCAATTAAAGAACTAAGCAAAACAACTATAAGTGCATGTATAAGAGCAAATTTTTCCTGATTTTTCACTAGGAAATAAATGATCGTTGCTTCAACAATCATAGAAAGGAAAATAAAGCTCCAGTAAATTGAGCTCGGAATAATCTCACCAGCTGAATCATAGCGCCCCATTACATAACCCAATGGCACTCCCGAAGCAGCCGAACAGATAAAGTAAATCACTGTGTATTTAGCAATTCGTGCCCAGTTCACTTAACATCCTTTTAAATGCCTAACGCCTCATTAAGAGGAAATTTATAGTTGGCTAAAATGTTGAACGCAGTGAAAACAGCCAACTGTAAATTTTCCTGCTTTAATGCCTTGTTAGGTTTCGGCTACACCTAGCTATTTGATTTACCTATATTAAGCTCTAAATTATCAGGCTTAATTGATACATTTGGCAATTCAATTTCATCTAAGTGTTTGTGATAGCCGTCGACATCACAGTTAGCTACCTCAATTAGTTTTGAAGCTAAAGCCAATAAGCCGCCTTTGTCACCAGACAAGTAAACAGTGTTGTTATTAACATCCACCTCAACGCAACCATTATGTTCGTTTTCACTAAACGGAATGCCGCTTTTATTGATAACAAATTTGTGGGTAAACTCAACTTCTTTCATTAGAAACCTAAC
>NZ_JAEINI020000025.1:0-5403 GCF_016343785.1 Alishewanella maricola | reverse complement strand
TTTTTACATGCTAGTTTTAGACTCCAAATCTTATACCTTCATTATCTTTTAAAGTTTATAAAATTTCATAAATACGTTGATAATTGACGGTTAATTTCAATTTTGTAAACTTGCGCCAACTATTTAGGTTTGCTAATGCTTTAATATACGGTGATAATTGCCGTATATCTTCTTATTTGTAAACTCTGGGTGGCTAATGCTAAATATAGAGGCGAGAAGGCAGCTTAAAGCATTATTGCCGGTAGGAATGCTAGCAACAAAACCCTGGCTGGAAGCGCAGGGCTTTAACCTACATTTTCTGGATAATGCGGTTCGCAGTAGTACTTTAACACCGCTGACTCCAGGTGTTTATTTGCGGGAAGGGATCGTCAGTTGGCAGGGCGTTGTGGCATCCTTGCAGCGAATGACAGACACCCCCGTCCATGTCGGTGCTTTGTCAGCGCTTGAGCTGGAAGGCGTAGCGCATTATTTGGCTGGTTCAACGTCACCTCGTATTACGTTATGTAGTGCAAAAGCACTACCAAGGTGGCTGAATAGAATTGCAGTATCAGCTGAATTTGAATGGCAGGGTACTCGCAGGCTTTGGGCTGAAAATGTCATGTCGGATACCTATTTTATAAGAGAGCATAGCTGGCAAGTATCTTTACCGGCTCTTTATTATTCTTGTCCTGAAAAAGCCATTTTGGAGTTATTACTACAGGTTCCTGATGCAATAAGTTTTGAACATGTCGATCAACTGATGCAGGGGATGCACAATTTGTCGCCGCGTAAACTGGATAAGCTGTTAAGGGGTTGTATAAACGTTAAAGTAAAACGACTGTTCTTTTGGCTTGCTCACCGGCACCAGCATGCTTGGCTGAAACATCTTAGTAGTGAGAATTATGCACTAGGTACAGGCAAACGTATGATTGCAAAAGGCGGTAGGTACGAGTCAACTTGGCAGATAACTGTGCCTAAGGAGATGTAAAACTATGGATAGGCAAAGCATTTATTACCGACAAGTCCAGCTTTTGTTGCAAATCATCCCTTATGTCGCCAAGCATGACTGTTTTGCGTTAAAAGGCGGTACTGCTATAAATTTATTTGTCCGTGATTTTCCACGATTATCGGTTGATATTGATTTGGTGTTCTTACCCATGATGGAAAGAGATGACGCCTTAACCTCGATTAAAACCAATTTGAATACCTTGGCATCGAGCATTGAGACCACACTACCAGTGCGAGTTGTACGTGCTTTTCAGGAAAAAGCAGATGCATTGCGTTTGTTGGTTGAGCGCAATGGTATCCAGATTAAAATTGAGTTGTCACCTGTTCTGCGTGGTACGGTCTATGAGCCGAAGATCCATTCTGTTAGCGAAGCTGTCGAAGCTGAATTTGGTTACGCAGAGATGGCGGTTGTAAGTTTTGCTGACTTATACGCGGGAAAAATTTGCGCGGCGCTGGATCGCCAACATCCCCGAGATCTATTTGATGTGAAACAGTTGCTGGATAACGAGGGTATAGATGAGCCGCTTCGCAAAGCCCTGCTGGTATACATGATTAGCCATCCTCGTCCGATGGCTGAATTACTTCGTCCTAATTTTAAGGACATTTCCGGGCTTTACGACGGTGAGTTTAAAACAATGTCTGAACAAGAGGTTTCGCGAGCCGAATTGGAAAGTGCCCGTGTTCAGTTGGTTGATAACATCCATTCCTTGTTGACGCTGCAGGAGAGACAGTTTTTGCTGTCGTTCAAAAGACTGCAACCTGACTGGAGCCTACTGAGTATTGAGGGTATTGATCAATTGCCAGCCGTTCGGTGGAAAATGCATAACTTATCGAAAATGTCCGCCATTAAACATGCGGAAGCCTGTGATAGGTTGAGTAGCATCTTGGGTCTTGCTTAAATGCAATCATGCTCGCGAATCTCGCTAGAGTCGGGCAACAAGTTGTCAAAAAAGTTATAGACTTCAGGTCCTGTATACCGTTCAGGTCGAAGCGTTAAGGAAAGGGATAAGCTTCTACTTCCTGGCGAGTTCAACCAATTAGTATCGTAAGTGAAATTATTCTCACCCTGTCTATCGCGCAGGTATTTACCAACCCTTATCCCATTCATTTGAATATCAAGCGTGTCCATTTACCAGCCTTCCTGCCATGTACTTTGGTCTGGGTCTGCGGATTTATCGCCACGGGGGGAGATATCCAGCTGTAGCTGCAACGCTGCAAGGATTTTGAAAAATGTGGCTAACTTGCAGGATTCAGGCTTGTTCTCAAAATCAGAGATTGTCGCCACTCGCAGGCCGACTAGCTGCGCGATCTCTGCTTGTGTAACACCGTGTTTTTTACGATGTATTTTTATCAGTGTGCTAAGTTGTTCCGGGCGAGTGATCGGCATCAAACACACTCCACTTTATTAGATAACTTTGTTATGAAGATATACGCTCCACCGTAATTTTTGTCAATATACGCCAAAGCGTAAATTTAGGTATTATACGCTATAGCGTAACAAAAGGAATTGAGCTTGGTGGTCTATGGCGGGAGTAGAGTGGGTATATATAGCAGTTTGAACACTTAAAATTATCTAGGAAATGTCGAAAAAATTCGACACTGAAACTCATATTTTTTCCTAGTTTGAAAAAGTTTTGTCGTGAGTTTTTCTGGAAAAAGTCACTTTTTTTCAAAAGCAAAGTGACCAAAAATGTGAATATTTGGGCTAAAAAGGTGTGGTTTTTAGTGTTTACAAAGGAACTTATAGATTATAAGTATATGATTTATAGTAAAATTATTTATTTTGCTGAATGGTTTTCTGCGCTCCGGAGGCAGAGGTCCCGCGTTCGAATCGCGGCGGGTGCACCAATTAAATCAAGGCCTTAGCTTAAAAGCAGGGCCTTTTTTTATGCCTGATAGAAAGTTTTATAGCGTATTTATAGCAAAAATGCAGCGCGATACTCTACACAATTATCTCTAACCTCTTGAATTGGCCTCAAGGTTCGTTGTAGTCTACTCTAACCCTTTTACGCGTTTAGGCAATATAGTCTTAATTTGACAAAGCCTCGTCCGGCGTTTCGCTCGACTTACGTTTATTGAACACTTTTAGGGTTGCGCTAAAGCACTTCTGTCAAGATCCACTGAAGTGGAACATGCCAGAAGTCTTCAGCGCAGCCTCTAGGTAAAAGGATTTATTTTAATTGGATTCCATATACGAAAGTGCTCTTTTTGAACTGTTTTCTCAGTTTGATAAAAAACAGATAGTAATAGAGCTGGCTCCCCACATAATTTTCGTTTGTGGCGGACCTGTCGAAGTTTCATCTTTAGAATTTACGAGCGTTCGGCATCAGTTTATAAATTTCCTTGAATCTCAAGGTTTGGACCAAAAAAATAACTTCGAGCTTGTTTTGGCCGAGTCCTTCAAAGATTACTTTAAAGAAAATATATATAGTGATCTGCTAACGTTTGAAAAAGACATATTAAATATTTCTTCTATTGCAGTGATTATTCTTGAAAGTCCAGGGGCTTTGGTGGAACTAGGACTTTTTTGTAATAATATTTCTGAAATTCAGAAGCTTTTTGTTGTTTCTGATTCGGAGTTAATAAATTTAGAGGATTCATTTATATTTCTTGGCCCTTTAAATTTCATTAAGGAAAAAAGCGCCTCAAGTAGCCTGTCTTATCCTTTTGCTGGTTTCAAAAATAAAGGTTGGAAAGAAGTAGAGTTTATCTGTGGTGATTTTGTTAAAAAGGTTTCAGATATAGACAAAACCCAGTCTTATAAAGATGGGAACTCTGGTCACTTATGTTTTGTTATATATGAAATTATCAGTCTTGCCTCACCAATTTTGCTTGAAGAAATAGAAATGTCACTTTTAGCTTTCGATGTGTCTTTTGATAGAAAGTCAGTTATCAGATCTATTTACCTTTTACTAAAGTTAGAGCTTATTAATCCATTCATTTATAGTAATTTCAAATTCTATTATCCTGTTTCTGATCACCGAAGGGCAAAATTTGTTCACTCAAAAATTGATAAGTTAAAAGACAGACTTGCTATGAAAGTCCATTTGAAAAAGGTTTTCAGAAATTCCACAGACGAGAAAGACTATAAAAGGTCTAGAGTTAATGATTTGATTAATAAAGTGGATGCTGGGTGATGAATATTCTGAATTCTGTTAGTAAAGAGTCAGGGCTTTCAGTTACAGATCTCTTAGCCTTTTCCAAAACATGTCCACACAGGTATAAAGTTTATTTCATCGCTAAAAGAAATAGTGACGCAAAGAGGGTAATAGCACAACCATCGAAAGAGGTAAAATATTTACAGGGTGCTGTTATAAAGATTTTTAAAAGTTTTGACTTAGTTCATGAAGCAGCTTTTGCATATAAAGACGGTATAAATATAAAACAGAATGCGCAGGTTCATGCTAATCAGAAATATATTTTGAAAATGGATTTTAAAGATTTTTTTCCATCTATCACACCTGATTTGTTGTTTTCACAATTGAACATTGCAAAAGTTTTTTTATCTGAAAAAGACAAAGAATTTTTATCCGGTCTATTATTCTGGAAAAGAAGGCGTAACAGCAAGCTACGACTAAGCATTGGAGCCCCAAGTTCCCCGCTGATGTCTAACATCGTTATGTATTTTTTTGATAGCTACATTGAATCTTACTGCAGGTTAAACAGAATCCGATACACTAGATATGCAGATGATCTTTGCTTTTCAAGTAGCATGGCGGGTGGACTGGATTCTGTTAAAGACACGGTAAATAAAGCTTTGAGAAGTTTTTTTGGGCGGAAAATAAGGCTGAACACTGCTAAAACAATCTTTGCTTCTAAGGCAATGAATAGACATATAACCGGAATTACACTAACTAACGATGGAAAGCTTTCTGTCGGCAGGGATAGAAAGAGAGAAATTATTGCTGCCGTTCATAAAGTTTCTCAAGGGAATAGTCCAGATTGCTCATTAAAAACTCTCGCGGGACTTATTTCATATGTTCATTCGGTTGAAGGTGACTTCAAAGACCGTTTAATAAAGAAATATGGTGAGGTTATTGTCCAAAAAATCTTTGATTCGCTGCGTGAATAGTACACTTATTTACAGAACTCCAAGTGAGAGCGAAAAGCGCTTTGGCTGATTTCAATCCGCCACTGGTGCAAGCGGGTTATTATGGCTTGGCCTAAGTAGCAAATGCCTTTTAGCTTGGTAGTAATAAAGCCGTCGTAATAGTCTGTAGTGATTTGGCCGGTTTCGGTGTTTATCTCAATATCATAATGCGGCCTGATGGTTTGCTCTTTGCGCTTGCAGAATACGCCACCCATAAGTGTGACAAAGCTTTTCCAGTTACTGTTATCAGCGGCCTGATGAATGGCTGTTAGCGTAATGTCTTGCTGTTCCAGCTTACGCAGGCGGCGAAGTTCGCGCCATACTGT
>NZ_JAEINI020000024.1:0-5606 GCF_016343785.1 Alishewanella maricola | reverse complement strand
ATTTTCAGTTAAGCTCCCGAGGCTAGGATTAGGATCGCCCAGTGCCACGAGTAAAATATTGACCATCTGTGGAATAGTGGATTGTTTTGGTGCTTTAACAATAATAACGGGCTGTTTTTTATGGTCATCAAGAACATCTTGAGTGATGTTTTCCGCAACAATTGCTTGCAGTTTTTGTGCAAAATGTGTCTTACCCGTGCCCGGATCACCATGGATCAACATACCAGCGGGTTTTATTTGATGTGATTTCATTAACCGCTTCACCAGATCATGCGCTTTTTTACACTGTGGATTCCAAAGCGTTAATATGGAAATGTTAAATGCCGTTTCATGCTCAAGATTCAAACATGGTGTATGACTTTCAGAACTTGACATGGATGTCACCTTAAGACGTGATAGTTCATAATTGTGTTGTATCATTTAGCTCACCTTAGACTCGTGGAGAAAATGAAGGGTTGAAATCGTTATTCGTATCGCCCTCAGGAGCAGTTGATGCATCTGAGTTTTTTGGCGGGTTCGTGTTAATATTTGCATGCTTGCCAATACCATCAGTGAATGTTTTATCTAACTCATCCTCAGTCATTTTTATTGAAATATCAGTAGCATATGATTGATTTTTTAACCTATTTATTTTCTTGGTATTGGTTGTATTTTTGGTATGGCTGCAAGACATAGAAAAAGTGTTATTTTTATTTGTATTGCCGCCATGGCGTTTAGCGGCCTTAAAATCGACTAAGGCCACTTTTGTAGTTGCGCCGTTTGTAATCGCAGGTACGCAAATGAAATGTTGATTAAACGGATCGATAATTGTGATTTCAGAGATATCAAAAGCGCTGTAAAGCACTTCAACTTTACAAGCGTCAGATTTATTTTTATTCTCACGTCTTAGCTTGTGCCCCAAATTTTGAGTTTCTCGATTGTTGTAATCGACACCATTAATCGTGATGCCTTTTGGCGATGTAATGATGCGATCTAATCTTTGTCCTCGGAACTTTGCATATTCATCAAAGCTACAAGCAATAAGTGGTGGGCATTTGTTCTTTTCTTGTTCCCAAAATTCAAGTGGAGACATTTTGTCCAGTCCTCTGTGACTATTGTTGTGATAGCCAAACAATACGAATGACTCCACTCTTTCTTCGAACTCTTCAACAGAACGTTCCGCCGTTTGCACTAGTGTTTTATCCATCTCAACACCGCGTATTCGAGGGCCTGCATAGCCAGCGATCGTTTGCATACACTGCATTTTGAGTGTGCCAATTAACCGTTCAATAAAAGGTTTCTTCCAAGGAGAAGCCTTCTGCGTAACGTGGTGCGCAATAGCACAAGATTGCATCATCATTTGCACGGTTGTTGCGATAAATGCTGGGCCAGAATCCGATACAATTGATTCTGGTTTTCCGCCAAGAGGAAACATTGTGTTACTGAATTTTGCTTTTTTGAATGGGTTACAAATTTGCTTTATTAACTCTACAACGGCGTCTGCTGTCTCTCCGGGTTTACCCTCTGAATATGTGATGACGTAACCAACGATGAGACGGGTGTAAACATCTATCCCCAAAAAAATGATGGGCCGATAGTAGATCGTGGAGCCATCCTCTTGCTCTTGTTTCAAAGCGATATTTAGATGAACGGCGTCAATCTCCACTCGCTCAAGAGGACGGCTTGTGATAATTGACCCTTTCATTAAGCGATGTCTTTTATTCGCGGCCAAAACGCCTAAGCGCGCTTTATCCACTTCAAACTGATCGAGTCGATCAACACATTTATAAAATGTTGAACGCCCCATTCTTTTTGGTTTGACTATTTCACCCGTTAAACAATTATCTTGTCTATTTTGCCGCTCTAAATTAGCCATCTCTTTTTCAAAAGCCGTGCAATATTTCTCGTAAGCATGCTGAACGGTTGGTCCAGAGCGTTGTAAATATTCGCGGTCAATGATCTCATCGGCGATTTCTTGAGAAAAATGGGCAAATTGGCTTCTGCGTTTTTCCTTACTTTTTTTAAGTATAAAGCTCACGCTTTTGCAGTTTTTAATCCATTTGCTATACCAGCGCTTCACGCTTGAAATGCTCGGTTCAGAGCCTTTAAACATCCCATATTTTGATATTTCAATCGCGATGGCTTCCGAGATTGTCTTCAAGGATTGAGGCAATGGTGAGTTATGCATGTACGTTACAACGACTTGTATAAATTTAAACTCTTCACTCATAACGGGATCGGTAATAGTTGACAGGAGATGGATAGGCTCTGTTTTAATAATTTTGAATTCACCATTCTCATAGGCATCTTGAAGTTCAAAGGAAGTGAGAGTTTTTATGCCGATATCATCAAAATCGAGTACGATATACCTCTCAGAAACATGGTCAATAGTTCCCTTGGAGCCTTTGAACTCGAATTGAGCTTTATGTCGTAATGCTAAAAGAGACATGATTAATTGCTCACTTGAATGAGGGTGTTAGGACAAATGGACGAGTTATTGTTGAACGTTACAAATGAGAATTGCTTAGCAAGAAACGCCCAAGCGTGAATGCGCTCAAAGCCTTTCTGTATAAATAACTTTTCTAAGTCAGATATGGCGATTTCAGATGCGTCCAGTTCGCTTTTTACAGAGAGTTGAACTGACTCAGGCACATCTATGTTCAAGAATTTGTAAAGCGTTTTCATTGCTGTCAGCTTTGTTTCAGCAAGAATGTCGTTTGATGTCACTAAGGTTAGTGATGAGTCTTGATATTGTTTTAATAGCCCATCGATATGAGCAATCTTTTCATGCAACTCAGGTTTTTTTGAGTAGCGAGTGTCTTTGATTTCAAAATCCATGATTTGACCATCATGTTTTTGGATTCGGACATCAGGGGTGTACCGTCTAGTCTTACCATTCATCTGATAAGCAAAACTGTTCGGTTGAGTCATAAACCGTTTAATGGATTTATCGAATTCACATATAATTAAATAGTCATGCTCCCAGCGGCTGTCGCACTGAAGCGTTGCCTTATTCAAAACTGACTGGTGATATATTCTAGGATTAAGAAGCGATGCGCCTTTGATGTTTCTTTGTTTCAATTTGTTATCCTCTTTATGGTTGTGTGGTGTTGTGTTGCGTTTTTGTTTTTCAATTTGTTTGTTATTCCCACAAATATCGTTCAGTTAAAACGTATGTCAAATTTTCACCCTTAATATAATACTTTGTTTATATTGTTGATTTTTATAGGTATTTGTTGGCATGTTTTCTGATTTACTTTAGCGTTATGATTTAAAAACGTATTTTTTTAACGTCATAAATAATGCTTGGTATATACATCAAAAAGCTTCATTCAAAATTTACTTAGAACATTTTGGTATATAGAGTTTTGTCCCTTATATCTCACATTCCAACCTCTCATCACGGTCATGAAAACAAAGCAAACTTTCGCAATTGAGGCTTCTTAAGCAGTTCTTTGAACACAAATTAGCGAGTTGAGCTAAATTGACTGACACTTTTTGTAGCTATTAAGAGTTAAATAAGTTTATTTAAAGTTTTTTTTGGTAATTTAATTGTTTCATCAGCAGCTCCTTTCTTACTTAACGAGTGTTTAAAGACCCAAAAGCGAACGATACGAGGAAAATAAATGTGTAATTCACCACCTTTGTTTTATTCCCCTCACAACTAGCGAGTGTTTGCGCATTAAAAAGCGAACGCGCCCAAGAAAATAAATTTGCCTGCAATAGGCTTTTGTTTTTTCTGGCTATGACTAACGAGTTTTTGGAAGGTAAAAAGCGAACAGGAAAATGCAAAAAATTGATTAAATTTAATAAAAATGACTTTTCCAGAGAGGTTGATATAAAAATATTTAACATTCTCAATGGTTTGTGTATATTCTGGGCAAGGTAAGATAATGCGTTGCAGCAAGCGGTAGAAAGAGCAGTAGAGGAATAGGATGAGCAATTCACTTAAGACATTAGAGGATATGGCAGCTGAGGTGTCATTGAGCGCCAGTTTCAGAGGTAAAGCCCTTGCGCTTGTTAAACGCAATCTCAGTTCATTTCTTCATGTTGATGGACAAGCTGAAAACATTGCAAAAGATTTTGTCGGAGAGGCTTGTAAAAAGTTTTTGATTATTGCGGCTAAAAAAGGAAAGGCATGGGATTTACATCAAAGAGCGCTTGAAACCTATGGCAGCTCAAATTGCATCATTACTGGCTACTTATACCGCTCAGTGTATCGTGCCACGACAAATCGCCAGTATCATTGGGGTAAAGACTCGGAAACAGGTGAGCCACGTTATAAAGCGCGTCAAATAACTCCTCCGATAAACTCCGATGGCAGTCCTTCATTAGATCATAACCAATGGGTGCAGAGCTTGGCCAATAACACCTTATCTGATAGCCAATCAACCGAGAGCTTGATCGAAATGCTCTGGGAAGCTTTAGAGCAAGGAGATTTGCCAGTCGAAACCGTTCAAATGATAAAAATGCGAGCAGAGGGGATGACGTTTCCTGAGATTGCCAAAGAGATGAACGTCTCAGTTGACGCAGTTAGAATGAGAATTAACCGTGCTAAACGCGAGCTTGGGGAGATTTTGGGTGAGTTAGGTGGCATGCAGGAATGATTTTTTTTCGTTTCATGTAAAGCACACCATATGTAGCCAACCTTGTTAGAGTCAAAAATATGTGTCTATAAGGCTAATTGTTCCAGATGAATTTGCTTTATGACATACGTGTATCTTTGAGTGGTTTTCAAAAGCCGTATGTCCTATCAGCTCTTGAACTGTGTATGTTAGTTCCCGATTTGAGATGTTGCGTACCAAAAGCAAAAATGCCTGAAAGTATGAGAGGTAATGTACTTTTGAACGGCTGACTTTTTTACAGCAAGTTTAAATTTTTTGGTAAACGACGTCCTGTTTAAATGATGTCGGCATGAATAGCCATCCACAGGATGCCTGCCTCTTAATTCTAATGTTGAATATCGAGTGTATTACTGAGAAGTCTCAGTAATATCCATGATAAACAGAGCTAAATTAACCTAGACTGTTGATATTTCGTATGTTTGTTCTATTTTTGGTTGGTGTGTTACTGAGACTTCTTAGTAATGTGGTAAATTTAAAGTGAATTAAATGCTCAATGAATCCTTCAAGTTATTGATTTTCGGTAAACTCATAGGTATAAATTTATTTTGCTTCTCGGATGTTACTGAGAAGTCTA
This sequence comes from Alishewanella maricola, assembly GCF_016343785.1. NCBI lineage: Bacteria > Pseudomonadati > Pseudomonadota > Gammaproteobacteria > Alteromonadales > Alteromonadaceae > Alishewanella > Alishewanella maricola. Next base: position 428 of record NZ_JAEINI020000024.1, on the reverse strand, counting down.
CGTAATAACTGTTATAAGCTAGAGGAGTACTGATGTCATTCTTGAAGACTCTCGGTAAAGGTTTAAAGGGAGCTGCGGCAGCTTTAAAAGTTGACCAATATACAGTCAATGGTGTAAACGCGAAGTGCATCCATTGCGGACATCAGCATTTTGAAACTGGAGAAGCGCAATTAAATACCGCAGGTCTGACATTTATAAATTTAGATTGGGCAAATAGAAGTGCATCAGTTCTTATTTGTAAAAAATGTACATTCATTATGTGGTTTTTAGAGGAGCCCAAAAGAATTGTTAAGTGATGCTTATAACAAGCGCCTTAAAAATCGCGGCTTGCAGCCGCTGGACTCGCAAGAAGTTGCTCGCCATTTAGGCGTGCGTTAGGTAAGTATAATGCAGTCATTTAGTAAAAAAGAATTCATCCAAGCGATTGG
>NZ_JAEINI020000023.1:0-6029 GCF_016343785.1 Alishewanella maricola | reverse complement strand
GTTTAAACTGGATACTTGGTGCTAAAATTTGCTCCATCAATAAAGAGGTGGTGATAGCCTTCAGCATGTTATTCACTGACACCTTTACATCGTCATCCTGAGCGTCCGGCTGTGCGATAAGGTTGGTAAATTGTGCATGACTCTTTCCTTTGCAATCGCGGGTAGCGCGGCCAATGATCTGCACAATTTCTGTTAATGAACTGCGGTAGCCAATAGTTAACACATGCTCACAATAAGGCCAGTCGAAACCTTCTTTAGCCATACCCAGTGCAATGATGATGTCCATTTCATCGGCAGATTTGATATCCCGAAGATATGCCTGCACTTTGGGCCGCTTATTTGAGTCATCGTCCACGAGGTTGGCTAACTTAATTTTCCGACCTGATTTAGTCAGAATGTGGTGGATACCAGTTACCGGGTCTTGGAACTGTAATTCACCAAGCACATCAATAATAGAGTCAACTTCTCCATGCTTGTCCTTTGTGGATTCGCCGGAATTGACATTAGGAATATGAATAATGGTTTTCTTCGCCTCGTCGAGGACGGTCGGCAAAGCGTCAATATACTTGCCCTGATAGAAGTGATAACCAATGCCCAGCGATTTTAAGTACTGATAGCCGTTGAGCTGTTCGTAGTAGGTATAGGTAACTTTGGTAAAGAGCGCTTCATCTTCAGGTAACAGAATTGGGACTGTATCGCCCCGGAAGTAAGACCCTGTCATCGCAACAATATGAGCGCTGCTTTTTTTCATCAGTGCGTCAATTAAACCGCCCAATCTGCTGTCTACGTCAGCAGAGACATGGTGAAATTCGTCGATGGCGACTAAGCAGTTATCAAAGGCATTGACGTCCAGTTTCTCAAAAGCAAAACGCAGTGTGGCATGTGTACAAACCAGTATCTGCTCGTCTCCAGCCATGAATCGCTGGAAAATATTAACCTTGCCAGCTTCACCACCGTCTACACAAAGGTTGTGTTCCTTGCTGACAGTCCAGTCTGCAAAAAAACCATGTTCAGTGAGCGCTGTGCTTTGGAACGAGCCACCAATAGATTTCTCAGGTACTGCAACAATGACTTTGCGCACACCCTGATTGATTAATTTATCAAGCCCCAAAAACATTAAGGCTCTGGATTTTCCTGAAGCTGGAGGAGCTTTGATAAGCAGGTATTGGCTATTGCGCTCGGCAAAAGCGCGAGCTTGCATTTCCCGCATCCCCATATTGTTTAAATGCGTGCTTTTACCAGTTTGCTGGTATGTTACGTCGAGCAAATTGTTCATTGTATATCCCTTACACTTTGATTATTGGGCAGATACTTAGCTTTTCACCTTGGCCTGTTCTTAAGTATTTTGTACCAAAGATTCATACTTTTCTAGTAAGCAACTCAGTCGTTCTGACGCATCTTTAAATGGTTTATCGCGATACAATTTATCAACAGCACGGTCCAAAGCCTGATGTGCTTTAAGCAATGCTGGAGGCATTTTGTCTGGGTCATACAGTTGGGCCAGCGTTGCACCGGGGAATTCTTCTCGTGTGAATAATATTGTTTCAGCTAAGTCTTCAATCTGCTTTCGCTGTGATGCTGTGACTTCTGGCCAAGGAAAAGAGTTGTAGACAACAGATGCCGAGTATCTGTAACGACTTTCTAGACGACCTGCAACGAGTCGCATCCAATCGTTATGCAGAATGGAGCATAAAATGCCAAATTCGTATAGGGTGCCATTTGGAATGAACATATTGGCGTCTGAACAAATCACTTCATGGCCGAAAAAGCCAATCGGAACATATGTTCTGCGCTCTGAGGATACTCTCGGGACCAATATGTATCCGCCAGATTTAGGTTGGCTTACCTGAATGAAAAGGTGAGGCTTTTCTGCCATCTTTAGCGCAGCAGGATGCCCAGCTTTAATTCGCAATGCCCTTATTGCAGCCATTCTTTTGAGCACTTCCGGCATTTCGTTAAGCTCATCTGTTGTGGCATCTACAAGCCATAAGCACCATCTGTCTAAACCATTTATAAATTCATTGGCTCCAAGAATTTTTTTAATCCAGCGAGCCGCTTTTGGCTCTCTCGCAATTAATTCATCTTTTTCACGTAAATCTAAAAACAAATGGCCACCATCTGTGGGTTTGTTACCGAAAAGCAAGGGAGGAACGCCATTTACAATTGGTTTTACTGGAGTTCCAATCGCTATATTTGAGCCTTCGATTAGGTAAGGACTAATGTTCGAAACAGTTCGACTATGCCACTCATCATTTACCAATTGAAATAACCTGCGTGTCGCTTTTTTAGCGGTTAATCCGACAATTACTACATGAACCGCAGCTTTATCTCTGGCATTATTCGCCCACGGGAAAGTTGGGTAAGCAAAATGAATACTAAGACCAAGCTCAAAAATTCTTGGCCACAGAGTAGATACTTGCTCTCCCTGACAGATCGAGTTTGTCGATACCAAAGCTAATTCGGTTTGAGAGTTGGCAATGTACTGAGCGCCTTTCCAAAACCAGCAAGCAACGTAGTCCAGATAACCAATAGCTTTAAAGTCATTGAAAATAGACTGCATATTGGATTTTTGTTCTTCTGTTCTTCCTAATGTACCGAGGAAAGGCGGATTGCCAATTACATAAACTTCATCTTCTGCTGATTTAGGGCAGACATTTAACCAATTTAATGTGAGACTGTTTTCGTGAACAATTTTGCCTGTTGAACTTAGTGGCAATGTTGCAGGGGCATCACCAAATTCTTTTTGCCATTGTTTATTTAACTGGTGCTCTGCCAGCCAAAGTGACAATCTAGCGATCTCACAGGCAAAGTCGTCAATCTCAATACCATAAAATTGATCGAGATGGATTCCTGTGACAAATATGGCTTGCCCTTCAAGCTCTCGCAGAGCTTGAATAACTTCCATTTCCAGTTGTCTCAGTTCTTTATATGCGACGATTAGAAAATTACCCGAGCCGCATGCTGGATCGAAAACCTTAATTTGACCAAGTCTGACTAGAAGACTTTTCAGCGCTTTGGCATTTTTACGTGAGCTAACAAGCTCAGCACGCAATGGTTCCAGAAGCAGCGGCTGAATTAACTTCATGATGTTGCTGTAAGACGTGTAATGCTGGCCAAGGCTACTGCGTTGTTCAACATCTATAACCGCTTGGAACATACTGCCGAAAATATCCGGGTTGATAGCCGCCCAGTTCATCGCACAGCAATCGAGCAACGTCCGACGACCTTTCTTACCTAAATCTGGTATTGGTTCATCACTGGCAAAAAGTCCACCATTCACATAGGGAAAATCGGTAAAGTGAGTTGGTAAAGCTTTGCGCGACTCCGCATCTTCTGGTGTATTTAAAACCGTAAATAACTGATAAAGGAAATCATCAAGCCCACTGCCGTCCTCATCCGTGTAATTTTTGAGGGCCAAAGTGAATTGACCATCTTTGAAAATACCGGTGTCTTCCGCGAACATACAGAACAACAAGCGAGTCAGGAATACATTAAGGGCATGGATATCTTCTGGTTTACTAAGCTCGTTTTGCACTCGGATCAGGTCAAAAAGCTTCCCCATTTTTTCTGCGGCCGCAACATCAGCAGGGTTTTCACTGCCAATAATTGCTTTTTCAAGACCGACCAATGGAAGGAAAAAGCCATAGTTTCGCGGTAGCTCGTCAAAATCGATGTCCAGTCGATCTTTTGCCAGTGTGTCCCACGCAAGAATTCGCTGATAGTCTGTCACGATCACAAACCGAATTTTGTGTTTAGCAATCAATGGATCAGAAATTCGGGTGTCGAAGTCTGCTTCCAAATCTGAAGATTTTTCGCAGGGCTGGAAGTAGAGTTTAAGCTTGATACCGATATGGCTGGGCATAGTTGCAACGTTTCGGCTGCCACCTTGTTTCACCTGAGTGATGGTTGCGGTTGCAAAACCAAAAGCCTGCATAAAACCAAAGATGAATTCGCTGCGATCAGGTTCAGATACCAGACTTTCCAACTGCTCAATAATTCTGCCCTGATTCACAGCCATAATGCATCCTTTAAAACGCCGATTCTAATTATTCAAGTACTGCCAGATGTCCCTGAAATCTAACAGAAATACTATAATTAATCATCTAATTTCGCTGTGATAAAATATTGCAGTGCAGCGCAGTCACAGCGATCAAAGATGACTTTTCCCCTGTCCAACTTGGACAGGGGGCTACTCGGGGTGTCCAACTTGGACAGGGGGCTACTCGGGGTGTCCAACTTGGACAGGGGCTACTCGGGGTGTCCAACTTGGACAGGGGGCTACTCGGGGTGTCCAACTTGGACAGGGGGCTACTCGGGATGTCCAACTTGGACAGGGGGCTACTCGGGGTGTCCAACTTGGACAGGGGGGCTACTCGGGGTGTCCAACTTGGACAGGGGGCTACTCGGGGTGTTCAACTTGGACAGGGGACAATGCGGGGTGTCCAACTTGGACAGGGGGCTACTCGGGGTGTCCAACTTGGACAGGGGGGCTACTCGGGGTGTCCAACTTGGACAGGGGGCTACTCGGGGTGTCCAACTTGGACAGCGGGTGCTACTCGGGGTGTCCAACTTGGACACGGGGCTATTCGGGGTGTCCAACTTGGACAGCGGGGGAAGGGAAGATCATAGAGCGGACCGGAAGAAATCTTAATCACCTCAATGACCATTTGAAGAATATCCAGTGCAAACCGAGAACTCAATGGCGAAGAGCATATGGTATTCAATGCAACTAACAATGTGCTGATGTCGAACATATTATCCGATATACTCAAAAGTTGCCAAAGACTAGGCGGAGAGATATGAGTAACATTCTGGAGATAGATCTCGATAGAAAACTCGAGATCAGAATAAATAATGAGCGACCAGTCTCGTTGAAGGACTTATCTCTGTCACTTCTATCCTTCAATCACCAGTTTCATAAGTTTGTTGAATCTGAAACAGATAAGCTGACTGATGTTGGTACTGAGCTACTTATCAAAGAAGTTAGAAAAGGCTCAATTATCATCGAGTTGGTGTCGCAAGCTGCACCAATAGTGCCCCTTCTTTGGGAGGGGGGAACATTGTGCCAATGGTCAAACTTAGTCCAAGGTATATGTCATTGGCTTCTAGGAAAAACCGAAAATCCACCAAAGGAAGTGTCAAAACAAGACTTACAAGAGTGGTATAAATTTGTTGAGCCAGTAGCTAAAGACCATGGCTCACAGATGAATTTTATCGTCTCAAATGGTGGTACGGTAGTAAATAATTTTACGATTAACTCAACTGAAGCTAACGCAATCCAAAATGAAATTGGTAGAAAGATAGAGCGGCTTGACTCTCCAGAAGACCATGTTCATCGCCGAAAAGTGATGTACTGGTATCAGGCCAAGTTCGATCCTAACTCTGAAACGGGTAATCGGGCCATTATTGATGATCTTTCGAAGAAGAGCATGAAGGTCATTTTTGAAAATAATGCAGTTAAAGATGCCATGTTACATCCTCCAGAAGTATTCAAGAAGCAGTGGCATGAATTAGCGTATGTGGTTGATGTTGAAGTTGAAACTGTAAGAGGGGAGCCAAAAATGTATAAGGTTCTGAAATACTACCCAGAGTATACATTTGATCCTGAGGAGGATTAACCTATTAACTGTAACAATAGCAGGCACGCTCCGTTTTTTAATTGCAGATCCGAATTCAATACGAACCGGGCGTGCTGCGTGCCTTAATGTGTTGTGGCTTATATCTGATCTGACAGTTTGGCCGAGAGCTTCCATTCCAACCCGACAGTCAGTTATGAGCGAAATATAGTCTTTCACGCCCTGAATATTACACTTAGAAGTGGTTCACGGATGTGAGTTAATACAAATCAACGTCTTTCTCAGTTACTATTTGGTTGTTTAATATGCCCTTATATAGCACTCTCAAAAATAAGTGGTTATTAGTCTATTCTTAGTCATACTCAAAGAGACATACTTTATATTTAACAAAAGGATGATGAAATGGTAATGGATAAAATAGTTGTTGCTCTGGGATTGTTTTTTTTCTCCTTT
>NZ_JAEINI020000022.1:0-23867 GCF_016343785.1 Alishewanella maricola | reverse complement strand
ACTCCAACGGGTACTGATAATATTCAGTTTTCCAGCGGCTACGCATCGATAGTCTTTTATCCGGGTGACACCCCCACTGTTCTCGAGTTTATTAGTAAAAGCGTAAAGGGGGTTTATCTAAAGATAGCTGCCGAGCATGAAATTAAAGCTATCCAATGAGTTGGATAGCTTCTTTTCGAACATGGAAAATTTCAGAAAAAAGATGGTGTACGAGTTAAGATGCGTCAGGCCCAAAATGGGCTGCCGCAGCAGATGTAGCATTATCTATATGGTTCTTCATGGCAATCCTGGCTCGTTCGGCGTTTCTTTTCTCTAAAGCTTCAAGAATGCGACGATGGTCATTGAGAGATGGATGAATACCTTCCTTTCGAATATTCTCTAAAAATGTAGTACTTAATACCGACTCGTTACGCAATTCCCAAAGCCAATTCACTACTTGGTAAATAGCGCTATTTTGCGAAGCCTCTGCAATAATACTATGAAACTTCCAATCCGCTTTTTCTGTCGCATCTTCTTGTTTTTCTTCTTCTTCCATCTCGCGCAAAGCTTGCCGCAATTGTACTAGCTGTTCCTCTGTAATTCGCTCTGCAGCCAAAGCACATGCTTCTGATTCAACAATGTAACGTATTTCAAGTATTTCGAACGGCCCAATACCCCTGTCGATAGTTTCAAGACTGGGCTTCTTACCGGTAACATAAATACCCGACCCGGTTCTGATTTCGATAATCCCTGAGAGTTCTAACGCAATCATAGCTTCACGTATTGTAGGGCGACTAACCCCAAGCTTGACGGCTAAATCTCTCTCAGCCGGAAATCTTTCACCTGGCTTAATGCCTCCATCTCGAATAAGTTTTGAAAGTTGCTGAGCAACTTTGATATACAGTCTGTCAGCTTTTATAACCTGTAGATCCAAGACTAGGCTCCCTTTCAGAAATTTAAGGCGGCAAGGTGGTAAAACCAATAATAGCATTTTTATTAATTATGCGTAATAGAACTAACAACGTCAAAAATAGAATTTATTCTCTCAACAACTAGAAACCAATGTCTGGACTTCCCAGTCTTTGCTGACAAGTAGGTGCTGTTTGTAAAATTTTATCTAAATGTTATAACATTGAAGAATGGAGCTCCCCTATTGAGTATTAATAAGTTAACCCTAAAAACATAATGTGTTAAAGCAGGGGTCAACAATCCAGTATTTTTGATGAGGTAAATTTTAAAGTTGGCACAACCTTGGCACAATCGTGGCACAATAAACAAAAAAACCACCTGGTTTTCGCATAAGTGGTTGATTTATATGGTGCACCCGCCGCGATTACTCGGGCTGTCCTGCCCTCGCCCTTCGGGCCAGCGGAGCTGTTCAAAAACGCTCCCGGCGTTTTTGTCGAACAACGCGTTCTCACTGGGCAAGTGCCAAAAACACAAAAACCACCTTAAGGTGGTTTTGATGTTTTATGGTGCACCCGCCGCGATTCGAACGCGGGACCTCTGCCTCCGGAGGGCAGCGCTCTATCCAGCTGAGCTACGGGTGCAGCGATAGAGGGCGCATTATAGACAGGCTTTGGCGCTAAGTCTATTGCTTGGGCGTTGCTTTTTTAGGCGAACAGTTCGAATCTTTTTTGCATCTGGTGGCAAGTGACTATAATCTGCCTGCATGTTTTCACTTTCTGCGGCAATCCCCTTGTTATGTTGAACTATCGCTCTAGCCTACAATTATGGCAATGGCTTGCTATGATCGCTTCATGCTTGCTGTTTTTGCTGGGCGTTGAGTGGTTTTTAAATAATGAGCAGCACCGGTTGCGCGCTGAGCAACTGCAGCAACGCTTAAATACGGCAGAGCAATTACGCTCGCAGTTAGAAAGCGAATTGAATATCTCATCTTATTTAACCATTGGTTTGGCGTCTTATATTGTTGCGATGGACGGTAAAATTCGTGATAGCGAATTAAACGTGTTATTGCCCGGCATGGTGCAACAATCTCCCCACATTAGGAACATTGGTATTGCGCCAGCGAATCGTATCAGTTACATCTTTCCGTTGGCCGGCAACGAGCAAGCATTAAACTTATATTATCCCGATTTACCTGAGCAATGGCCGGCTATTGCCAGCATTATTGCGGATCGAAATGCCAAACTAACAGGCCCGATACATTTAGTGCAGGGTGGTATTTCTTTTATCTATCGCTACCCCATTTTTATGCCTGACGGCGAATATTGGGGCATTGTCAGTACGGTAATCGACATTGAACCTATTTGGCAGCGTCTGGAGGAGCTTTCAAAGCAATTAGAATTACCCATTGCGCTACGTAGTAAACTACCTGACCAGCGGTTTACTGAAAGCTTTTTTGGCGATAATACTCTTTTTAACAGCAAAAACCCTATTCTAAATGTATCTATTAGAGGGGCAAAGTGGCAAATGGCTATCCCAGCAGCTGAGTTGTCGGAGCAACACGTGTCTGGGCTTCGGGGTATGCTGTACAGCGCGGGAATGATTATGCTGTTGTTACAGTGGCGCTTATTTTTCTCGATGCAACGCTTAAAGCAGAGTGCTAAAGCATTAGGCGATAAGGAAAAAACGCTGCGTAGCATTCATGATAATGTCTTTGATGGCATTATTACCGTTGACGCTCGTGGCATTATTCAAACCGCTAATCGAGCCTGTTATGGGATTTTTGCTTATTCAGGCGTAAGTTTATTGGGTAAACACTGGACGTGTTTATTAGATGCTAGTGAAGACAGCGCGAAAATTTATGATCCTGCACAGCCAAAGCAAGTTGAAATTGAGTGTTTGGGGCGACGCGCTGATCAACAAAGTTTCCCGCTGCAGTTATCACATACCGAGTTACCCCTGCAACAAGCCCAGCGCTTGTTTGTATTACGTGATATCACTGAACGCAAACGGGTAGAACGCCTACAAAACGACTTTGTCGCAACCGTGAGCCACGAATTGCGCACACCACTTACCGCCATTAATGGCAGTTTGAGCTTAGCACTGGGCGGTGCTTTGGGTGAATTAACCGAGAAACAACATAAAATGCTGCATTTAGCCCAGCAAAGTTGTAAGCAGTTACACCAACTGGTGAACGACCTACTCGACTTTGAAAAGCTCAGTAGCGGCCATATGCGTTTTAATGTGCGGCCGGTTGATATAAAAGCCTTGTTACTACAATGTATTGCTCAATTGCATGGGTTACATCGTATCATTGAGCTAGAAAATAGTTCTGCACACAGCCTTTGGGTGTTAGCCGATGAAGCACGCTTACGCCAAGTAGTGATCAACTTACTTTCTAACGCGATAAAATTCTCTTCGGCAACGTCGACCGTGCATATTCGGCTCGAGCAGCAAGAGCAAACGATCAAAGTTAGTGTTATCGATCATGGCAAAGGCGTGCCACCGGCTTTTGAGCCTATGCTGTTCCAACGTTTTGCCCAAGCCGATAACCCGACAGTGCGTGAGCAAGGCGGTACAGGCTTAGGCTTGGCGGTTTGCAAAGAAATCATTGAAAAACTGCAGGGTACTGTGGGTTATGAACGGCTAAATGATGGTAGCTGCTTTTACTTTACCCTACCGCTGAGCACGCCAGCAGAAGACTGAGCGTGTTACAACAGCAAAACAAGGGCAATTGGTCTGATATTATGGTGATTTAGTTGCAAAACCGCTTTTTCTGAGAGCATTATTTGGCATACTGAAATATTACTATATGCCGCTTAAAAGGCATTGCATAACTATAAAATTACCAAGCTAACCCATGGAGCACATCATGCGTAAATCATTACTCGCTACGACTATCAGTGCTGTACTTGCACTGAGCGCCTGTACAGACAACACCACCCCAACTCAACAAGCGAATCAAGCTGCCGCACCGGCTGCGGTTACGGATGTAACAGTGAGCAACCCGTTTTTTCAAAAAAGCACCTTAACTTATGAAGCGCCAAATTTTGCCGCCATTAAAGATGAGCATTTTTTACCAGCTTTTACCGCGGGTATGCAGCAACATTTAGATGAAATTGCGGTTATCGCCAATAATCCGGAACCTGCAACCTTTGAAAACACCTTGGTTGCTATGGAAAAAAGCGGTGAGTTATTAACACGTGTTTCTCGCGTATTTTATAACCTGACCGGCACCGACAGCAACGAAGCACGCCGTGACATTCAAAGCGAATTGGCTCCTAAGATGGCCGCGCACTCAGACAATATCAATTTAAACCCCGAGCTATTTGCTCGTATCGAGCAAATTTATACTACTCGCAATGACTTAAACTTAGATGCCGAATCGTTGCGCTTGGTTGAAGTATATTATGAGCGCTTTGTGCGAGCCGGTGCCAAACTTAACGACGCGCAAAAAACCGCGATCCGCGCCCTGAATGAAGAACATTCCACTTTAACCAACAAATTTTCACAAAACCTGTTAGCCGAAACGGCGAATATTGCTGTTATCGTTGATACCGTAGAAGAGCTCGATGGCCTTTCACCAGCACAAATTACTGCAGCGGCCAACGCGGCTAAAGAGCGTGGCCATGACGGTAAATATTTAATCAGCATCACCAACACCACACGTCAGCCCATTTTAAGCTCGTTAAATAACCGCGACTTGCGCCAACGAGTATGGGAAGCCTCGGCTAACCGCGCGCAAAGTGGCGACAATAACAATACCGATATTGTCGCTCGTTTAGCGCAATTACGCGCCGAACGTGCACAACTGCTCGGCTATGATAATTGGGCTAGCTTTACTTTAGAAAACAACATGGCCAAAACACCACAAGCGGTCTTTGCTATGTTAGGTTCAATGGCCCCTGCGGTAGTTGCCAATACCAAGCAAGAGCAAGCTGAGATCCAGGCAATGATCGCTGAAAAAGGCGGTGATTTTGAAGTACAACCTTGGGATTGGGAATACTATGCTGAGTTTGTTCGCCAAGCAAAATATGACTTAGACGAAAACGAAGTTAAACAGTATTTTGAATTCAACCGCGTATTAGAAGACGGTGTGTTTTATTATTTAAACCGTTTTTATGGCATTAGCTTCAAACCTCGACCAGATTTACCGGTTTATCATCCAGACGTTGTCGCTTATGAAGTATTTGACGCGGATGGTAGCAGCTTAGCCATTTTCTACGCCGATTACTTTGCACGTGAAGGCAAGCGCGGCGGGGCTTGGATGAGCGCCTTTGTAGGGCAATCACATTTAACCGGGCAAAAGCCTGTTGTAGTTAACGTCATGAACATTCCAAAAGCGCCAGAGGGGCAACCTACGTTAATCAGCTATGATCACACCACTACCATTTTCCATGAGTTAGGCCATGGTGTACACGGTATGCTCTCAAATGTAAAAAACCCTTCGCTGGCAATGACTGCGGTATCGCGTGACTTTGTTGAGTTCCCGTCTACCTTTGAGGAAGACTGGGCACAACATCCCGAGATTTTAAGCAACTACGCTAAACACTATCAAACCGGTGAGCCAATCCCTGCAGCCTTATTAGAAAAAGTGATTCGCTCGCGTAGCTTTAACCAAGGTTTTGATACGCTAGAATATATGTCGGCCGCGTTATTAGATATGGAATGGCACTCATTACCGGCCGATGCACCACTGCAAGATCCGCAAGCCTTTGAAGCCGCGGCATTGAAAAAGCATGGTGTTGATTTACCTGCCGTGCCACCACGTTATAAATCAAATTTCTTCTCACATTCGATGGGCGGTGGCTACTCAGCAGGCTATTACGCGTATATGTGGAGTGAAATTCTTGCCGCCGATGCCTTTGCTTATGTGCAGAAAAACGGTGGCTTAACGCGTGAAAATGGCGACCATTATCGTAAAAACATTCTGGAAGTCGGCAACTCACGCCCTACCATGGATTCTTATAAAGCGTTCCGCGGACAAGAGCCAACCACAGATGCACTGTTAATTCGTCGCGGTTTAAAAACCAAGATTGACTAAGCTGCAGGCTATTTAATGCTAAGCCGTTGTACATTTTGTATTTAACGGTTTGGCATTAAGCTTCATCCGTGCACACAAAAACCAAAGCCCCGCAAAATGCGGGGCTTTATATTTACTGCTCACGGCTAACTTAGCCTTTCATGCTGTCGGTTTGTTCAACACAGATAAAGCGTTGCCACTCAGACATAAGTCTCGTTTACCGCTTATTAATCCAGCAAAAGTACACATTAACTGCCCGCAACCTGCATTTGACTGATTAAAACCGACCCCGTGAGTACGCCACCGCGCCGATCAACATCATTACCCACAGCGGCAATATTCATAAACATATCAGCCAAATTACCCGCAATGGTCACTTCTGCTACTGGGAACTGAATTTCGCCATGCTCAACCCAGAAACCGCTAGCGCCGCGAGAATAATCACCCGTTACCGTGTTTACGCCTTGCCCCATCAGCTCAGTCACGAGTAAGCCTTTGCCCATCTGCTTGCACAAACCGGCTAAATCGGTATCACCATGGTTAATCAACCAGTTATGAATACCACCAGCATGCCCGGTGCTGGCCATGTTTAATTTACGCGCGGAGTAGCTGGTGGTCAGATAGGTGTTTAACACGCCATTTTCGATTACCGCTAAATCACGCGTTTTAACACCTTCCGCATCAAAGGGGCTAGAAGCAAGCGCCAGCTTCAGGTGCGGTTGCTCTAATATCGTCAGGTGCGGCGCCATAATGGGCTGGCCAACTTTATTCAGTAAGAAACTCGATTTACGATAAATACTGCCCCCGCTGATGGCAGACACTAAATGCCCAAACAAACTGCTGGCAATGTCTGCCCGAAATATCACAGGGACTTTTTGCGTCGGGATCTTTCGTGCATTTAAACGCGCAACGGTTTCTAAGGCGGCTTCGCGGCCAATTTGTTTGGGATCTAATAAGTCAGCATAACGCCGTGCCACAGTGAAGCTATAATCGCGCTGCATATCGTCGTCTTGCTCACCAATCACTACGCAGCTAAAACTGTGCCGAGAGCTAGGATAACCGACAATTTGGCCATGACTGTTGCCATACACTTTTAAGCCTTGGTGTGTTGAAAACGACGCACCTTCAGAATTGGTAATACGGTTATCCGTCGCAAAGGCAGCGTCTTCTGCGCCAGCACACAGCGCAATGGCCTGTTCAGTATCAATGCTGTCGGGGTAATATAAATCTAACTCTGGTGGGGTAAATTCTAACCATGCCGCCTCCGCTACGCCAGCATGCGGATCTTCTGAGGTATAGCGGGCAATATCTGCTGCGGCAGCTACTGCACGCTCTAGCGCTTGCGGGCTAAGATCGGCAGTAGAGGCAGAACCTTTACGCTGGCCAAAATACAGGCTAATGCCTAAACCACCGTCTTGGTTAAATTCAACCGTTTCCACTTCACCGTGTCGAGTTTCGACACTTAAACCACGAGTACGGCTCATTGACGCTTCCGCACTACTGGCCCCTAAGCGTTTGGCATGGGCTAATACCTGACTAACGGCTTCTTTTACTTCGGCAATTTCCCGTTGAATTTCTGATTGTTGCTGCATAGTTACTCTTACCTCTAAATCAATGGGCTAAGCTTATCATAGTCAGACAAAGGCTGCTGCCTGCTCTGCCGAGTTTAGTGATATACTAGGTGTAATTATTTTTATAGAACTTAGAGCCATGACAGATACAGAATTTAAATACGGTGACAGCAAATGGCTGGAACAACCGGATCACATCAGTAAAAGCCAGATTAAACGTGAAATGTTAGCCATGCAGGAGCTCGGTGAAGAGCTACTGGCTCTTAGCCCAGCATTACGCGCTAAGGTGCCGCTGGATGACGAATTAAAAGACGCACTAGAATTAGCCGATAGACTGGCTAAAAAACGCGAAGCGTTACGCCGCCATTTACAGTTTATTGGCCGGTTAATGCGTGATCGCGATTTAGAGCCGATTGAACAGGCGTTAGCGCTGATCCGTAACACCAATCGCGCGGCAACCAAGCAATTTCATAAAGTAGAAACGTGGCGCGATCGCTTATTAGCCGATAGCGATGCCGTAACGGCGTTTATTGCAGATTACCCTGAGGTAGACGTGCAGCAATTACGACAACTGATCCGTAATGCCAAACGTGAAGCAGAAAAAGAGCAACCCCCAAAGGCTTTCCGTGAGCTGTTTCAGCTGATCCGACCGTTGATCCTGCCTGAATAACCCCCTAATCAAATACTGGATGTGTGCCAAGGCTCACATCCAGCCTTTGCCACTGGCTTGTGCTTGATACAAGGCGTAGTTAGCCAGTTTTTGTGCATCGGCTTGCGGCATATAGGGAATATTCAATGCGCCAGCCGCATACACACACCGCAAATGTTGCAGCTGCGCTCGGCGCATAAACCAATGCTGGCTTAAGGTCAGTTGCTGTAACTTATGCAGTGGCACACAATAATAATCTGCGCCAATCACGCCCTGTCGGATATACAAAAACTCAGTATCGAGTGCATAACCAAATTTACGCCAACGTAACCACAGCAATATTTGCACCACAGCGCTTAGCAACACGCCAAAACTGCCAATCCATACTGAGGTGCGTATCATCAACAACAAACTGATCACCAATATCGGCAAACTGACAAACAGAGCGCTCGGAATTAAATAGCGCCAATTCACCCCTTTTAAAGCCATTTTTGCTAATTGTTGTTGTGGGTAAGCTTCATAAAGTAATTGCGCTGCGGCATCAGGATGAAGCGCTGGCACCATAATTTTACTGTGACCGGCATTTTGCTGCATGGCCTCCAGCGGTGAAAACATTTGTTCATAATGTAAATTACAGCGCCCAAGCAGTTTATCTAACCAATCTTGTTGTAACTTTACCCACTGCAAACGCGATAATATCATGCTGATCTCATGGCGGGTAAACAAACCACTGCGCCGAATATAGCGGTCCTGCGTGCGGTACAAACGAAATTGATAGTAACTGATCACCGACAAAGCAATTGATCCCAGTGTGATCAGCAGCATAAAGAACATTGCAGTCGCGAGCACGGCTAACCCCACGCCGAACCATGATTGCTGGGCAGGGTTAAACCAACCGCTAATATCTAAGCCCAATACAGGTAACTTTTCATTTAGCGTATCCACTAAAGGGCGATAAAAAGGCGCTAACAAACCCAACGCTAAAATCACTCGGTTATTACTAATGCCGTATAGCACCAAATCGCCAATATCACGACGACAGAGCAGTGTTTCTGTTGGATCTGTGGCTGCTGTCGCAGCTTCAGTATTGGCTGTGGCGGTTTCGTCGATGCACTCAAGTGGCTGCGCGGCAGTGGCTAACGCTTGGCGTTTAGCATAAATAGCGAGTTGTAATTGTTGTGCCCAATGTTCGGGTAACGCCGCCAGCTGCGCTTCTTGCACTTTGGAACCGGCCGTATCTAAATGCACACATAAATGCCCTGTCGGCCGATAGTACAGCGGTTGTTGTAACCTCACATTTTGAATGCGATTAAAGGGTAAATTTAACTGCGCTTTCCGCAGCACGCCTGAACGGATCTCCACCGTTTCATCAATAATGCGAAAACGAAAAGCCCAATAGCGCAACAAGGCAACCACGATCAGCAACAGCAGCACCACCAGTACGCCAAGCAGGAAGGCGCGAGGTTGCCGCTGTATGCCTTGATAAAACACAATCAGCAACGGGGCCAAGTAGCTCACGTTACCAAAAATCGCTTTAACTAAACGTAACGCCAGGTACAACAGCGCAATCGGCGATACTCGCTGCCATTGCGATAAAGAATTTAGGGCCGGCGTCGTTTCACTGACACTGATGTGCGGCTCAGCCATGTTGCTGCATATCCTTATGTTGCAAAATTAACTGGCGAATTTGTTGGGCGGTATCAGCAGGCAAACCGGGGATTTGAAAAGTATGCATGGCGCCACCGGCACTAAATACTTGTAGCGTGGCTAAATTGGCCCAGCGATCTAAAGGCCCTTGCTTAAGTTCAATATGCTGAATACGCAATAACGGTTGCGTAGTGCTTTTACGAAAAAATAAACCGCGTTGAAAACTAAGATCATGTTGGCGCAGCGCATAAGCGTATGTTGGCAGTGCGAAGTGATCCCATGTTGCCAGCAGCAGCCCTAGGCCACTGATCAGCAAGCCTATAAAAAGCAACAGCGGCTGATGGACTTCATCAACAGGCCAAAACGGTTGATACAGCAAGACCAGCCACAGGAGTGTCAGCAAGGCTGTCCAGCCGAGATCTAAAGCCACAATTAACGGTTTATATTTTGGGGAAAGGGGCTGCCAGTTTAATTGCGCTAACGCCGGTAAATCGGTGTCAGATAAAGCAAGGTTATAAAAAGGCTGCTGATCCATGTTGTTCTCTGGCTGTTATTGGCGTGTAAGCAGAATGATAGCAGCTCGTACCGCTTTATCACCAGTCATTTTGTTTATACCTATAAATACGGCAGCCGTAGCTGCCGTCTTAATCAGCGTATGACTGCAGGGCTTAGCAGACCTTCGTCAACCAACCAAATTTATCTTCAGCCTTGCCCCATTGAATATCATTTAGCGCCTGACGCAAGGCCGCGGTGGTTTGCCCTGCCTCACCGCCGCCAACTTGATACTCTTTGTTTTCATGGATCAAGGTACCTACCGCAGTTAATACCGCCGCGGTACCCGATAACGCCGCTTCGGCACCGGGCCGTACTGCGCGCTCGAGTAGCTCGTCAACCGTTAACTCACGCTCAGACACTTTCATACCGCGGTCACGCGCCAGCGTTAGAATAGAATCACGCGTAATGCCGTGCAAGAACGAGCTATCCAGTGCTTTAGTTATAATTTCATTACCATCAATTAATAAGAAGTTCGCAGCACCGGTTTCTTGTACATCGCCGTTCGGGCAGAACAAGACTTGATCGGCTTGCACTGCGGCACGGGCTTTCATAATAGGCTGCAGTGCGCTGGCATAATTACCACCACTTTTTACCATGCCCATATGGCTAGCACAGCGGGCATCGTCTTCTAGCAATAATCTTAGCGCCTTGGCGCCACCGGCAAAATAATCACCCACCGGAGATAACAGCACATACAGCATCGAATTTAAACTGGGTGCTGCGGCTTTACCGATAGAGCCTTCGGTACCGATATGGGTAGGGCGAATATACATTGAGCCCGGTGGGCTTGGCACATCTGCCGCATATTGACGCACGATATCCATGATCATGTTGGATAACATGACCGGGTCAAAAGCAGGTAACGCCAGCAAAGCACTGCTTTGCTGTAAGCGCGCCACGTTTTTATCCATCCGAAAAATATGAATAGAATCATCCGCGTGACGAAACGCTTTTAGCCCTTCAAAACAGGTGCTAGCGTAATGCAGCACATGTGCACCCGGGTGCAAACTGATGCTATTACTCGACACCATTGCTGGTGTGCTCCACTGATTTTGTTCATAACGCGAGATAATCATCTCGGGGGTGAATACCGTACCAAATGCTGCCATCTTTCTTTCCTGCATATGTAGTAATGCCGGCCTGTGCCGGCAGATCCAGAGGTTAACGCTATCTATTATTAATTATTGAGTGCCGCCAACGGTCAGCGCATCCAGTTTCAAGGTAGGCTGCCCTACACCAACCGGTACACTTTGACCTTGTTTACCACAGACGCCGATACCGCTGTCTAAGCGCATGTCATTGCCGACCATAGACACATGTTGCATCGCTTCTGGGCCATTACCAATTAAAGTCGCGCCTTTAATCGGTGTGGTAATTTTACCGTCTTCAATTAAGTAGGCTTCAGAAGCCGAAAACACGAATTTACCCGAAGTAATATCCACTTGGCCGCCACCAAAGTTAGGCGCATAAATGCCCTTCTTCACGCTGCTAATAATTTCTTCTGGGCTATATTCGCCCGCTAACATGTAGGTGTTGGTCATCCGTGGCATGGGTAAGTGCGCAAATGACTCACGACGACCGTTACCGGTAGGTGCCACGCCCATTAACATCGCGTTATGTTTATCTTGAATGTAGCCTTTCAGAATACCGTTTTCAATCAAGACATTGTATTGGCTTGCTGTACCTTCATCGTCAATATTTAATGAACCACGACGGCCCGTCAGGGTACCATCATCGACAATAGTACAGTGCTTCGACGCCACTTGCTCACCAATACGGCCACTAAAAGTCGAGGAGCCTTTACGGTTAAAATCACCTTCTAAACCATGGCCTACCGCTTCATGTAACAACACGCCTGGCCAGCCAGAGCCAAGCACTACCGGCATGGTGCCAGCAGGCGCATCAACTGCGGTTAAATTGACTTGTGCCATCCGTACGGCTTCGCGAGCAAACTGCTGCCAGCGCAGCGCACCGTCAACTTCTTCACTAAAATAGTGATAATCCGTTCTCGCGCCACCACCGGCGCTGCCGCGCTCGCGACGACCGTTTTCTTCTAATAGCACCGAGCAATTTAAGCGCACTAAAGGTCGAATATCTGTCGCATAGGTACCATCGCTACCTGCAACCAATATTTCTTCGTAAACGCCGGTTAGGCTCACCATAACTTGCTCAGCCCGCTTGTCTAGGGTACGAATAAAGGCTTCAACTTGATGCAATAAAGCGACCTTGTCGGTGTTGCTCAGGCTTTGTAAGGGCTCGCAGGGTAAATAAATTTGGCTATTGCCCGTGCGGCTAAAGGCTTTAACACTGCCTTGTTGACCGTGCGCAGCAATACCGCGCGCGGCGGTAGCCGCTTGTTTTAAGGCATCGCTATTGATCGAATCGGCATAAGCAAAGCCGGTTTTCTCGCCGCTAATAGCGCGTACTCCGACGCCTCGCTCGATATTAAATGAGCCATCTTTTACCAAGCCATCTTCTAATACCCACGACTCATGCACGCTAGATTGAAAGTATAAATCGGCATAATCGAGCTGATGCGCAAACAAAAAGCCCAGCGTCTGTTCTAAATCGCGGGCGCTCAGCTCAGAGGCATTAATTAGGTTTTGTTCTACTACATTCATTATTTCAGCTCACTTCTAAATCGGTTATGTTGCTTTACTGGCATGTTTACGGCCAATTGTTGGCAATCGGCCAAATCGACCGCAACTGAGATCCAACCTGGGGCGGAGCCCGCCTCAGCTAACACCTCGCCCCAAGGGCTAATAATCAGGCTATGACCGAATGTTTTACGCCCATTGGCATGGGTACCGGTTTGGCCTGGCGCCACCACAAAGCTTTGGCTTTCAATAGCGCGGGCGCGTAATAACGTATGCCAATGTGCCGCGCCGGTGACTTCGGTAAACGCCGCCGGCACGCTGAGTACATTCATACCCTGATCGGCTAACGCCTGTGTTAAGCCAGCAAAGCGCACATCATAGCATATAGTCATTCCGAGTTTCAGACTGCCCTGTTCAGATAATGTTAGTTTCTTACCCGGCTGGGTACTTAGTGATTCGCGGTACGATCCCATGCTGTCATTCACGCTCACATCAAACAAATGTAATTTTTGATAATCGGCCAATAACTGGCCATCAGGCGCAAAAAACACACTGCTGGCAGCGAAACGCGTTGGCTCATCGGTGCATGTTGGTAAACTCCCGGCCACCAAGTACAGCTGATACTGCTGAGCTAATGCCGCACAAGCCTGCTGAATAGGCCCATGCCCTAGCGGCTCTTGATAACGTTGCTGTACCCCTTCAGCCCCACCAAATACGGCAAAACACTCTGGCAGAACCACCAGATGCTGCAAAGCACGCGGCAATTGTGCTAATTGCTCACGTAAGAAATATAAATTACTCTCGGGATCGGGCTGGCTGTTAAATTGAATGGCGCTGAGCTGCCACTTAGTCTGAGCGGGGTTGAGTGTTATCAAGGGGAACCGCCTCTGGTTGAGCAATACGCACCGGTACGGGCACTTCGGTGCTGTGTCGATTGACTTCCGTCACGACCGGTTTATCAAAACTGCCGGTTACCGTGAAATTAATACGCGAGATCACTTCTGCCGATTGAAAGACTTCATCTAAGGCAAGTGCCGCTAAACCGGTCGCGGGATTCACCATCCAGGCAATGATCACCGGTAAACTCGAGGTTACTTTCGGCGCAAAGGACATTTGATAATCCATCTGCCGTTTTACCAGATCAGAATAGCCCTGAATCGCTAAATTGCCTGGCACACCATCCACCACAAAGTCATTGGTTTGCGCAATACCGCGCTGCACGTTCAGGGTGCCACTCATTTTGTTGTAGTAAAAACCTTTGGCAAACACATCACGAAAATCGAGCCGCAATTTACGCACTAACGAGTCTAGGCTAAACAGTGAAAATAACCGCGCGCCCTGATCACTGACCTCTGTTAAAGCGCCATCACCAAGTGCAAACTTAACATCGCCATTGAGTGAGCCTAAACGAAATTGTTGCGGCGCACCTGGCCAATTTAGCTCAAAACTGATGTCGCTGCGGCTGCCGCTAATGGCGGTGCTTAATTGATATTCAGCCAATAAGTTACCGATATTCGGGCTAGAGAAGCTACCATTAAAATGGCTAACACCTGCTGCGTTATCAGGCTGCCAATAGCCTGATACGCCAAGCTTACTGCCTTTGTAATTGGCATCGAATTGGCGTAACTGCCAAGTATCACCCGTACCCGCCGCTTGAACTTGGACATTACCAAAACGGTAATGACCAATTGAGCAATCCTGACAACTTAATTGCAATGGCACCATTTGAGTTAACCATTGTTGCTCAGGTAACTCTGCTAATAACGCTACAGCGCGTTCGTTTTCTGCCAAGGCCGCGTCTTTTTCAGGTACAGCAAGATGCAAGTAATCAAACTGTGCGGCAATGCCTTGCGCTTGCCAGTCATGGAAAAACTGCCAACGACTCGCTAATTCTGTGCCATTAAGCTGTAACTGCCACGCTTGATCTGTGCTTGATAACTCAAAAACCGTATTGGTTAACTGCAAATTATCGGGTAGCGCTATCGCGCCAATACGGCCACGCACTTTGTTTAACGGCGGTAATAACCCCTGGCCCTCGCTCTTCAAACTGAGTAACGGCTGTAAAAACTCGTACCATGGCAGCAAACTGACTGCTGGCAAATTGATGTCGACATTAAACCCTTTACTTCCCAGCCCTGGGTCCGCACTACCAACCGATAACTGTGCACGACTTATCACGCCTGTACTGTGTGGCAGTTCGGCTTGAAAGTTAAGTAGCGCTGGATAATCCAACGTAAAATAACTTTGCTGTTCATTACCGTGCGCCACCAATTGTAAGCTGGCCGCTTGCTGCTGTGTTTTAGCAAAGGGGGTAGGTAAGTTTACGGCTAAGTCATCCAGCCGCGCACTGAGCTCGGCCTGATAGGTAAAACCACTGCTCGGTAACAATAACGCCAGCTTTAACTGCCAATCAAGTTCACCCTCAAGCAAATCTGCGGCTTCCGGCCACAACGGCAAAGTGAGATCGGTCGCCGGTGTTAAGCCATTTACAGCGAGGTCAACTTTGTAACCTTTTTCTTGTAAGCTTCCTTTTAATTCCGCGGCACCTTGAATGCCTTGCCAATTAAATTGCAACTGATCACTGCTGATTTGTTCATTAATAAACTGAATACTGCCCGTTAAACCATTAATTTGCAGTGCGGGGGCTTTTAAGTTGGCTTGCACATTCAGTAAACGCGTGACACCACTCACTTTCACACTTGGCTCACGTAAACCAATTTCTAAAAGCATCTCAACACGTTGTGGCCCGATTAACCCTAAGTGCTCTAACGTTTTACCTAAGTTGTCTTTTAATGACGACTGCGAGATAACCTCGGTGATATTGCGACTGTCTAACTGTGAATTTAAACGAATATCCAACTGGGTCGCGTCAAACAAATTCGGGATAGTGGCGCTGACTACCTCCGTTAATGCCAATTCAGCAAGGTTTGCGCTGTGTGATTCAATCAGCATACTGGCATTATCAAACAGCAAAGTTCCATGCAACTCCGTTAAGGGCGGCCAGTTGGGTGCAAAATAAAACACCCCTTCGTTTAGCTCGGCAAAAGCTTGAAAATGGCCTTGCCCCTCACGAAACGGATAATCGGCAAAGGCGCCTTGCCACAAAAAAGTGGTTTGGATCACTTGACCGCTATTGAGCGCATTAGTCAGATAGTCTCGCGTTTTCTCCGGCATATAGCGCTGCGGATAATAATAATGGGCATTGGCCGCATCTAAACCGGTGACTTGTGCCAGCAAAGCTAACTCAGGTTGTTCAGACAGTGTTAAAGCCAGTTGGCCGTCAAAACTAAAGTCGGTGGCTTGCAGCTGTAAAGTGGGGATCTGTAACTGCCAGTGGTTGTTCCGTTTAAGTAAACGAATATCCGCTGTTAATTGCTGATAAGGCCAGGCCTGTTTAAATAAACCATCCCAGGTTAATTGCTGCTCTTCTGCCGACAGCGCTAACCAGGCAAAGTTGTTGCCCGCCCAAAACTGCCCTGCTAAGTTTTCAGTACCAGGAATGTCTTTTACGGCAAGATTACTAAAACTGCTGAATTGACCTTGTAGCTGCCATTGCGTGTCTTGCCATGCCAAATGCGCCTGTTCTAAATAGCCCGAAGGTTGATAGGCTAAAATGCCTTGCAGCACTTGGCTGTCTTCAGCCCACAATTGTGCCAATGGCTCTAAGGCATCTAACTGAAATTGCTGGATCGCTGCAACCCAGCGCTCTGGGGTTTTATGCAGTTGAAATTGCAATCCCGGCCACACTTCTAGCTCATCCGCTAAACTTAATTCACTGGATAACAGTTGCCAGCCTTCGGCTACCGGTTGCCATAACAATTGCCCTGGCCCCAACTTTAAACTGTGCTTGGTACCGGCGCGCTGCCAATGCATGCTGTTATCTGCTAACTCAACGTGGATCTGATGTAATTGACCGTTGTCAAGCGAAGCCCAAGCCTCAAAGTTAATACTGGCTTTTTCTAAGCGATGGGTTTGCGGCAGCCACTGCCGAAATAACGGGATTAAGTCTAATTCAGAGCTTTGCAGATATAGCTGGCCCTGAGACTCAGCCAAACTTGGGCCTTGAAAATCTAAGATAAAACTAACGGTATTAGCCGTCACATCCGCGATGGAGAGCTCACCATGACCTTGGTGATGTTGTTGTAGGTTGCGCCAATTTAACTGACTGATATCCAATACCAACTGTGGATTATCGGCGCTAAACAGGATCAGCTGGCTATCGCGCAGGGTAAATTCTTTTAATTGCCGGAAAAATAATTGCTCTAACGCCAGTAGCACCTTATTCACCGAACCTACTTTGTTAGATCCCGGCTGCACCAATGCATCGGCATCTAACCAATAACGTAAGCCACGTAATTCAAAATGTTCAGCGGTCAGTTGTCTTGAAGTAAGACTACCCCAGAAGTCGATACGAATAGACGTTTGTTCAATATGCAGTTGAAGCTGCTCGGCCGCGTTCAACTCGACTTGCTTTAACACTAGAGCGGGGCCGCTTTGTCGCCATGCAGCGGTAATTTGGCCAATAGTAATTTCAGTACCGAGTTGTGTAGTCAGTACCTGTTCAATATGGTGCTTGTAATTGTCTGCATAAGGTAGCGCAATGCGTAGCACCGACACCACGGTAGCTAGCACCACCAAACAAATAGCCAGCGCTATCCATAATTTATGCAGACAGTAAAAACAAAATTGCTTTGTTTTCTGCACTACATCATTACCACGTCAAACTGCTCCTGTGTATACATCGGCTCTGCATGTATGCTGATTTGCTTACCTATAAAAACCTGCAACTCAGCTAAACTATGAAACTCATCTGTCGTTAGTGCATCTTTAACAACAGGTGAAACATAAACCACAAACTTATCTGCAGAATAAGCCCGATTAACCCGCACGATTTCGCGCAAAATTTCAAAACAAACGGTTTCAACGGTTTTTAACGAACCGCGGCCCATACATACTGGACACTCTGAGCATAGAATATGTTCCAAACTTTCGCGGGTTCTTTTGCGCGTCATTTCCACTAAACCCAGCGCAGAAAAACCATGAATATTGGTTTTGGCTCGATCGCGGGCTAATGCTAGCTCTAAACTATGAAATACGCGCCGTTTATGTTCTTCATTTTGCATATCGATAAAATCGATAATAATAATACCGCCCAAGTTACGCAGCCGTAATTGCCGTGCGATGGCTTGGGTGGCTTCGGTATTCGTATTGAAAATGGTTTCATCTAAATTTCGGTGGCCGACAAAGGCACCGGTATTCACATCGATAGTGGTCATAGCTTCGGTTTGATCGATAATCAAATAGCCACCACTTTTTAAAGGCACCTTGCGCTCTAAAGCTCGCTGGATCTCATTTTCAACATCGAACATATCAAAAATCGGCCGCTCGCCGGGGTAATACTCCAGCAAGGGCACACTTTGTGGCATAAACTCTTCACAAAAAGCGGTAAGTTGTTGAAAGGTAAGCTTTGAATCAACTCGTACTCGCTCCAACTCTGTGCCGACAAAGTCACGTAATATGCGATAACACAGGGTTAAGTCTTCATAGACAACCGCTTCTTTGCGCGTATTTTTTTTGCGCTTGAGCACCTTGCTCCAGAGTTTTTTTAAGAATTTGGCATCATGTATCAGTTCATCTTCAGCGGCGCCTTCTGCGGCAGTACGTACAATAAACCCCCCGCTGTCGTCCATATTATTGGATACGATCTCTTTTAGCCGCTGTCGCTCCGCTTCACTTTCTAAGCGCTGGGATACACCGACATGCGTTGAATCGGGCATAAAGACTAAATAGCGTGAAGGTAAGGTGATGTCCGTGGTTAAACGAGCGCCTTTAGTCCCTAGCGGATCTTTAACAACCTGCACTAATAGGTACTGCCCTTCACGCACTAATACACGAATATCTTTACTAATACCGGGTTTGTGTTCGAGTTCAGTGGCTTCATTGTGTTGCACGATATCTGATGCATGCAAAAAAGCGGCTTTATCAATGCCAATATCGACAAAGGCGGCTTGCATGCCCGGCAATACGCGGCTGACTTTACCGACATAAATATTGCCCACCAGCCCCAAACGGGCCTGACGTTCGATATGCAACTCTTGCAGCACGCCATTTTCAATCAGCGCAACACGTGTTTCGGTAGGGGTAACGTTAATCAGTAACTCGGCACTCATGCCTACCTCGATAACTGCTGTAATAAACGATCTGTTTCACACAGCGGCAAACCTACTACAGCACTATAACTACCATGAATTTTTTCGACAAACTTACCGGCTAAACCCTGGATGCCATAACCGCCGGCTTTATCGCAAGGTTCTTTAGTTAACCAATAGTCAGCCATTTCGGCTTCACTAATTTCTCGGAAAAACACATCTGTTATCGCTAACGCTTGTAAGGTTTGGCTTGGTGAAACAATGGCAACGGCGGTCATAACTTGATGCTGACGGCCGGATAATAACTGCATCATAGCCAAAAAATCAGCATAATCCGTTGGCTTACCTAAAATTTTATTGTCAACCACCACACTGGTGTCTGAGCCCAGAACGGGTAATGCGTTGGCAATTTTTGCGGCGCCGGCTTGTGCTTTTTGCAGTGCCAAACGGCTAACATAGGCGGCAGCCGTTTCATTTGGCAAAACACTTTCATCGATCGACGCACTGATTAAATCAAACTCCACACCCAACTGTTGCAACAATTCGCGCCGACGAGGTGAGGCTGAAGCTAAAGCAATTTTCGGATACATTATTGGATCTTAAGTTTGCGGCGATAACGCCGTAAAAACCAAAACAACCAAGGCCAAACCAGCATGCCAGTCAGCACAGGCCACAAAAAAGCGGGGCGGAAATTAACGCCCGTTAAAAAGTTACTCAACCAAAAAAGCAATAATTGATACAGTGCTAACAACAAACCGACTAATAAACTTTGCTGGATAACACCAAAGTTGCGAATTTGCAGGTGGTTAACCGCCATCACAAAAGCAACCACTGAAAACGCTAAGGCGTTCACCCCTAACACAGTGCCCACCAAAACGTCGGTTAAAAACCCCATAAAGAAAGCCGTACCAATATTCACTCTACGTGGTAAGGCTAAGGTCCAATACATTAAAACAAGCAACACCCAATCGGGCCGAAATAAGCTGAATTGAAACGGTACTGGAATAACCGTCAGCAACAACGCCGTAATTAAACTTAAATAAATAAAACCTAAACCCTGTGCTGGGCGCATTATTCTGGTTCCTCTTCCTGCCGCACCGCTTCAACCTGCGTACCTGGCCATAAGATCAACACATGTCGGATGCGATCCAAGCTGGCATAAGGTTTGGCATATACCGTCATAAACGGTTGGCTATCATCTCGAATAACGTTAATGACTTCCGCCACGGGATAGCCTTCAGGAAAACGGCCGTCCAAGCCAGAGGTTAACAAACGATCGCCCTCTCGAATATCGGTACTCAACGGTAAATGGATAACGCGCAGCATATCCCATTGGCCTAAACCTTCTGCCACGGTGCGCACCCCCGTACGTTCTGCACGTAATGAAACTGCATGAGTATTATCGGAAATTAACAAAGCGCGGCTACTATTTGGCCCAACGCTGACGATCTGCCCAAGCACCCCTTTTTCATCGATAATGGGTTGATGCACCGTGACGCCATCATTAGTGCCTTTGTTCAACACAATTTGATGACTAAAAGGATGGCTATATACGGCAAGTACTTCAGCAATCAGGCGCTGCCCCTCGACCACAGGTGCTGAACCAAGTAACGCTCGTAGTTTGTTGTTCTCTTGTTTTAAAAACGATAACAACTGTAATTGCGTTTCTTGGTTCAATAAGCGTGTTTTGAGCTCAGCATTTTCAGCTAATAACTGCTGTTGAGACAAAAGCTGCTCTGAGGCACCGGAAATAAGACTTTCAGGTAAACTTGCCACATAAAATAGCGGGCTAACGGCTGAAGTGAGATAACTACGCAACTGCGTGGAGCTTTCGGTATAGCGGTCAACAAACATTAGCCCGACACTGCAGGCTATAGCAAATACTAAACGTAGCCCGAGTGCCGGGCCACGACTAAAAAAATCATTCATGTAGGTCTCTGACGGTGCTAAACCTCATTACTCGTAACTGAAAACATCGCCACCGTGCATATCGATCATCTCCAGCGCCTTACCACCACCACGAGCCACGCATGTTAATGGATCATCACCCACAACAACCGGAATACCGGTTTCTTCCATTAACAAACGATCTAGATCACGTAACAGTGCACCACCGCCGGTTAATACCATGCCGCGCTCAGAAATATCTGACGCTAACTCAGGTGGGGATTGCTCTAAGGCAACCATTACAGCACTGACAATACCGGCTAATGGTTCTTGTAAGGCTTCTAAAATTTCATTACTGGTCATAGTAAAACTACGTGGTACACCTTCAGCAAGGTTACGACCACGTACTTCAATTTCTAACACATCGTCACTCGGGTAAGCCGAGCCAATTTCTGTCTTAATACGTTCAGCTGTTGCTTCACCAATTAAAATGCCGTAGTTACGACGAATATAGTTAACAATCGCATCATCAAACTTGTCGCCACCAATCCGCACGGAAGAAGAATACACCACGCCATTTAACGAAATAATAGCGACTTCTGTAGTACCACCACCGATATCAACGACCATAGAGCCGGTAGCTTCTGAAACCGGTAAGCCCGCACCAATGGCTGCGGCCATAGGCTCATCAATTAAATACACTTCACGCGCACCGGCGCCTTGGGCAGATTCACGAATAGCACGACGCTCAACTTGAGTAGAACCACAAGGAACACAAACTAAAACACGTGGGCTAGGCCGAAAAAAACTGTTGCTGTGCGCTTGGCGAATAAAATGCTGTAACATTTTTTCAGTAACATAAAAGTCTGCAATGACCCCATCTTTCATCGGGCGAATAGCTTTGATATTACCAGGCGTACGACCCAGCATGCGTTTAGCCGCATGCCCTACTGCGGCCACGCTCTTAGGACCACCGGCGCGTTCCTGTCGGATAGCGACTACAGAAGGCTCGTTCAAAACGATACCTTGGTCTTTTACATAAATAAGAGTATTAGCTGTACCAAGATCGATGGACAGATCATTTGAGAAAATGCCGCGCAGTTTATTAAACATGGAGAAGGTGGATCCTTTTAACAACATCCGACTGCTAAAGCCAACAAGAGCGTGTCAGCAATCAGAAAAAAAATTTAGAAGAGTTAACGCTATTCTAAGTAAGTCTCAGGCAAGAAAATAGCTTTTTATGACTTTTTTGCCAAATTAACCCAATTACTGAAAAAAACCACGTACTGCTGCTTTTTTGTCAGCTCTTCACACGCTTTGCTAACAAATTACTGAGCCAGTTATACTCGCTGCACCTTATACTGTAATAGTAATTTACGTTAAAGATAAGCAGACGAATAACGACGATGACACTTCCACCAATACACTGGCAACGCTGGTATGACGAACGCCTCAACGCGAACAACAACGAGCTATGGTTATTAAACCTAGTCCCGCCTGTGGCTGAAATTGCGGGTAATAAGTGGCTAAAATTACACAACGCATTACAACAACGTTTGCCCACGCAAGGCATTCTTAGCTTAGGCGGAGCCTTTTCTAACCATTTAGCCGCCCTCGCTGCTGCTGGACACTATTACCATTTTCCGACCATCGGCTTAGTGCGTACCGAGCAGCTAGACTTAAATAACCCAACATTAGCCCAGTGCTTAAAGCATGGCATGCAATTACACGCCTTAACACGAACACAGTTTAGACAACGTTCCAGCAGTGAGTTCAATTTATATTTGCAGCAACAGTATCCCGATTATCTTGTGATACCGGAAGGTGGCAGCAATTTACAAGGCGCAGCAGGCGTTGCCACATTACCGTTAGCCGAAACACCCAATGGTATTGCCGACCTACTATGCTGTGCTACGGCCAGTGGCGGCACTTTGGCAGGTCTGATCCAGCGATATCCGCTAACGCAAATATTGGGTTTAGCCGTCGTCAAAGACAGCGCCTTAACAGATAAGGTAAAACTATGCTTACCTCATTCGATGATAGCTGCCGCAAATGATCAAAACTGGTCAATTCAACCTGCCGACTCTAACTATGCCAAGGTATCTAACGAGTTAATTGATTTTTGTTGTCAGGCAAAACAACAACAAAATATCAGTATAGAACCGGTATATACCGGCAAAGCACTACAACAGTTATTTAGACTATTGGACCAAGGCAAGATCCCAGCAAATAAACGCATCGCTTTTTTCCACACCGGTGGCTTACAAGGTTTAGCAGGCTTACATTATCGAAAAATCCTCAGTGAACAGCAATTCGATTTATTAAATCGCTGACAATGCACTGGGTCATCAAGCATTGAAAACCCTACTCTAACAAATAAAGAAAATCACTATGAGGCTATTGGTGAAGCAGTTGCAATGCTTGTAAAGGTTTTGTCAGTGATACTGCACGCGTGATTAGAGTGAACTTAGAGACTGGGCAGTGCTGAGCAGACGTTAAGATGGAAGGGGGTAGACGAAGAGAGTTTTGAGTTTTGAGTTTTGAGTTTTGAGTTTTGAGTTTTGAGTTTTGAGTTTTGAGTTTTGAGTTTTGAGTTTTGAGTTTTGAGTTTTGAGCATGATGGTGACGTCCCGTTAAAAATCTGTCTAACGGTGTACTTCGTTACTCGGAACAATTCGAGCTAACTGCGTTAAATGCCTTTTACTATCCTTAAGTACCAAATCGCATGGCGACAAATTCGTCAGGAACGAATTTGGACGTTGCGAAGCGACGGCCCGAAGGGCAGTGGGCAGGGATAGCCCACTGCAATGCCACACCCCGCAGGGGCTGTGGCTGGCATGCGTGAGTGTGCGCCGCTAGGCGCTTCAATGCAAAAAGGCCCACCCGTTAGGGTAGGCCTTTTGC
>NZ_JAEINI020000021.1:0-26097 GCF_016343785.1 Alishewanella maricola | reverse complement strand
GTTTAAACCTCGTTCGCAGTGGGATGGAAAGACACTTCCGACTAACACATTGCTGATTGACGATACATCTGGGGCACCGGTGTCAGCAAAAGTAATGGATATTTTGAACGGTGGCCGTGGAGAAATCCTTGCTACCTTGATGGCAAAAGAACAATTGGTCAAAGAAGCGATCACTGAGACAATACCGCCAGAGACAATCACTCAAGTAGCCTTGCCAGCCGTGATTCAGACGCTGTATCCAGACCTTACTGATGAAGAGCGTGAGCAAGTTCGATCTGGTTTGTTGCAAAGTATATTGATCAGCCAGAATGGCGGTTTGGTCGATGGCAAAGATTTGCCAAAAGATGCTGATGTTGACCAAGGTGGTGATGACAAGAACTCCCGTGAAGTAAGCGCGGGACAGCAGTTCTTAAAAATGGGTGAAAAGTTCCTCAATATTGAAAACCTGAATATTGATTTAATTGATGCTGTAAACCCATTTCACGGTGCTTATGAAATTCTGTCGAAAACCGTGAATGCTGCCATGTTAAAAACCATTCAACAGACTGTCAGCTTGGGAAAATCACAGGTATCTGAAGAAGAGGCTGTGATTTTGTGGCCAAAGATCAAAGCCTTCAAACGAGAATATCAACGTGAGCCGTCTTTGAACTCCAGCGATGCGATTGAAGTGCGTTACGCTCAAGTTCTTGCTTTCATCCGGCAAAAGAAGCAACAGAAGAATGCTCAGCAGGAGGGTTAGGATGATCCGACTTTCAACCAGCAGAATAGTACTAAAAGCAACTTTAGACGATATTCTCAGCGAGGATGATGACTTGCTGGATATTGCCCCCATTAAGAAAAAGTCAGCGCCTGTAGATTTGGTGAGTAGCCAATTTGCTGAACTTGAAGCCTTTTATGAGCAACACGGACGTCTACCAGCTATGACCTCTGGTGCGCAGATGAAAGAGAAATTACTCGCAAAAAGGTTAGCAAGCATCATGGCAATTCCATCTTTGGTTGAGTCGTTAAGAGCGAAAGATAGACTTGGCATTCTAGAGATGGGGGCATTGCCCCTAGTTGCAGCTGGGGAGCCTCCAATTTATATCGATAAATCGGAATTGGTACAGTCGCTTGACGACATCTTTAATGACGATGACGACGACTTACTCAGCTTTGATACGCCTGATATTTTTAACATCAAGCACGTCCAGATTGAAAAGAAAGAATTGCCGGACGAAATTGCGCAGCGTCAGCCATGTCCAGATTTCCCGCGGTTTGAACCGCTATTTGCAACGGTTCATAAGCAGATCAAAGCTGGTGAATTTTCCACAATTCGTTTTCGCCATGAGCTAAAAATCATCGAGGGTGATTTCTTTATACTTAATGGTGTAATGGGCTATGTGCATAAAGCTGGTGAGCGTCTGGAACAATACAGCAGTTACAACGCGAGGCTTCACATCGTGTTTGAGAACGGCACCGAAATGAATATGCTTTACCAGTCTCTTACTCATGGTCTTGTGCGAGATACCGAGGGGCGGAAGATTTTATTAAGCGGCGCAAAGCTGATCCCTTCCGATATTCAGATACCTTCAGGCCTAATTTATGTTCTCGCAACTAAAAGTACGAATCCGGCGCTGAATCCATACCTACATAACCTGTACAAGATTGGCTTCACGGAAACTAGCATTGAACAACGGATCAAAAATGCAGAAAAGGACCGCACTTTTCTGGAGGCTCCGGTACGGATAGTTGCTACGACAGAGTGCTTTAATCTGAATGCTCAGAAGCTTGAAGCATTGGTACATGGATTTCTGGCGGCACGACGACTTAATGTCACCCTAAAAAGTGAAAACGGCCAGATTTATACGCCGCGAGAGTGGTTTAATGTTCCGCTGTCTACCGTTCAGGCTGTGATTCAGCATATTGTCGATGGGACAATTTCTAAATACAGGCTGGATAGTACTAGTGGACGGGTACTGCCAAAGTAGCCATCAGCAGATTTGATTAGCTTATCGCCTAACTACAAACCCAGCAGGCTTTAGCTCGGTTTTACATATACCACCATATTTACTTCCGACAAGGCCTGACATTTCTTGCTTACGCCGGGCCTTTTTAAGCTGTCGTGGATTCATGCGACTCTGGCGAGCGAGGCGACTTTGATAGCTGAGCTGGCCGAGTAATTTTGAGGCAGCTATTGATGCAAAAGTGACTTGGGCGCTCACTGCCGGTGGCTGATGAACACATTCAAGTAGTTTGAATCTTGCAGTAAGCAAGCATTTATTTCTTGCAACGAGCCGTCGTTTCATTCGCTATCTAATAGGTTTCTGTCGTATTTACGTTACCAGCGAATAGCAGGCAATTACCACTCGTTGCAAGTAATTTTGATGCTGAACGAGCTGATGATGATTTTCTAAATTCACGAACCGGACGTAATCACCCCGAATAAAGATCCAGAATAATAGTCGGCCCATTTATCCGTGCTACTCAACTTATCTGGATAGCCCAAAGTTCGAAACATCTCTGATAACTAACTATAGGTACTACACTGATCGGCGTGAAGCGTTAAAGTCAATTTATGATCAAAGTTGGCTTAGAGCCGACCACCTCGCCTGCTAAGTGCCACTAGCCGGCGGTAATTCTGGCATATATAGGATTACTGCTTGTCACACAAAGCGGACATTGGTGTCATAAGCTAAGCAAATGAGTACCTGCGAGATTGTGGGATGTTCATGTTATAGCTATTCTCATCACAAAAAAGTGACTTTTGATGAGAATCGTGGCCGTAACTCAATCAACTGTTGCCAAATACAACAGAACCCGGAATTGCGGATTCTTTACGGCTGTTTCCAACCTCAAAACTAAGGTCCAATATTGTCATCAATATAGTTCATCGTTCATCTTCCGGTGGTGGCCAAGCATTACTATTAAGCTTAGTCTAGCGATAGCAGTCGCAGATGGCAAATTGGTTGTTTTTGCACAATTCGAACCCGCATATCTGCGCTTCTATCCGTTGTTTTCAATCAATTTGTATACGATTGGGAAAAGCACGCCATCATAACAAGGTTGCCACCAATAGCTTCGGTGTTTGGTATTTTTAATCCATTCATATTTAGGAATATATATCACTTTGCAGAGGAGCGGGATCATGCATACCATTGTTAACAACTGGCAAATTATCGCTATCATTGATAGCGGTGAGGTGATCGGCAGAGTGCTCTGGGGGATCTGCGTTAAAGATAGCAGTTGCCGCTTTGACGTTGGTGACTACATTTGTACCTCAAGGATCGTAGCCATTATGCCGAGCGAGCGGTTAATAACGACGCACACCGGTAGCTCGTATCAAGTGCGTGGTGATGGCACAGAAGCCGCTATACAGGTTAGAGACTTTGAATTTTTGCGCCAAGGCTTCAGCCCGGACGAGATCAACCTATTGAACTTGGCACCAAAGGAACATTTAAACTAAACCTCAGCCTTAGTAATAACCAATCCCGGCAACACAAGTTCACTAAAAAGCTTTATCAACACCAAATTGTGGGTTTCAACATAAACCTAACTATCCGGCATTGGCCAAAGCCATACTGCACCGTTAGGTCTCGGCGGGTTTATGAAAGATTCAATTACGGCCAAACATGTTAATTGCCTTATTTGTAAGAAATCAGGAAATATGATTTACAAAATCTCACCATTGCCATTGAAAGAAAACAATAATGAACAGATATCAAACATACAATAGAAAGAGGCGCTTATGCACGATTATGCTGTTTTTGGACACAATAGAGCATCCATTGGTCGTTGGTTAGGCATTGCATCCGTTATTCTAACAGGCGCAATTTCTAGTTTTATATCTTGGGTTAACGATCTAACAGGCTTTCAAGCGGTAACAGGTGTTGCGATTACAACTGGTATCGTCTACTTCGGCTTGCACTGGTTATTCAACTTGTACGCATGGAAAATTCCGTTTTTCAAAATACCTAACCTAAATGGTGTTTGGAACGTTGAAGGAACTACTTTGACGGAGGATGGCGAAGCAAAATATCAATGGGAAGCAGAAATCGACATTGAGCAAACTTGGGAAAAGATAGTTATTTGCTTAAAAACAAAAAGTAGTAGTAGTGAAAGTTATACCGCAACACTGGCAAAAGCCAACGGTAGTAAAGCTGGATGGCGATTGAGTTATAGCTACAGCAATAACCCAAATATAGATCAATCACATGAGCTAAATTCACACAGAGGGTACTGTGAACTGTATCTAGATAGGTCATTAACAAACGGAACCGCGGCATACTTCAACAGTAATGGCAGAAGAACTTTTGGTAAAATGGAACTGACGAGGGTCGCCTAGTGATAAATTTTGAGAACAGATTAAAAAGCTTAAAAGATAGACGACAAGGATCAAGAGAGAGGTCGTTACTTGAGAATAATTTATCAATTTATGATTCAAGAGATCTACGTACAAAAGAACGATATGAAGAGTTAGCTGAGAGCGCCCCTATCAAATATGCGATTGGCGCAATGGCCGCTGTTGATAGACGATCTACTCAGATTTCTATAGAGGAGGGAGAGCGAGTTGCTAGTACGTTAATTAGTATGCTCAGCACCGTTGGTATAAATACAGAAATGGAAATTCAAGGGTCTGTAGCCTTAGATATCCATATCGAGGGGCATTCAGATGTAGATATGCTCATACTAAAATCAGATATTGTACTTGTCCAGACTCCTAAAGTAGACGGTTCCGGCTGCGCTGCGAGTGACACTCGTCCGATGGAAGCAATTATAAGAGAGCTTCGGCAGCAATCTGAACTCAAGCTAACATCAAGATATTATCAAGCTGAAGTTAATTGTTCAGGAAATAAATCAATTGCCATCAGTGGTGGCAGTTTAAAACGTAAAGTCGATATTGTTCCTGCTTGCTGGTTCCATAGCCATGATTATCAACGCTCCGGGTTAAAGCACCATAAAGGGGTTGATGTCTATCACAAAGGCGAGCACAAGTTAATTCGTAACCAACCTTTCCTACATATGAAGCGGGTAAATGACAAAGATTTAGTGTATTCGGGCAACCTTAAGAAGGTTGTTAGGCTGATGAAAAACCTGATAGCTGACATGCCAGATTATAAGAAACGTATTGCTAAAAAGCTTTCAAGTTATGACATCACTGCGATTGGATATGACATGAATGATCAATTAACATGCCCATCATATTTTTCACTAGGGCTTGTTGAGAAGCTGAGAGCGCACCTGACAATATTAGTGGATGTTCCCGCGCTTCGTAATGCGATGGAGGTGCCTGATGGAAGTAGGAAAGTTTTTGACACGGAAGAAAAAATTGAAGCACTTAAAATATTACATAGTGAAGTAACTGATTTAGCAGTATCAATATATAAAAGTTTAAACCCCTATAGCCTCGATACATACAAATCAAACTCACTGCTTCAAAAACAAGTTTTTCTCTGATGTTGCATGAGGTGAATATAAAAGCCTTACCCGCACAGAGTTAATGGCAAGGACGGTTGGTTAAGCTTAATGGTGGCCTGCCGCTCATGGAACGCTACTCTCATCAAAAAACGGACTATTTTGATGAGAATAACCTCCGTATTCTAATCACACTAACAGCTAGACCATAAAAGAGTCCCGCCGACACCGAGTTAATGGTGAGGGCGACGCTTTGGATGCAAGACAAACTACAAGCCATCCAGTTATCGCTAATTCTGTTTGTAATGGCACACATTATTTAGCCATTTGATAAAAAGAATACTGATATTTCGGATTGTTAAAAAAACGAAAGTCAGTAAATAGGACAAACGACATTCATGTTTTTGGGGGACCTTGCAGTAGATGACCGCAATTCGCTCACAGCTGTCGGTCAGACAAAATCAAAGCTTTGATAAAAATGCGTCAAACCAGAGATGGATTATCTGCGCTTAAACTTCTACAGGGTAGAAAAACTAATCATCGTATTCATCTCTTTTCTGAGCAGTCTTCACTAAATAATCATCTAATAAAGATGAAATCCCCTCTTCAACATTTTTTTCAACCACGACTTGAAAATGCACATTCAAGAGTATTATTTCTAATAGCGACTTTGCTGTTATTTTTACGTCTATATTTTTTTCACTTGCAAATTTTTTGCAACATTTAGTTATTTGTGCAAGACAGTTATGTGTTGTCGGTGTAACATCAAGCGAGTAATTTTTTTCGCTTTCTTTAAGCTTAAATGCGTAACGCGCTTTGCTAAGCCGCTCTCTTTCTGTTGCGTCTAAAAGCTTAACCAGATCTGAGTTTGCTCGCTCCAAAAGTCTTTTATTAACAATATTCTTCTCTGAAAGACTGGTAGGATATGACTTAAAAGGTGGCAGGTCATAAAATGCTTGTTTAAGTTGCTTCAACTTTTGCGCATTAAGCTTCAGCGTATTGTCATCGCTTTTGATTCGCAATAAATAACGATTTAGAAAAGAAAGATCTTGATTTTTAAAAGTTAATTTCCTCGGCATTTTTATCTCCACCGGGTAGTAGATGATAGATGGTAACATTATTTTCTACTGGGTAGAAGTTTAATATTGCATGAAGAGTGAACGATTATGAAAAAGTTAATATAAAGAGGACGGTTAGAGTTTTTCGCTTCCCAGATATTTATTTGCATCTCATATACAATCTGCACAGACAAATTTCAATCACTGCCTATAGCTAATAGATGACTTTCAGGTCAGATTGAAACTTCTCGACTAAACTTTCAGCTCATATATGAACTAAATCAGCTAATAACGGGCTTTTGAGCGGGTTTGATAGGGAACTCTTCTATTGTGGACGCCAACAATACAAACTAACTTCCCTTTCTCATTTTGAGTCACTAATTCAATCGAAAATGTCGTTGGCCGCGTCCGCTAGGCTTAGTTAATTGCGTTTTGCTGCACAGCCCTGATTCTATTAATTTCATCAGGGCTAAAACCTTGACGCAGTAATTCAAAATTTTCAAGTGTAACTTCTGCTGTTTTGCCATCGCCTTCCAGCAGGTAGGCACTACCTTTTATCGTTTTTACTAGCTTTTCAGAAGGAATGATCTCAACAATTTTCGAACTACAAATATAGTCACCAATGTCAAATCTGAGAGTATTATCTTCAACGCAGATGCCCCAAAGCACTTTGCCCATTAATTCGCCATTGTCAAGGATAGAGACGATGTGCCAATCTTTGAGAATAGTATTCATAAGTAAGCCCGATCAGAAGTGAGTTTGACACTTAAAAAACTCATACATTCAATATCTTAACAAAATAAGTGACTGATTAGGCAATATCTATCTATAAAGATATCGCTCCCTTAAACTCTTATGCTATAACAGCAACGCCATGTCTTTTTGTAGCTAAAGATTAAGCCTGCATTACTTTTCCAAACAAAGATTATTGGAAGACACTGCTAACAACTGACAGTGCCTTTTAAACGAAGCCGCTTAAAAATTCTTCTCAGTGAAATCAGCCAAAGAACTGCGTTCTACCTCATCAAAAATTAGCACCGAACCTTTTGGGTATTTTCGATAAACGTTAACCGCAGCGCTCGCACCTGATGATGCCGGAGTCACAAACTTATCGTCTATCTGCGCAAGATTACCCAGCACTACCGTACGACAGTTTTTGCCTCCACGAGACAACATCCCCTTCATTTGAGCACGAGTCATGTTCTGGGCCTCATCAATGATAAGAAAGGCGTCATCCAGAGAGCGTCCACGGAAATACGCCATCGACGTAAACTCGATATTAGCTTTCTCAATGATATGCTCGATAGTCGAAAATGTGTTGTGTTCATTGCCATCGTCACTATGCATTGAGATCAGTGCATCTGTAATGCCTGCAAGCAGTGGCATTGATTTCTCTTTTAAATCCCCCGGCAGGAAACCGGGATCTTCGTCCATAAAATCTCGACTTCGTACCACGACAATCTTCTTATATTTCTTTTCTTCCAAGACTTGATGCAGAGCAGCCGCGACAGCTAGGAAAGTCTTACCGGACCCGGCTGGGCCAAGTAGGATGTTCAGATCATAATGAGAGTCGGTTAGTTGATGCAAAGCTATTGCTTGCCGTGGGTTTTTGGGGAGAACACCCCAGATCTTTTTATGCTTTCTAGGGAGTAAAGTCGTGTACACATGCTCAGCACTTACATCAGTGATAAGTCCGATATGCCCCGCTTCGTCATACCAGTACATATTGGTTTGAACTTCGCTATTGAAAAGACTACGGTCAAGCCTATACACATCACCAGACAATCTAAAGTCATCATCGCTTTCCAACTTTTCGAATAGGTCATACTCAAACACTTGGACGCCACTATATAGAAGATCTATATCTGCGATGGAGTTATCAACTGACACATCCTCTGCGCTGACACCAACGGTTCTGGCTTTCAAACGCATGTTAATGTCGCGAGTTACGATCGAGACCGGTTGATCAAGTCTCTTTTGCAACTGGAATGCAAAATTGATGATGCGATTGTCGGCCTCACTGCCAATACCATGCCTTAAAGAGTGCTCCATTTCGATGTTGGTATCGATGCCAATAAACAACTTGCCGCGTTTTCCTGTTTCACTCGACGGTAATGGTATGCCGCTTTCAAGTCGTTCTGCATCATGACCACTAACCAGATCTTCGAGCATTCGGATACAGACCCGTGCATCAGCACTCACAGACTTATCTCTGCGCTCCTTTAAGTTGTCGAGTTCTTCAAGAACAGTAAGACAAATGTAGATGTCGTCTTCATACGACAAAAGCGATTTAGGATCATGCACTAATGCAGAAGTGTCTAAGACGCGTGGGATGTTGGTACGTGTTATCATTATGCAGCCTCCCCTGTTACTACTTCATTAGGTAACAAAAACGAATTTTCGTTTGCAGAAATAAGCATAAGAGTTGGGACAAGCATCAAATTTTTTGTTACCACCTCTCCAGCCCAGTAAAATTCAGGAAGTAACAATTTTTCCAGAGGCTCAATACGAGGGTCCAGAATAACAATGGCATTTTGAATACTGCGGCCACGCATAAAGTTAACCGACTTAAACTGAATATTCGCCTTTTCCATAATGTAATTCACGCTGGCATGCGGATGTTCGTCGGTTTTGTGCAGTACTTCTAACGAATCGGTAATGGCCGCTAACCAAGGTGCCATTTTTTCTTCTTCAGAGCCTGGTAAAAAGCCAATAGACTCGGCAATTTCAGGTGTATTCCTCGTCACAATGACTTTATCGTAAATGCCTTTTTCAATAACCATCTCCAGCGCGGCAGCTAAGGCAATTAGGGTTTTTCCGCATCCGGCGGGGCCAGTTAAAATCACCAAATCCATTTGCGGATCGAGCAAGGCATTTAAGGCCATGGCTTGATAAATATTTTTTGGATGAATCCCCCAAGCATGTCGATGCATTAATCGCTCATAACCGAAGTCTTGGATTTTTAATTCGTGCTCGCTAACTGCCAAAACCTTTCCAGCAAAAGTTTCAGCCTCATCGACTAGATACTCGTTAACATAAGCATTAGGTAAGACCTTTCGGTTGATGTAATGGACCGTATCGCGCCCTTCATTCACACTGTGACATTCTCCGACTTGTGGCCAAAATTCTCCGGCAAATTTGTAATAGCCCTTATAGAGAAAGCGTACATCATCTATCAGTTGGTCAGTGCGGTAATCCTCTACATGCTTTAAACCCGCACCCTTGGCTTTTAAACGCATATTAATGTCTTTTGTCACCAATATGACTTTTACAGGGCTTTTTTCGCGCTGCAAATACAAGGCGGTGTTAATGATCAGATGATCGTTCTCGCCGCCGGGTAAACCAGGGATTTCATCTTTTAGATGGTGATCGTTAACAATAAAAATATGACCGGCGGGCTTGGCATCTTGGCGGCTGGGTAACGCCACACCGTGTAGCATTTGCTCTGGGGAGGCGTCTTTTAAAATATCTTCTAATGCACGAATCGCCACTCGTGCATCTCGGCTGACGTCTTTATTTTTATCTTTTATATGATCAAGTTCTTCTAATACCGTCATCGGTATCACAACATCGTTTTCTTCAAAATTGAGGAAGGCAAAAGGTTCATGCAACAAAATATTGGTATCTAGAACATAAATTTTTTTCGCTTGCTGTTTTTTCCGCGCCATAAGCACTCCTTTATTTGCTTATCTCACCGTAATGCATTACGGCTCTTTTTAGCATAGTGCAACTTTGCCAGACTGCGACTAAAAGTGCCGAACCGCACCTTAGACGCTAATTGCTACGTTGCCGTTACCAGATGACAACAGCATGACAACTTATAATCGTTGCTGAAGAAAAAGCTGTGCGAGACAGATGCAACCAAGGTCGTTTCGCTGTACCATAGCGCCCCGTTTTTGACAGTTAGGGTTTAGAATGAATTTTGCACTGGGACAACGTTGGATCAGCGATACAGAGTCTGATTTAGGCTTAGGTACTGTAATTGCACTGGAGGGCAGAATGCTATCAATTCTGTTCCCCGCCAGCGGTGAAACACGCTTTTATGCTCAGCAAGAAGCGCCTCTGACTCGCGTGAGTTTTAACATCGGGGATGAAGTGAAAAGTGCAGAGGGCTTTACTTTACTGGTGCAGCAAGTAACGATTGAAAATGCACTATTAAGTTATCACGGTATTCGCTTAGATACGCAAGAACCCTGCATTTTACGCGAAACCTTTTTAGACCACTTCCTGAGTTTTAACAAACCTCAAGATCGCTTATTTGCCGGTCAAGTAGACCGTTTTGAATTCTTCCCATTACGCTATCAAAGCTGGCAGCATCAACAAAGCCTGCAACAAAGCCCGCTGCGTGGTTTGGTTGGTGGTCGTGTTAGCTTGATCCCACATCAGCTTCATATTGCACGCGAAGTATCACAGCGCCACGCGCCACGCGTGTTATTGGCCGATGAAGTAGGTTTAGGTAAAACCATTGAAGCCGGTTTAATTATTCACCAGCAATTACTGATGGGCTTGGCCAGTCGTATTTTGATTATTGTACCGGAGTCATTACAACATCAATGGCTGGTAGAAATGCTGCGGCGCTTTAATCTGCGTTTTGCGATTTTTGATGAAGAACGTTGCCAGCAAGCGCAACTCGATGCGGATAACCCGTTTGATACCGAACAACTCGTGCTGTGTAGCATGGAGTTTTTAGCGAAAAAGCGCAGCTGGCATGAGCATGCGGTCAGTAGCCACTGGGATTTATTGGTGGTCGACGAAGCTCACCATCTTCATTGGGATCCGTTAAAGCCTAGCACGGAATATCAGCGCATCGA
The DNA here is from genome assembly GCF_016343785.1 of Alishewanella maricola. Taxonomy (NCBI): domain Bacteria; kingdom Pseudomonadati; phylum Pseudomonadota; class Gammaproteobacteria; order Alteromonadales; family Alteromonadaceae; genus Alishewanella; species Alishewanella maricola. Next base: position 14,837 of record NZ_JAEINI020000021.1, on the reverse strand, counting down.
GGCCCTAGCCCAGGATACAGCCGGTTTAATCTTACTGACAGCCACCCCCGATCAACTTGGCCATCAGAGCCACTTTGCCCGGCTACGGTTATTAGATCCTGATCGTTTTTATGATTACGAACAATTTCAAGCTGAAGAGCAAGATTATCAGCAGATCGCCGAGTTGGCTCAGCAACTGATAAGCGCCACGTCACTGAATGCCAACTTGTTAGCCTCGTTAAACCACTTGTTAAACGATAGCGCTAGCCAAGCGCTATTACAGTCACTCGCCGATCAGCACCCCCTCACCGAAACGTTGCGGCATGAGCTGGTCGAAAAGTTATTAGATCGTCATGGAACCGGCCGCATTTTATTCCGCAATAGCCGTAACACCATTCAAGGCTTCCCAAAACGTTGCCCGCTATTACAACCTCTGGCAATGCCAGAGCAATATCAAAATGCCTTAAAAGTGCATCGTGCCTTGCAACAAGACGCCTCGGTGCACGCTAAAATCACCGCTAATCTTTTTCCAGAGCAAGTTTTTCAGGCATTTGAAGGTGAAAACAGCCAGTGGTGGCAATTTGACCCGCGTGTTGCATATTTGTTGTCCGCGTTAAAAGCGGCGAAACACGGCAAATTTTTAGTGATTTGTGCGTCGGCAGCCACGGCTCTCGCCTTGGAAGAAGCCTTACGTTTATCTGAAGGTATTCGTGCCGCCGTATTCCATGAAGGCATGAGCATTATCGAGCGAGATAAAGCGGCCGCCTACTTTGCCCAAGAAGAGTACAGTGCCCAAGTGTTGCTGTGTTCTGAAATTGGTAGCGAAGGTCGTAACTTCCAGTTCGCCGAACATTTGGTATTGTTTGATTTACCGCTAAACCCTGATTTACTCGAACAGCGGATTGGCCGGTTAGATCGGATTGGGCAGCAGCATGATATTCAGATCCATATCCCCTACTTCGCGGATACTGCGCAGCAATTATTACTGCAATGGTATCATCACGGCTTAAATGCGTTTGCCAAAACCTGCCAAACGGGCCGCCTGATTTTTGAACAACAAAAAACGCAGTTAGAACAGCTACTCGCTGACTACCGAGGCCCGAGCGACGAGGCCGAGCAATTAATCGCAGCCTGTGCTGAATTGGCCGCCGAGTTACAAGCTAAATTGGAGCAAGGCCGCGATCAGTTATTAGAAATCAACTCCAGCGGTGGCCAACAAGCGTTACAACTTGCTGCCGAAGTCAGTGCACTCGATCAAGACGTTAAACTGCCAATGCTGATGTTCAAGGCGTGGGATTTACTGGGCGTTAATCAAGAAGATCGCTCTGATACCAGCATCATTTTACGGCCATCTGAGCATTTACAGCAAAACTATCCTGGATTAGCAGATGATGGCACCACAGTCACCTTTGACCGCGCTACCGCATTATCCGAAGAAGATATTCAATTTTTAAGCTGGGATCACCCGATGGTCACAGGCACTTTGGATATCCTGAGTAATGATGTGTTAGGTAACAGCTCCGTGGCATTATTACCTAACAAAGCCGTACCGGTTGGTAGCTTCTTTGTGGAGTTAATTTATATCGCAGAAGCGAGCGCGCCAGCGGCGTTACAATTGGGGCGTTATTTACCGCCTACGCCGATTCGTATGTTGTTAGATAAAACCGGTAAAGATCTGGCAGCCAAAGTGTCGTTTGATAACTTTAATCGTCAATTAAAACCGGTTGGTCGACAAACGGCGACAAAACTGGTGAATGCCCTACAAAATCTGATCCACCCTATGCTGCAACAAGCGGAACAGTTAGCCACGCTGCAACTTGAGCAATTACGCAGCCAAGCACAAACCCAAATGCAGCAAAGCTTAACCGCAGATATCGAGCGTTTGCAGGCACTTCGCCAAGTAAACCCCTTAGTGCGGGATGAAGAGATCGCTCATCAACAGCAGCAATGCCAGCAACTGAATGAGTACTTGGCCAAAGCTCGGTTAAAATTAGATGCGATCCGAGTGATCGTGGTGAGTCACGATTAACGCCATGCTGTTAACTTATACCCCAACGACATGGCCTTATCTCGATATTTTGTATCAAGACAACGATATCGTGGTGCTAAACAAGCCCAGTGGCTTATTGTCGGTGCCGGGTAAAGATCCTGCACACTTTGATAGCATGCAATACCGAGTGCAACGCGTTTGGCCCAATGCCAGCATTGTGCATCGCTTAGATATGGCCACCTCAGGGGTGTTTATTATGGCAATGCACAAAGAGGCGCAACGTGAGCTAAACCGGCAATTTCAACAGCGCGAAACTGAAAAAAGTTATGAAGCGCGAGTCTCCGGTTTAGTTAAGGCGAGCAGTGGCAGTATTGATTTGCCATTGATTTGTGATTGGCCAAATAGACCGATGCAAAAGGTGTGTTATCAACATGGTAAGCCTTCTTTAACGCACTATCGCGTGCTTAGCCGTGCCAATAACCAAAGCCGCGTGGAATTAACCCCTGTCACCGGACGCTCTCATCAACTACGTGTGCACTTACAATTTATTGGTCATCCCATCTTAGGCGATAAATTTTACGCCGGAGAGGCAGTGCATGCTGCAGATCGGCTGCAACTGCATGCCTGTCATTTAAGGCTTAGCCATCCAACAACGGCAAAAAAGATGATTTTTTCAGCAATTTGCCCTTTTTAAGTAAAAAGTATCGGCTATTAACGCAACATTCATTTAACTGCACTATTATTGTATTGTCTTAAAAATAAACTTTATTTTTTGCAAAAACCAATAATACTGACAAAACAATATGGTAAACTATTAAAAGTTTGCTTAATTGGATGAATCGAAGGAGAAACGGATGAAACTTAAAGCAATCGCTGTAGCAGTTCTTGCGGCTATACCGCTGTTTGGCGCTCAGGCTATTGCCGATGCACCAACAGCTCAAGATCTAGAAAAAAAGGTTTTTGGCTCACTATTTGGTGAAGGCTACTGGAATGATTCGCGTAAAGCGCAATCAGCTACCTGGAGCAACACTGATGATGCTTGGGGTGTAGGTGCTGACATTGGTTACCGTGTCAACGAAACTTGGGGTGTGCGCTTTGAATATGCTCGTCAGAGCTTCAATTCATTAGTTCAAGATTCTCGCGTAACGGGTGACCGTTTTGGTTTAGATGCAATGTATCATCTGGCTAACACTAATCTGTATTTAGTGGGTGGCTGGAAACATTTTGAAAATGACATCGCCTTTGACGCAGTAAACATCGGTGTTGGTTATCGTTATTTTGTTAGCCCAGCGGTTGCCTTATTTGTTGAAGGTAACCGTTTCCGTGGTATTAACAACGGTGATTGGAATGATGCGTCTTTAAAAGCAGGTGCAACGTGGGTTTTCGGTGCTGAAGCAGCTGCTGCTCCTACACCCGCTCCGGCCCCAGCTCCGGCCCCAGCGCCAGCACCAATGCCTGTTGATTCTGACCGTGATGGCGTAGTTGATAGCCAAGACAAGTGCCCTAACACACCAGCGGCTCACAAAGTAGATGCTCAAGGCTGTACTATCTACACTGAGAAAATGGACCGTGTAGGCGATGTCGATATCGAAGTTCGTTTCGCGTTTGACTCTGCAGCAGTATCTGCTGACGGCCAAACAGAAGTTAACCAGTTAGCCGCCTTTATGAAACGCTTCCCTGAAGCGGTTGTGTTCATCGAAGGTCACGCGTCTAACATCGGTAACGCCGCTTACAACATGCGTTTATCTGAGCGTCGTGCTAAAGCCATCGCTGATTTATTAACAGCGCAAGGCATCAACAGCAGCCGTATTACCTCTAAAGGTTTCGGTGTCACTCAGCTTCGCGTTGAGGGTAATACCCGCGCAGCACACGCTGCCAACCAACGTATTGAAGCAAAAGTAACGGCTAAGATTAAAGAGCCAGTACTTCGCTAATAGTATTTAAGTACTAATATTAAATAAAGCCGCTATGCTAGCGGCTTTATTTTTATTGGCTTTCGCTACTCTACTATTATTTTCTATTGCCGTAATTTACAATCACTGCTAATTTTTAGTACATAATGTCAATTACTGGACTCCTCCTATCATGGCTAAGTTTGTTTTTCTTCTCATTACATGCAGTCTATGCATGTTTAGCATTAACGCCATTGCGGATGATGTTGAAATGATTCAATTACAGCATTCAGCACATGTCTGTAATGACGAGCAAGAAACACAACGTCTTGCAGCAAACGATCATCTTAGAGAAATGGCCAAAGCGTTGGTCGAATTTAAAGCCACAAAATTTTGTTTTATCATCCAACCTTCAACTGTGGTTGCCTTACTCGAGCATAAAGGCAATTACATAAAATTTAGGCATAACAACAAAGTGCTGTTTGCTTTTGCCGAAGATTTACTGGCACACCACCTTCCCGCTCAAGATATGGGAACGCAAGCCGCTATAGAGTAATCAACTTAAGTTTTTTTTATGGCGGTAGCATAGATGCAAAATAAAAGGTTCGCATTTGCTGTTATGCTTTTTGCCGCGACCAGCAGCCAAGCAGAACCTCACTGGCAAGATATTCAACGCCAATTCCCTCAGGTTAACCTACAACAATTTGATGCTGCGAGTGCCACCTTCATGGCATTGCATACCCCCAGTGCCGCTCGTTTAACACGAGGTAGCATCGTGTTGCTACCGGATGCCCATCAGCATGCCTTTAGTCCTTCGTTACTGAATCAACTTCGCTTATCTTTACCGGACCGTGGCTGGGATCTCTGGGTGTTGCCGCAACCAGATCCAGTAACGGCGACCAACTCTGCGCAGCAATTAACATTACAAAAAACCCAACTGAGCCAACGCTGGCAATTGTTAGCGCAGCAAGCGCGGTTAAAGCCACCGGTGATTGTTATTGCACAAGGGGAAATCGCAGCGGTAATGAATTTACTGCTGACAGATAGTTTAAATATGCCACCGGCCGCGCTAGTGAATTTAGGGGCCTATTTATCAGCAACCGAGCAACAGAGTAGCTTTGCGCAAAACGTATTAAATAACGTACCGGTACTCGATTTATTAACGGCGCATGACCATCCACAAGCACTTGCCTCGGCCACAGCAAGGGCAGAATTAGGACAACAGCGTGGCAATGCTTTATATCGACAACGTCATTTAAACGACGGTTTTCATCAACAAAGCCTGCAACACTGGCAAGTCAATGAAATTATCGGCTGGTTACACTCTACGGGTTTTTAGCTCGGGCCTGCTTGATTTGCTCATACGCCGCTTGAATATCTTGCGTACGTCTTTTTGCTACCTCTAACATCGCCGCTGGCACTCCCTGTGCCATTAATTTGTCTGGATGATGTTGCGACATCAATTTACGGTAAGCACGCTTCAGCTCTTTGTCAGCAATCTCTGGTGTGCAGCCCAGCATTTGATAAGCCGCAAGTAAAGAGGGCCCCTGTTCTTTGCCGGTGGCTTGCCCCTGTTTAAACCGTGACTGCGCCTGATAAGCCAACAGCAATTGCGCTAGAGTGCTGCGCGAAATATGCAAACACTCGGCAACTTGAATTAAAAGCTGATGCTGCTCAGCGCTAATGCGGCCATCAACACAGGCAATACTTAATTGTATTTCTAGGAATAATTGTAAAACGTCCGGCCGCCGTTTATAGCGTTGGTAAAACTCCGTGATTTGCGCGCGAAACGGAAAATTAACCGCCTTGCCATCTCTAAATGCCGCTTGTGCTTCTTTTTGCTGCTGAGCATTTAAACCCAACTGTTGCATAAAGTGGGTGGCTTCTGAGATATGAGCTTTGGTTACCACACCCGTCGCTTTCGCAAGATGCCCCATTGCTGCAAAACTACTGTACATAAATAAGGCTTGTTCATCGTCTTGCCCGAAAACGCTTTGCAGCCCTTCCCAATTCGCTAATTTGCGTTGAAACATCTGATCAATAAGATGCCCTACTACCACACCCAACAACAGGCCAGGTAGCTTAAATAAAGCGATACCAAATAAGGCACCAAGAATTTTTCCCCACACGTAACATACCCCGAAAACTGCAATGAGCCCTGAGCCAGCCACTGGTCTGGCATAACACGATTAACATAGGCACTATATCGGATTAGCAGGAATTCTAAAATTGATTTATCATAACCCACCCAAGGTCGGCTGGTGCGACGCAGTAAGCAATGAGTAGAAAGGCATGAAACAAGGTTTAAGTTTAGCAGGATTACTCTGGGTAGCGATGACACCTCTGCAGGTTAATGCTGCACCGCTTGCTAGCCAAACTTGCCAGCAACCCGTTCAACTGCCCGATATCTTAAAAGATTTAAATGGACAAGACAGTCGGATCCGCATTTTTTCAGATAACGTCGACTTACAAGAAAACCAAAGCGCTGAATTTTCAGGTAAAGTACAAATCCTGCATCGCGATACCTTATTACAAGCACCTAAAGCACGTTATGATACCCGCGCCCAAACACTACGCGCCGATGGCGGTATTGAGTATTTTAATCCAGCACTGTCGGTGAGTAGCCAATTTTTTGAAGCAGACATTAGCCAAAACCGCGTTACACTGGGTGATGCGCGTTATCAATTTGTTGAAAATGCTGGTCGCGGTGAAGCTTCGGCCATGGTGGCTTCGAACGAGGCGTTAGTATTACGCCAAGCCGTGTTCACAACTTGCCCAGAACAAGATGACAGCTGGGGCTTACACGCAGAAGAAATCAGCATCGCGGCAGACTCAGGCTGGGGTGAAGCGCGTAATGCGGTGTTTAAAATTAAAGACATCCCTATTTTTTATATCCCTTATTTAACCTTCCCCGTTAATGAACAACGTAAATCAGGATTATTGGTGCCGAAAGTCGGCAGCTCACAAAGCACCGGTATAGACATAGAATTACCCTATTACCTCAACTTGGCCGAAAACTACGATCTGACGCTTACACCGCGTTTTATGAGTAATCGTGGTGCTCAGTTAAAGTCGCAACTGCGGTATTTAACAGCCGAACACAGTGGCTTACTGCAATTAGAGTACATGGATAGCGATGATGAAAAAACCAATGATTTCGGCGCGCGTTACTTAACACATTTGACGAATCGCTCCGATTTTAGTGATAAATGGCGTGGCTATATCGACTTTACCGATGTCAGCGATAGCGCTTATCTAACAGAACTAGGCTCAGACTACACAAACCAGAGTGATACTCAATTATATCGTGAAGCCAGCCTGAGTTATTACGGTGAACAAGTTCATTCGCATTTAAAAATGCAAGGCTTTGAGATTCTTGGTAATTATAACCAAGCCTATAAAGCGATCCCGCAACTAAGTGTGGCTTCAGCGGCGCCTATCGCTTTAGGTAACTGGCTCGAAGCCAGTTGGTTTAGCCAATATGCGCATTTCAGAAATGACCAAGCCTTTTATAACGCCGCGGATCGACTGCACATTGAGCCAGCGCTTCGCATTCCTATCATCACCTCGGCAATTGAATTCACGGCTGAAACAAGCTTGCTTTATACTTATTATCAACAAGATAGCTTAAGCTCACTCACGGAAGAACAAGCCGAGATCACGCGGACCTTACCTAAGGTTCGTTTGCATGCCAAAATCAATATGGAACGAGAATACGATTGGTTTGGCGAGCCGGCATTACAAACCTTTGAACCGCAAATACAGTATTTGTATATTCCTTATCGCGATCAAAGCAATATTGGCTTGTACGATACCACGCGCTTGCAAGACGATTATTACGGCTTATTTAGGCAAAACCGTTTCTCAGGCTTAGATCGTATCAATGAAGCGAATCAAATTACCCTTGGTGGTACGACACGCTTTTACGACAATACCGAAAATGAATTATTCCGTTTTAGCCTTGGCCAGATTTTTTTCTTAAAAGATCCGGAAATCACAGCAAATACCATTACTCAAGATTTGCCATCCACTGAGTCGATGCTCGCCTCTGAAATGATCTGGAATTGGTATCGTCGTTGGTATGTCAGCAGCGCGCTGCAATATGACATTGAACAAAACAAACTAATTAAGAGTTCAGCCAGCTTAGATTATCGTGGCAGTGAGAATACGTTATTCCAATTGAACCATCGCTACAGCCGCGCAGTCTCAGGAGTGGAAATTCAACAATTAGGTGTTATTGGTGCCTTTCCAATAGATAAAAACTGGCAACTGATCGCCAGTTACTACCGTGATGTGACGAATCATCGTATGATAGACGCCAATATAGGACTGCAATATGAATCCTGTTGTTGGGCAGTGCGTTTTGTCGCTCGCAGACAGGTACAGGCAGATTTTGACACCGCCGTGGATAATGTTAACCAATTTGCCGAACTGGATAGTGGTTTCAGTGTGCAGTTTGTCTTTAAAGGATTTGGTGATAAAGCCGGTTTTGGCGTAGCTGACATGTTGTCAAATGGCATCTTCAGTTATCGACGTCCATATTTACTAACAAATTAGAATGTAGGAATTTATGAAGTTACAGCAAATTATCTGTGTGGTTTTGCTTGGTTTTGCCAGCGTTTCCCTAACAGCAGCAGAACGCGAAATCGACCGAGTTGCAGCGATTGTGGACAGCGGCGTGATTTTAAAAAGTGATGTTGATGAAATAGTACAACGAGTTAAACGCAACGCTGAAGCACAAGGCCAAACACTTCCATCAGATTTAGCCTTACGCACTCAGGCCACTGAGCGCTTGATCATGACCAATTTACAATTGCAAATGGCACAGCGTATGGGTTTACAAATTAGCGATGCTCAACTGGATGATACGATTCGAAATATCGCTCAAGGCGAGAATTTATCGATGGAGCAATTCCGTCAGCAAGTTATCAATGAAGAAGGCAACTACGAGCGCTTCCGCGAAAAAGTGCGCGAAGAAATCATGACCAACGAAGTATTACGTGGCAATGTGCAACGTCGCATCTATATCAGCCAGCAAGAAGTCGATAACCTAGTGAAACTGATGGAAGAGCAAGGTGCGATTAGCGAACAATACCAACTAGGTCATATTCTGATCGCCATTCCTAGCCAAGCGACTACCGAACAAATTACCGAATCACGTGAGCGTGCAGAGCAAGTACTAAAATTATTACGTGACGGCAGTGACTTCCGTCGCATCGCTATCGCTTCATCCAGTGGTGCCAATGCCCTTGAGGGCGGTCAATTAGACTGGATGAACATCAACGAAATGCCCACTTTGTTTTCTGAAGGTATTCGTGGTCGTAAAAAAGGCGATCTCATTGGCCCACTTCGCTCTGGCGCAGGCTTTCACATTTTAACCATTTTTGATATTCGTGGTGAAAACGTGGCAGAATTGACTGAAGTCAATTCACGGCATATTTTGATTAAACCATCCATTATTGTAAGCGAAGAACGTGCTAGAACGATGCTTTTAGACATGGCCACAAAACTACGCGCGGGTGATGCGGATTTTGCGGAATTAGCGAAACAATTTTCGGAAGATCCAGGTTCAAAATTAAACGGTGGTAACCTCGGTTGGAGTGAAACAGATGTTTATGTCCCGGCGTTTCGTGACACCTTAAATCGTTTACAACCTGATGAACTGAGCGAGCCTTTCCGCACCGAACATGGCTGGCACATTGTGCAATTACTAGAGCGTCGCACTGTAGATGCGACTGCCGATAAAAAACGTAATCAAGTGTATCGGATGATTTTTAATCGCCGCTTTAACGAAGAGTCAGCCAGTTTCCTACGCGAACTGCGTGATGATGCGTATATCGAAGTATTGGCAGAAGATTAATGACCCTGCGTATCGCAATTACCCCGGGTGAACCGGCCGGCATTGGTCCTGATTTGGTCTTGGCGTTAACGCGCCAAGACTGGCCTGTTGAACTGGTTGTTTGTGCCAATGCCGAGCTAATGCAAGAACGTGCAGCGAGCTTAGGCTTGCCAGTGCAACTTTTACCTTATCAAGCCAGTGCCGCACCTCAACCGCAACGCGCAGGCACTTTAACCATTGCTGAGTTTGCGCTAGCTGAACCCGTGATCCCTGGCCAGTTAAATGCCGCTAATGGCAGTTATGTCATAGATACATTGCGTGCTGCCGGTGATATGGTGTTATCCGCAGAAGCGGCTGCCATCGTCACTGGCCCTGTCCACAAAGGCATAATCAACCGCGCCGGCATTCCTTTTAGTGGCCATACGGAGTTTTTTGCACAGCAATCAAACACGCCTTATGTCGTGATGATGCTTGCCACTGAAGGTTTACGCGTTGCACTTGCCACGACGCATATTCCGCTGGCTTATGTTGCTAAAGCGATTACTCGCGAGCGTTTACACAAAGTGATCAGCATCTTGCATGAAGATTTGCAGCAAAAGTTCGGTATTGCCGAACCGCGCATCTATGTTTGCGGTTTAAACCCGCATGCCGGCGAAGATGGCCATTTAGGTCGCGAAGAAATCGAAGTGATCACGCCAGCTTTAGAAGAGCTCCGCGCACAAGGTATGCACTTAATTGGGCCCTTACCTGCTGACACCTTATTTCAACCCAAATACCTGAACGAAGCAGATGCTGTACTCGCGATGTATCATGATCAGGGCCTCCCGGTATTGAAATACAAAGGTTTTGGCCGTTCAGTTAATATTAGCCTAGGCTTACCCTTGATCCGAACATCCGTTGATCATGGTACCGCTCTAGATTTGGCAGCAACCGGCAAAGCCGACCCTGGCAGCCTGTTTCATGCCGTGACCCAAGCCATTCAATTGGCTCAACGAACCACGAATCCATGACAGATAATGTACATCAGGGCCACCGTGCCCGAAAACGCTTTGGCCAAAACTTCTTACACGATCCCCATGTAATTGGCCGAATTGTTAAAGCTATTGCCCCAAAAACGACGGATGTTTTAGTTGAAATAGGCCCGGGACTAGGTGCCTTAACTGAGCCAGTCGTTGCTGAAGCCGGTAAGCTAACCGTGGTTGAGCTTGATCGCGATCTTGCGGAACGTTTACGCCAACATCCTGACATGGCTGATAAATTAACCATTTATCAAGCCGACGCCATGAAGTTTGATTTTAGCCAACTGGTGCAACCGGGTCAGAAACTCAAAGTATTTGGTAATTTACCGTACAATATTTCTACCCCGCTATTATTTCATTTATTTGAATTTGCCGACCAGATCGATACCATGCACTTTATGCTTCAAAAAGAAGTCGTTGATCGAATGACTGCGGGGCATGGCAGTAAAGCCTTTGGTCGTCTCAGTGTAATGACCCAGTATTACTGTCAGGCCATTCCTGTGGTGCAAGTGGGCCCCGGTGCCTTTAAACCTGCACCGAAGGTGGATTCAGCCGTTGTGCGCTTAATCCCGTTTAACATTGCCGATCGTGCTAAAGTGGATCCTGCAGTATTGAACCGTGTATGCTTAGAAGCGTTTAATCAACGCCGCAAAACCTTACGAAATTGTTTTAGTAATTTTGCCACTGCTGAGCAATTAACCGCGCTGGGAATTGATCCATCATTACGACCGGAGCAACTCTCCGTTGCAGAATTTGTTAGAGTTGCCCAGTGGCTTGCAGAGCAGGAAAGTGCTAATGAGCCTTGAGCAAGAAGTTACCGTATCCGTGGATAGTTTTTATTTAGGCGCTCAGTCTGATCCGGCTGAGCAGCGTTATGTTTTTGCCTATTGCGTCAATATCACTAACCAAAGCGAACAACAGGTACAACTGTTAAGCCGCTATTGGCAAATTACTGATGGCAATGGCAAACAAACCGAAGTCTCTGGCGAAGGTGTCATCGGAGTGCAGCCACAATTAGCGCCTGGCGAAACCTACAGTTACACCAGTGGCGCGGTATTAGAAACCCCCGTGGGCACCATGCAGGGTTACTATGAAATGATTGACCAAAAACAGCAATCATTTCGCACCCCTATCCCCTTATTCAGATTGGCTCAGCCACATATTTTGAACTGATGGCCACCTACGTTATAGGCGATTTGCAGGGTTGCTTTGAACCGCTTCAGCGCTTGCTGGCGAATATTCACTATCAAGCCGAACATGACGAGTTGTGGTTCTGTGGCGATCTGATTGCCCGAGGCCCCGACTCTTTAGCTTGCCTAGATTTTGTGCGCGGTTTAGGTGCGAAAGCACGCGTTGTTTTAGGCAACCATGACCTCAATTTTATCGCCAGCTATTATGGTTTTAGTAAGGTTAAAGCCGCTGATCAACTGACCGCTTTACAGCAAGCGGCACATTTACCGGAATTAATACACTGGCTTTGCCAACAACCGCTGATCCAAGTGTGTACTGAGCGCCAGTTACTGATGGTGCATGCCGGCTTAGCACCCGAGTGGGATATCAGCACCGCTTTGAGTGCTAGCGCCGAGATCAGTGCCCTGTTACAGCATCAACCCACACTGTTGTTATCTACCATGTATGGTAATACACCGAGCCGTTGGCGCGATGTCGTCACCCAGGAAGATCGTTGGCGTTTTACTATCAATGCTTGCACCCGTATGCGGTTTTGCCAAGCGGATGGCGCATTAGAACTGCTCACCAAATCTGGCTTAAATAAACAATCAAAACTCAAACCTTGGTTTGAGCTATGGCAAGACCATGCAAAAATGGATATTTGCTTTGGCCACTGGGCTGCGTTAGAGGGTTATAGCCCTATTAAACACATTCATGCACTCGATACCGGCTGTGTTTGGGGCAATCAATTAACTGCCTATTGCGTTGAAACACGACAAAGGTATAGTGTCGATAACAAATAATAACAAGTAACGGCTACACGATGGATCCTCTGCTAGCCGTGACATAGCAGTTAATATGCTTAAATTGGAGTTGTCATGAAGTTAACCGTTAAGTCTCGCGTAATTGGGGGCTTTAGCATCATTACGGTGCTATTGGTGATTATTGGTTTTACTGCTTATATACGCTTAAACAGCGTGAGTAATGCGACCGCCGAAGTTAACACCATCTCGATCCCAGCCCTCGAAAACAGTGCCATGATGAAAAGTCAGTTTGTTTTAATGAGCAAAATTGGCGTGCAGGCTTTTCATGTCAACGACAGTGCGCAATTGTCTTTGTTACAACAACAATTTGATAGCCAACTGCAAACCTACAACAACGCCGCTGCAGCGTTAAATAAAACCGTACAGCAGCAACCGACATTACTGGCGGCTGCACAGCAAGTTACCGCCGCTTTTGACAGTTTCTTACCTATCTCAAAGCAGCTATTTCAACAATTAGCGAATAATATCAGCCTGCAAAGTCAGATTGAACAGCAAATGAGCGATCTGGAAATGACTGCAGATGATATGGCGTCATTATTGTTAGATTTTACCGATATCAGTAATGTTCGCAGTAGCTTCCCGCAGGCCTACACCGCAGCGACACAAATGGAAACCGGCATAAATAGCTTATTAAATACCGTGGTTGATTTAAATCGCACCAATGACAGCAGCACTGCCGCCACCATTAGTAATGAAATTGGCTTTCGCTTAGCTGACTTACAAAAGCAACTTGATATCATGTTGCAACAAGCCGCCAGCGTATCAATGCCCGCGGAATTAGCCACTAAGATGCTGGAACTATCGGCCGGTTTAAATGAACAACAAGGTATCCCTGCTAACAAAACCCGCTTGTTAACTGGCAAACTAAATGCCCGCCAACTGCTCGAGAAAGCCGATTCTGATACGCAAGATGCCATTAGCCGTTTAACTGCATTATTAACTCTAAGCACTGCCGCCGCAGAGCAAATTCAACAACAAAGTAGCAGCAGCGTACAAAATGCTATCACTACCATCTTTATGGTGATGTTTGGCTCTATTGTTATCGCCATTTTTATTGCGTTTAGGACTATTAGCGCCATTGTTAATCCACTGCAAAAAATTAATGCCATGCTCAGCGTAATGGCAGCAGGCGATCTAACCCAACAATTACCGCAGCACGCTCAGGACGAATTTGGCGAACTGTCAAAAAGTATTAATCAGGTTAACCTCAGCTTACAAAGCTTGATCCAAGGGATTATTTCTCGCTCAACGCAGCTAGCGGCAGCATCAGAACAAACCTCAACCATTACCTTGCAAACCACCGAAGCCATACGCGAGCAAAAGTCACAAGTCACGCAAGCCGCTTCGGCCACCACGGAAATGAGCAGTACGGCGCAAGGCGTGCTGCAAAGCTCGAACGATGCTCTGGCCGAGATTAAAAATGCGGATAACGAAGCCGCACGTGTAAAAGGCATTTCATTAGAAAATAAAGCTATCATTGTGCAGTTATCGAAAGAAGTCGATCACGCTTCTGAGGTGATTAACAAAGTGCATAAAGACAGTGCCGCTATCGGTAGCATTTTAGATGTGATCCGAGGCATTGCCGAACAAACTAATTTATTAGCACTAAATGCCGCCATTGAAGCCGCTCGAGCCGGTGAACAAGGCCGCGGCTTTGCGGTAGTTGCCGATGAGGTTCGTTCGTTAGCCAGTAAAACACAGGCTTCTACCCAAGAAATTCAAAACATGATCCAAGCGCTACAAAGCGGTGCGCAAGCCGCAGTAGAAGCGATGAATAAAGGGAAGAAACAAGCAGAAAGCTGTGTCGCAAAAACCGAAGTCGCCACATCAGCTCTCGATAGCATTACACATGCGGTGCATTTGGCACACGATATGAGTGAACAAATATCCAGTGCGGCCAAAGAGCAGCATCAAGTAGCCATTGAAATCAGCGGAATATTAGAAGCCATTGTGGCGCTGGCAGAAGAAACCTCAACCGGCGCTGATCAAACATCCGCTTCCAGCCATGAGGTGGCCAGCCTAGCCGAAGAATTACGTCGCTCGGTCGATCAATTCAAAGTCTAACCGCGCAAACTCATGTCAATAAAAAAGGCCAGCTTGTTAGCTGGCCTTTTTCTGTATATG
>NZ_JAEINI020000020.1:0-30706 GCF_016343785.1 Alishewanella maricola | reverse complement strand
TGTAAAAATATCCGGATTTTCACCTAATCAGTATTTGATGAAATACCAACCTCAAAAATTTGTTTACTTAGTATATTGCGTATTTCGGGATGATCCGGCCAGTTTGTTCTTCGTTTTAAAGACTTACTTTCGATTCATCAGCTCGGGGATATTTACAGAGAATTGAGACATAATTTTCTCAATGATAGCTTTCGCGACAGTCTCAATTCCAGGTAAGTGTTTAAGCTCAATAAACTGCTGCACATAGCTCTGTTTGCTTTTAGATAACGTTCCACCATTGCTTAATAGCAACGAAATCAGCACATCGATATTTTTGTTCGATATATCGAAGGTGCTATTGATATGATCTTTCAGGGTATCAAAACAGATAATCAGGCAGACTTCTTCGATGAGCTCTGAAGAAACTGCGGTTTCCATCATGTCGTAGACAAATTTCACATGCTCGGTAAAGTCTGGGTAGCGATACATGTATTCGATGTCATTGTTAATTACGATCTTTGAGTCATCAGAAAAGGAATAATCAAGCATCGATAAAATTGGTCTGGAAATACTCTCCAGAACCTGATCATACTTTTCCGGATTTCTTAAAATTGACGCAGAAACAGGAATAATAAACTTATGTTTCGCTTCACGCTGTTTCATCACGTCATGGATCAGATATCGATGCAATCTGCCATTACCATCGATAAAAGGATGGATATAAACTTCACCAAACGAGATGATGCATGCATGGATCAGGGCAGGCATAGATCTGTCTAACATCAGATTCTCATGCGTAGCTAACAACCCAGCCATCATTCCAGGTACATGTTTAGCCAGTGGACCTATGTAGTGCACATCCTCATCAACGATATTATACCGTTGGATCGTGCTGCCAACATAGATTTCATCCATTCTGTAATCGTTAGCTCTAACCCGCTCTTCGACAATCTGATTTTGGATATCAATCAGTTTGCCTTTGTTTAACTCAAACAGACCAACATTTTTGACCGCATTCAAAAACCGCTGCATTCTCTGTTTATCAGGGCGCTCATTCTCAATTTCAGTCGATGATTTGGTTTCTTTCGTGTAGAGATAATTTATGGAACGTCCCAAAATATCGGTTGATAATACATCCCCCAACGATTGCATTTTTGTATAGGCAGTTTCATAAACATCTATACCGGCAATTTTCTGAATTTGCTTTGTTTTTCTTACTGTTGGGCAGTAGTCTCTGTTCCCAATAGCATTGTTTATGACACGCATTCTTTTGTGCCGAATGCCGTCTTTTAAAGTATAGTAAAACGCATCATCAAACAGCGTGATGTAGTTCCCACTGGTCAATGCGGGTATGGGGAGTTCTTCATCAGTTAGCCATTCGAACAAAAACCACAACACTCTGTTATATTTTGATTGTGGTGATGCTCGAATGAAATCTGCAAATTCATTTACATCAATGACTTTGAATATTGCAGCAAAAAAATGAAGACGAATACCTTGGTATTTAATTGCAGCGCACATGTGCTCATAGGGTGAGTCGGTAATTTTTCTTGTGGCAGGTATCACTCTTCTTTTAGATGAACCAAAATCTACTATGCTGTCTGCTGACACTGATTTATCAGCAAAGACCTCGACATTCAGCTTCGGAAGCAGTAGTTTGTAAAGCTGGTTTAGGTAGGTGTAACCTATTGGACTCATCTGTAAGAATACCTTGTTAGTTATCACTAAAGATAAAATACTTATATATTTAGAGTAACACTTACAAACTAACCATTCCACTTACAAGCCACTCGTTTTACTTAAAAAACACAGTTTTACTTATAATCTTTCTACAGACAGTAATGCACTTCATGATGGAGGAATAGCAGACTATCAACGCACATTTTAAAACCCGAACATACTGACACTACTGTCTAATACTTTACTACTCAAAATGAATGGTTTGTCATGTCGTTGGCCAGAGCTTGCGACCTGTCTGTGCCGGATGTACACCATATTTATCTACCGGCACCGGCTTATATTGTAAAAGATCACACTAAATTACCACCTGTGTAGTAACTTCAACTCTTCACTTGACATACATAAAGTACATAATGTTTTTCTTTGAAAAGATATTCTTGCCTGCAATATCTGATGCCACAGTTCAGTCTTTTGCTGTTTTCGGTATAAATAACATACATCATCGATAAATAGAATGCTCGACTCGATAAGCATCTTACGGTAAGTGTTTTGCTCTATCCTTTGACTACACCGCTCTGCGCTTACGAATAAAACTTGCTCAGTATGGATTACCTTGCCATAAAGAAACCTTAATAAGCTAGTCATGCCATCACCATTACCTGAATGGCTATCAATAGTAAATAAATAACTATCAGCAGAAGTTAAAAATGAAAGCCCTGCTTCAATCGCTGCACGATTATTGTCTATCTTTAGAATGAGGCTATCTAAATTATTTCGTGACACAACGTTCCCAAGGTGCTCATTTTTTTCTAAAATTTCCATTTCTACCTCCAAGTGCATGAAAATATAACTTTTAATGCGATGTGTTGAAGCCCTCGTTAGCAGGTGTTTTCCTAAATTACAGATTCCCTCCTTACGAGCAACGTAACAAAGGGGTTTCTAATTTTGGATTGGGCCAGGTGCATAAAACAATTTTTCCAGATGTCGGAATGCGCTTTTTTAGCATTATTCAATCAAGTATCAATATTTGGTGCATATTCTGAAACAAAAACATCACTTAACTGAGGGGGCTTGAAAGTCTGTACTAGGGCGGCTTATTAGGAAAATATTTTTTCTAAGCGTTATTCACTCATGGCTAAGTGTTCACGTTGCTTTTAAGTTGTAGAACAAAAAACAAACTACTTACCTGCTTACGGCAAAAAGCCACGATATTCATCAATGGTAAGATCCCTCATTTATGCATAACCTAATTAATTATTACTAAATGAGTATTTCAATGGAAAAACGTGTCTAGCAAAGTCTGGGAAGTCCAGTATTACGCCACTTAAAATGGGCATCCCAGACTTGGCTAGGTAAAACATCACTTTGGATTTTGCAGCAGTACCACAAACCGCCTTCAATCACTGGCTCCTCGAGAGGTAAAAAATCGCCGTGGATTTTGTATCATGCCACTAACCCCCTTTGCTCACGGGTATTTCAAAGGGTAAAAAATCGCCATAAATATTACATTTAACCGCTAAACCTCTTGTAATGTGGATCTATCCAAACAGCAAGGTGACGCAACTTAAGACTAATGGTCCAGGAATAAAATGGACATTTAAATCAGAGCGCCAACCTCTGATCATCGAACTAATGAGAGCTTAAGAGACTGCTTCTCCATCAGCGCAACTTCGCAAAAGTATTGCGCCTTAAATACTTCACATTTCTGAAACAAAAGCATCTCAAACCCTCTATAGACTGCTGCAGCGTTATGAAGCACACAATTAACACTGCCACGGCAGCAGTTTTAGAAATGGAATCACATTATGACTTTTTTAGAGCAGCAAGATTTTCCTCGCTTTCAACCGCGAGTTTTAGCTCGTTTAATGAAGAGTATTTTAGTAGGCGGCATTCTAAGCACTACACCCTTGGTTAGCTTGGCTCTTGCATCCGATGTCACAACAGCAGAAACGGAGTCCCTAGAAGTTATCTCTGTTAAAGGTAGTTACAGCCGCAGCCTAGAGCGCGCCGTAGATCTAAAGAAGTCGAATACGGGCTTTTCTGATTCTATCGTAGCAACTGATGTTGCTGATTTCCCAGAGCAAAACTTGGCTGAAGCTCTGCAGCGGATGCCGGGCGTGACCATTGAGCGAAACAAAGGCTTAGGTAGCAAAGTAAATGTGCGCAGCTTACCTACTGAATTTACGCATGTTTCCATTAATAACCTGGCTACTGCATCGGGTAGTGGCGGTCGTGATGTTGAATTTGATATTTTTGCTTCAGAAATTATACAAAGCGTTACGGTGCAAAAGTCGCCATCGGCTGCAGATGAAGAAGGGGGTATTGCCGGTTCAGTACAAATTAGTACGGCACGACCCTTTGATTATAGTGATAGTAAATTTATTTTATCTGCTGAAGGCGCACATAACTCTATTTCGAAAGAGATCGATCCTAAACTCTCTCTTCTTGCCAGTGATACCTTTGGTGACTGGGGGGCTCTGGTGTCCTTTTCTACAAGCCAGCGCACTAATCGCACTGATTCAAACTCTGGTATTAACTTCAGACCTATGGGCCGTTTTCTGGAAGCCTCTGGCGCACGTTCAGCGCAGGCCATCACAGTGCTGGAACGTGATGCAGGCGTAACTGTTAACGACCGATTAGATAAAAATGAAACTAACCGTATTATCTTTCAAGATAAGGTTGGCGACAGGGTTTATCTGAATGATCAAGATAAGTGGGGAGCTACTGCCTCTTTACAATATAAACCCTCTAATACCTTTAGCCTGACTTTCGATGCCATGTTGGGGGGTTACAAAGCAGTTGAAGACGAGTATGACGCAGCCGCTTACACCGCCTCTAGCCGCAGTACGCTGGAAACGATTCACGACTATGATGACACCACTTTGGCGGAGTACGGTATCGTCGTGCTAACTGATGTGTCTTACACCGCAACTCAGCATGAGTTTTTAAGTAAAGAACGGATAAATGATACCGACTTCACGCAATATAGTCTGGCGCTAGACTGGCAGCTACAAGGCTGGGATATTAATGCTTTAGTCGGCTACTCTGGCGCTGATAAAACATTAGACTACGCCAACCTGAAACACGTTGCTTATGCGTCTTCGCGTAGCCGTTGGACAGCCAATGGTGGTGAAACGCTAGCCAGTGCTGGCTTTGATATGTACAGCTCACCTGAAAGCTACCTGTTCGAAGCCTACGAAACCGAATTGGAAAACGTCACTGATGATAAATACGCTGCGCAACTCGACTTTAAAAAAGCGTTAGAACTGGGGTTTTTACCCGCATTAAGCAGTGTGCAGTTTGGGGTACGTTACACCGACAAATCGAAAGAACGGCAGTTTGGTGCAACCAAAATACAAGGCCCTACAGCGGGCAGTAGCGAATGGGTCAATACCCGCACCATGGCAGATAGCCAGCTACAGCTGGTCACCGATATCGTACCGGGCGGCAATTATCAGCCAAAAGATCTAAACTGGATGCAAATATCTAACGATTACGCCCGCAATACGTTTCGTTATAGCGGTTTCTCTGTGCCTTTTAATGCAAAAGATTACTACCGGGTAGATGAAGAAGTGCTTAGCCTGTATGCAATGGCCAATATGGACTTTGACCTCGCTGGTAAACCCGTATTTTTAAATGCTGGCGTTAGAGCAGTGGATACCTCAGTGCTGTCTTTTGGCTATCACCAAATACAGAACGCTGATGGCTCTACTGGGTTTACGACCGAGCCCATATCGAAAGAAGGCAGCTATAACGAACTGTTACCCAGCCTAAATATGACCATGGAAGTGCTCGATGATGTGTTAGTCCGGGCCGCCGCCTCAGAAACGCTGATGCGCCCCGCATTAACAAATATCGCCTACAAACGCTCTGTTAGTTGGAACTCGTTCCGCTTTACTGATGGTAACCCCGATCTGAAACCAACCTATGCCAAACAATGGGAACTGGGTGTGGAATGGTATCTGGAAAACGGCGGTTTACTAGCTGCATCGTATTTCTGGAAAGATATTGAAGGGGTGGTTCGTCAAGAATTAACCGGTACAGTACCCAATGTAGAAAAGCTTAATGCCAACGGCTCGCTGGATGGTTACTATGAGTTTGATGTTTATCAACCCGTCAACGCTGAAGGCTCATACAAAGTAACGGGGCTGGAACTCATCGCACAATTGCCGCTGAGTAGACTACACCCAGTATTAGACGGCTTTGGTATTAATGCTAACTACACCATACTGGATAACACCCTAACAGGCTCATCTGATTTGGATATTCCCACTCCACCAGAAGGGTTAGCCGACACCACGTGGAACTTTACTTTTTATTATGAAAATGAAAGTTTTGATGCCCGCATTTCTTATAACTATAAAGACAAATATGTTGAAGTAATTGAACGCAGCTTGTATCCAGTATACCGCGATGCCTACGGTCAAACTGATATTGCGCTAGGTTATAAGCTTAACGACAACATTAAACTGAGCCTAAAAGCAATTAATGTCACGGATGAAGCGACTAAAGGCTACACGCTCACACCTGCATTCCCGGTAATAAATGAGTATTCTGGACGTCGTATAAGTTTAGGATTGCGCGCAGATTTCTAAAACACATTATTAAAACGCTAACTCGGCCACGGTAATACTGTGGCCGATTTTTTTAGGAGTTTCCATGCTCAGCATTAGATCGTACCTAAGCGCGATACTACTAGTACTCTTTATTAGCGCCTGCCAACCAAAGCATCAACATAAACACACCGTCTCGGCCACGCCGGCGCAGCATCCAGTACAAATTGCCTTTTTACCCGATGTGCATTTTCATGATATTTATGCCGACTTTAGCGAGGCCGATTTTCCCGGCCCGGTTAATTCAGCAAGCGGCCATCAAGCCACCATTCGCACAATGGCAACTCAGCTAAGATCAACCCGTTTGTTTAACGAAAACTACTTTGCCTTATTGGCTGCGCTTGATGATTTGGCAGAGCGTAATGTTAAGCTAGTCGTGCTACCAGGCGATTTTAGCGACGACGGTCAGCCTGCACATGTGCAAGGTTTAAGCAAAATATTACGTCAATACCAACAAGAATACGGCATGCAATTTTTTTTAACCAACGGTAACCATGATCCGGTGAAACCTTTTAGCCGCCCAGCAGGCAAGCCTGATTACCTTAATGCCAATGGTCAACCGCACGCAGTATTCAGCCCTGGAAGCCCGGCTTGCCCACTAAACGCCCCAGCTCAAACTGACATAACCTGTACGGAGCAAGTTAAGGAACTTGGCTATGAGGGACTGCTACAGCAATTGTCTGACTTTGGCTTTTATCCTACGTCAGATTACCTGTACTGGGAAACGCCTTATAGCCACTACGACACAACAAATTATCAATTTAGTGAGGCGCTTACTCAGGCTAATTTTACCAAGCGTCAATATGAAATTTGCCTACAAGGTACTGGTGGCACATACAAAGAGTCACACTACAGCCATTGTCAACAAGTGCCAGACAGCAGCTATTTAGTAGAGCCTGTGCCGGGTTTATGGCTGCTGGCTGTCGATGCGAATGTTTATCAAATTGATCCGCAGCAAGCAGAGGGCACATCAGGCCATCAGGCTTTTTTAGGCTCAGGTAATGCGGGCTACAACGCCATGCTGAGCCATAAAAGGCATGTTATTAAATGGATGCAACAGATCGCTGAACGCGCAGCAAAAGAGGGGAAAACTCTGATCACCTTTAGCCATTACCCGATGACAGACTATTATCAGGGCCAAGCTAATGCTATGGCTGAGCTTTTTGGTTCAACCCGAATGCAACTTAACCGCAGCCCTGCTAATGAAACGGCCAGAAAACTGGCTGCAACAGGAGTTAATATTCATATTGGCGGTCATATGCATTTAAACAATACCGGCACCGTCTACTTAGACGATGGCCGCTATTTAGTTAATATTCAGGCCCCTTCTATTGCCGCCTACGTGCCGGCTTATAAGCTACTAACCTTATATCCACAACACATTGAAGCGGAAACGATAGTGTTAACCAAAGTCCCGCGATTTAATGAGCTATTTGCGCATTATCAGCAAGAACATTTGGCATTAACGGCCGCTGGGGCAGAAAATACCTGGGATCCAGCTATTTTACAAAGCACTAACTACAGGGATTTTACCAACGGTCATCTTAGCGAACTTACCCGACAACGTTTTTTACCTGCAGATTGGCCAGAGCAGTTGCGTCAGGTGCTGTTGCAAGTGGATGGAATGGCGTTATTCACCCTGGCACAGCTTACTGAAGATATACCGCTAACAGCCTTAACCAACTTTGCAGCGCTACGCGCAACTGCAAACTGGCAACATGCTGAGCAACAAGCTAGCAACTTGATTACAGAAGCCGGGTTTACACCTCAAGCCTTAGCTAGTTGGCAAGGTAAGGATTTAGTCACCGATTTTTACCGCTTGCGAAATGCCGGACAACTTGCATTGGCCGATATCAGTGCTGAGCGTTTATTACAGTATAAGTGGCTCACTCGGCAATTACAGCCACACCAACCCAAGCAAGAAGCCAATAAGATGCTTTCGCAGCCTAATCAATCACTATCAATGTCGGTTCGCAAACAATTTGGGGCTCTGTTTAGCATTATGCATGCTTTTCAGCACGGTGATCCTAACCAGCACTTTTTGATAGATAAGGCGACCGGTAAGCTAACTGATCTAGCCACAGTTGTTAGGGAATAAACTTACAGTCCAGGTGTTACTAAGAAAAGTATAAGCAAAACGTTAGCTTTCGATGTTAAGCTCATTTTTAATCAAAACATCAAAAGCTTAATGAAAAATAAAAATACCCCAAAAAATCCCACTTTACGACAAGCCACCTCCAACGTGTTGCAACACTTTTTCTGATATCTCAGCTAAAAATGACCACTTTTTTACCGCTCCCAAATGCAATTTCATGGATGCAATTCTATTAAAGTGGTCAGACAAACCAGCCGTTAGGTTAGTTTGTGAAATAATACCCTATTAGAAGAATCACCTAAATTGTTGTTAGGAAATATGTAAAGTGGGAGCTAGTAGTTTTTCTACTAGCCGTATCTGCCAAAACTCTTACAACACATCAGAACAAAAAGTCCGTAGTCAGAAAGCGCGAACTGCGCGAGCTAACCATCTTGCGCACAAATTCGACATCACTGTCCTGATACTTGGCCGCTACCAATGTAGGCGTAGAGAATTGCCGTAATGCATCAATCACAGATAAGGTGCCCTCTGCCGAGTCTTTACGGCCATTAAATGGAAAACTGTCTGGCCCGCGCTGACATTGGGTATTGATATTAATGCGGCCAACCTGATTGGCAAAAATA
This sequence comes from Alishewanella maricola, assembly GCF_016343785.1. Taxonomy (NCBI): domain Bacteria; kingdom Pseudomonadati; phylum Pseudomonadota; class Gammaproteobacteria; order Alteromonadales; family Alteromonadaceae; genus Alishewanella; species Alishewanella maricola. The sequence goes on along the minus strand of NZ_JAEINI020000020.1, from coordinate 21,716 downwards.
TCGATCAGCTCACCAACTTGTTGTGCGTTCTGGCCGAATATACTTAGCTGCTGACCAAAATTGGAATTCACCACATAATCAATCACATCGTTAATGTCATCGTACGGCACTACCGGAACCAAAGGGCCAAATTGCTCTTCACTGTATAGCCTCATACTGCTGTTTACCGGGTAAAGCAGTGCTGGTATAAACAGCGACGCGCCCGTTTCGCCACCGCCAGCGTTTTGCAACTTAGCACCTTTACTAAGTGCATCCTGTAGAAGCTCAGTTAAGAAAGCGGTCTTACCTGGCTCTGGAAGGGGTGTTATCGCCACACCACTTTGCCATGGCATACCTGCTTTTAGTTCAGCAATCGCTGCACCAAGCTTTTCGACCAACTCAGCGGCGAGGCTTTGGTGCACAAACAATATTTTTAATGCAGTACAGCGCTGACCATTAAACGACAAACTGCCGGCGAGACATTCTTTTACTGTTCGCGAAATGTGAGCATCCGGCAGAATGATTGCCGGGTTTTTCGCATCCAACCCCAGTACCGCCCGCAACCGATGTGGCTTGGGGTGCATACGTTTTAAATCGCTGGCGCCTTTGTTAGTGCCGATAAATGCAAACAGGTCTATCTTGCCACTTTCCATCAATACGCCCACTGTTTCACGGCCACGGCCATAGATGATGTTGATTACACCTGGCGGAAAACTTTGCTTAAATGCCTGCAGTAACGGCTGGATAAGCAGCACACCGTATTTTGCCGGTTTAAAAATCACAGTGTTACCCATAATCAACGCTGGAATAAGGGTTGTAAAGGTTTCATTTAGCGGATAGTTAAACGGCCCCATACACAATGCAACGCCTACAGGCACACGGCGAATTTTACCCAAGCTGCCTTGTTCAATAACAAAATGGCTGGCGTCTCTGTCCTGCTGTTTAAGTGCCGCTATGGTGTCGCGGATATAGTCACAAGTACGGTCAAACTCTTTCAACGCGTCTGGGTAGGTTTTGCCAATCTCCCACATCAGCAAGCGGATCACTTCAACACGCTGCTGCTGCATGAAACCGAGGAAGGTTTCTACGTGCTGAATACGTTCTAACACCGGCATTGTAGGCCAGGCACCACGGCCTAAATCATAGGCTTTTACTGCGCTGTCCAAAGCCTTTAATGCAGTATCAGCATTGAGCAAGGGTGTATGCCCCAGCACTACTTGCTGTAACTCATCATTGTGTTCACTGCGCAAATATACCGGACTGACAACCGGGCTTAGCTCACCTTGCCATTGTACCAAATCACCATTTAGCAGATATTCTCGTTGAGTGATCTCTATGCTGTGGGCAAACTCGACGGGGATGTCTGCTGCCCGAGGGAAAACCTTTATTAAACTCATGCCTTGCTCCTTGTCTAACAATAATTGCCTTGGTTGTTAGTCAGGGTCAGATGTGACGTTTGTCCGGCTTAGACCGGATCTTATGTTTTTTTGTATTGTAGTGCTGTTAACTGTTTCCAGTTGCAACACCCGATGTACTTTGTTTGTGATGTCGGAAAAAACTTAGCAAACCGTCTCCCGCACAGATGTAGGAGATGAGCCCCCACTGATGGGTTTACGGCGTGTCTTCGTGTTTTGTTGCGACATCACAAACCACCTATACCTAGCAAACATTCACTTGGTAAACACTGAAGGCCGGTTCTTTGCCCAGAAACTATTAAAGTGCTCTTTACTAACAATAGCACCGGTGTGCTCCACGACAAAACCGGCCAAGCGGGCGGCAAACTTCACCGCATGCTGCGGTGTGATACCGCATAACCGCGCGGCCAGATAGCCACCGTTAAACGAATCACCTGCTGCCGTAGTGTCTACCACTTTTTTTACCCGGTGAGCTAATCCAGTAAAAACTTCATGTTGATAGCTGCCGTTAATGCCATTTTTGCCATCTTTAACGATAATTTCGTTTACGCCCAATTCGATAAGCTGCGACACCACATCATTGGTAGTTTGCGCGCCAAACAGTACCTTGTGATCGTCCAGACCAGGCAGGGCTAAATCTGTCAGACTATAAGCATGATTAAACGCCGCCTTGGCAGCGTCGGCAGTTGGCCAAAGCGCCGGACGGTAATTCGGATCGAAAATAATCTTGCTGCCGTCAGCTTTTAACTGCTTAACCAGTTCTAATAACTGCGCGCGGTCGGCGTCCGATAAAATCGCCAACGTAATGCCGGAAAAATAAAACATATCGCAGCCTTTAATCGCGTCATAACTCAACTGTGCGTTAAAACATTGCATCACCTGTTTGGCAGCTGAACTGTCGCGCCAGTAGACAAAACTGCGCTCACCAAAAGCATCGGTATTAATCATGTAAAGGCCAGGACGGGCCGTTTTAGTGCGCAGCATCAAGCTGGTATCAATTTTCTCCCGCTCCACCGCACGTAAAAGCTTGTCGCTGATAAGGTCTGTGCCAACAGCGGTAAAAAACTGTACATCCACCGGCTGTTCACAGGTACGCTTTAAGTACACGGCAGTATTAAATACGTCACCGGCAAAATTCTGGTGGTAAACATTGTCGACCAGTTGATACAGCTCGACCATGCACTCGCCCATTATAACTATACGTTTGCTCATGCTTACTCCTTAAGCAGCACTTTTTAACTGTCGGGCAATGGCTGTTGCTGCAGCAGATAGCTCACTGATTTGCTGCCATTGCTTGTTTTTCACCAGCGTAGCCGGTGTAAGCCATGAACCGCCAACGACAAATACATTAGGCAGTGCTAAAAAATCCGCCAGATTATGCTGACCAATGCCGCCGGTAGGGCAAAACCGTACCTGCTGAAACACGCCACTGAGAGCTTTTAACATTTCGATGCCGCCGGATAAATGCGCCGGGAAAAACTTCACTTCACGCAGGCCATACTCGCACGCCAGCGCGATCTCAGACGGTGTCGCCACGCCAGGAGTCAATGGCAGGCCGGTATCTATCATTGCTTCTAGAAGCTTTGGTGTACTTGCAGGGCTGACCAGAAACTGCGCGCCGGCGTCTTTGCTAGCGTTAGCATCCTCTGCCGATAATACTGTGCCAGCACCTACTAACAACTCAGGTAACTCTGTACGGATAGCACTGATAGCCGCTAATGCCTGCCGGGTGCGTAGCACTACTTCTACAGAGCCAATACCGCCCTCCGCTAACGCTTTGGCTATCGCAACCGCCTCATGAGGCGTGTCAGCCTGAATAATGGGTAGTAATTCCGGACCTTTCACCACAGAAGACAATAACGGGGGTAAAGACAACATCAGGCTTCTCCTATAAAAGCCAGCAAGGCGCCGGCAGGATCATTAACTAATTGATGATAAGCGGCCTGAACAGCCGCATTAAAACTTGTGTGTGCAGCTAATTCTGCAGGGAATACTGCACTAACTGCTAAAAATAAGGCTACATCATGCTCTGCCTTGCCATTACACTTTGCGGCTACAGCCAGTAACGGCTCGGACAGAGGATCGACCAATTTTTCTTTATCGCTGAAGCGCTTAACAATAAAGCGGCACCATGCAGCAATAGCAAACGCCAGCTTATCGATCGGTTTACCTGCGGCTAGATTGTCGCCGATCGCTGGCAGAATACGCATTGGCAGTTTTTGTGAACCGTCCCAGGCAATTTGCGCCAGCAAATGGCGGATTGCCGGATTGCGAAAGCGCGCCAGAATATCGGCACTGTACTGGTTAATATCAAGCTCTGTCGGAGGCGTGAAAGACGGTATGATCTCCTCGTTGATCATCTGCTGTACAAAGCAAGTTAGTCGGTTGTCTTGCATCGCATCAAACACAGTTTCATAGCCAAGCAGGCTGCCTACATAGGCCAACGCCGAATGCGGTGCATTCAACAGGCGCAGTTTGGCTTTTTCAAACGCCGTAACGTCCTTCGCATAAATTACGCCGGCCTGCTGCCAAGCTGGCCGGTCTGCCGGTAAGACATCTTCAATCACCCACTGCACAAAAGCTTCGCGCTTGATTGGCCAGTTATCGCCAACCCCCAGCTCAGCACCGACCTGAGCCTTAATAGCGTCATCAGTAGCCGGTGTAATACTGTCGACCATTGTAAGGGGGCTGATAAGCTGCTGGCTTAACCAGTTGGCGATAGTCGGATCTTTTTGTTCAGCAAAAGCAATCAGTGCCATGCGCAGCTTATGGCCGTTATCAGTAAGGTTATCGCAGCTGATAACGCAAAACGGCGCGATATTGGCCTGAAACCTTGCTTCAAGTGCGGTATAAAGCAAACCAATTGCCGTTACCGGCTGCGAGGTGCAGCTCAGGTCTTGCTTAACCAGAGCGTTTTCTAAATCCAGCGTACCACTGGCGTTCAAGCAATAACCTTTTTCGGTAATCGTCATGGTGACATATTTGGTGCTGGCAGCCGTCAAGCGCGCAAAAACCTGCGGATACTGCTCAGTTGCAATAAGAACTTCTGATATAGCGCCTATTACCTGATAGCTCTGAATTACATCTAGCAAAGCTAATATATAGAGCCCATCTTGTGGCATCAGAGCCTGACTGACATCCGGTGATCGCATTGATACGGCGCTTATAGCCCAGTCACCGCCAAATTTCAGCGCTTGTTCGGTATACCAAGCCTGATGGCCGCGAAAGAAAGCGCCAGGCCCTAAATGTACTATTCCGATCTGTGGCTTTTGCTCTGCCAGCCGGTAAGCCGGGATTAGCAATCTACCGTTAAGATTTTTCAGAATCTTAATACTTAGAGGTATCATAATATGCCCGTATCCACATTATACTGTTTCCTAATAACGCCTAAAAAGCTTACTTTAATTGATACGCTTTCTTAACCAATCCGCTCGTTAGTTCATAAGCTAGCTCGCCAGCTTCTTCTTCCGTTAAACGATGCTCGGCCACTAACCCAGCCAGGAAGCGACAATCAATACGGCGTGCCACATCATGCCTGGCTGGTATAGATAAAAATGCCCGGGTGTCGTCGTTAAAGCCCACTGTGTTATAAAAACCTGCAGTCTCAGTTACCTGATGACGGAAGCGCAGCATACCTTCCGGGCTGTCATGGAACCACCAGGCCGGGCCGAGTTTTAATGCGGGATAATGGCCAGCCAAAGGCGCCAATTCGCGGGCATAGGTAGTTTCATCCAACGTGAACAGAATGATGTTTAACTTGGCTTCGTTGCCGTATTTATGTAGTAGCGGCTTTAGCGCCTGAACGTACTCAGTCGCACTTGGAATATCCGCCCCCTTATCCGGGCCGAACCGGTCAAAAATCACTTTGTTGTGATTGCGGTGTGCGCCCGGGTGAATTTGCATTGTCATGCCATCTTCTAGGCTCATACCAGCCATTTCGGTAAGCATCTGGCCGCGGAACAACTCTTTTTCCGTGGCTGACGCTTTGCCACTTATACAGCGCTGATAAAGTGCAGCTGCATCGTTCATCGTTAAATCAGCAGTGAATGCGGTCGGGTGGCCATGATCGGTTGCTGTCGCACCGTGCTCACGGAACACCGCACGTCGTTTTCGCAAAGCCGCCAAGTAGCCCTGCCAGTTTTGCGTGTCTTCACCCGTCAGCTCGGCTAATTTGGCAATATTGCGGACAAAGTCTTCACGATCGGCATCAATCACGTCATCCGGGCGGAACGTAGTAATAACCCGCGTCTCAAAGCCACTGCCTTTTAAAGCAGCATGATGCTTCAGATCGTTCAGCGCGCCTTCGGTTGTGGCAATCAGCTCAATATTAAAACGCTCCAGCAGCGCGCGCGGTTTAAACTCCGGCTTTGCCAGTTGCGCATTGATACTGTCGTAATAATGATTGGCAGTGTCTTCACAAAGCATTTTAGTAAAACCAAACACATCGTGAAAAACACTGTCTAACCAGAGCCGCGACGGTGTTCCGCGAAACAAGTGATAATGCTTAGCGAAAATCTGGAAGATTTTGCGATAGTCGCTTTCTACTGCAACACCGTCTTCACGGTGAATTCCAAGCTCTTCCAACGTAATACCTTGGCTGTACAACATGCGAAAAACGTAATGATCGGGCAGGAGCAACAGGCTGGTGGCGTTATCCCAGTTGGCATTGTCAGCAAACCAGCTCGGGTCAGTATGACCATGCGGGCTGACGATCGGCAAATCTTTGATTTGCTGATATAAACGGCGGGCTATGTCGCGTACCACCGGATCTGACGGAAACAACCTGTCTGGGTGAAGGGTCAATCGTTGTACATTCATCTAACTATCCCTAACTATTTATCTGCGGACAACAAACCAAATTGTGTCGGTAGCCATTCACTGATAGCCGGCACATAAGTTACCAGCATCAGCACAGCAAACATTGCCAGATACAGCGGCAACAGTGGCCGTAAAATCGCTTCCAGCCGGGTTTTGGCGATGGCGCAGCTAACAAACAGCACGCTGCCAACCGGCGGTGACACCAAACCGATAGATAAATTAAGCACCATCATGATGCCAAAATGCAGCGGACTCATGCCCAACTCAACCGCTACCGGCAAAAAGATCGGCGTAAAAATAAGCACTGCCGGTGTCATATCCATAAAGGCGCCTACCAGCAATAAGATGAGATTAATCATCAGTAAAATAAGCAGCGGGTTGTCGCTCAGCGTTAACATCGCCGCACTGATGGTTTGTGGAATTTGCTCATAAGATAATATCCACGACATCGCCGATGAAGTGGCAATCAGCGCCAGCACTATGGAGGTAGTTTCAGCTGACTTCATCAGAATGGCCGCAAGTTCTGAGACTTTTACTTCGCGATAAATACCTACCGCTAGCGCCAGTGAGTAAACTACCGCGATAGCACCCGCTTCTGTTGCGGTAAAAACACCGCTAACAATGCCGCCTATTACCAGAATGATCATAAATAAACTGGGTATCGCAGCGGCCACTTTTTGTACCACCAGCTTCAGTGGTAAGCGGGCGCCAACCGGATAGCCTTTTAATTTGGCATAACCAGCACAGACAATCATCAGCGAAAGGCCAAGCAGAAAACCCGGTAAGTAGCCAGCGATAAACAATGCTGCAATAGAGACACCGCCACTGGCGATGGCATACACAATCAAAATATTGCTCGGCGGGATCAACATGCCGGTTGTTGCGGCGGCGGCTGTGACAGCTGCGCTGTAGTTAACATCGTAACCTTGCTTTTTCATCTCAGGCAGCATAAAGCTACCAATAGCTGATGTCGCTGCAACTGCAGAGCCGGAGATAGCACCAAAGAACATACATGACACCACGTTCACCAGCGCTAGACCACCCGGTAACATCCCCACCAGAGCCATCGCACATTCAATCAGTCGCTTAGCTATGCCACCTCGCCCCATGATAAGACCGGATAACACAAAGAACGGGATCGCCAGTAACGCGAAACTGTTAATGCCGCTTGCCATGCGCTGAGCCATCGTCGTGACCGCCGGAATAAAGTCGATGCTGATTAGCATCGTTGCCAGCGTGGCTAAGCCAATACAAAATGAAATAGGAACGTTAAACAGCAACAGGATAAAAAATACCGCCAGTAACACCACAATTGCCATTTCCATCAGTGCATCCCCTCGACTGCAGGCACCGCTTTACCACTGGCCAGAAAATACAGCTGACACAGGCCATAAAATGCGATCAGCACCCCGGATAACGGCAATATCATGTAGATATACGCCATCTTGATATTTAACGCCGCCGACATCTGGCCTAACTCATAGGTCATAGTCACCAAATTGCCACCGCCGACAACCATTACCGCAATGGCAAACAACACCACAGCGGCAGTTAACAGCATCGAGACTTTGCGCTGCATCTTTTCAGGCAGTTTACGGGTAATAATATCCAACCCAAGATGCACTCCGGTGCGGTAAGCAAAAGCCGCGCCGGCCATACCAATCCAGATAAGCAGCGCACGCGATAATTCTTCAGTAACAGAGCTGGGCGCATTTAATACATAACGCGATACCACCTGCCAGCACACCACCAGCACAATGCCGGCCATCAAACTAGCGAGAAACCATTTCAGCAGCGAGTCTACCGTTTGTAGCAGCTTAGTCATGGTTTACCTCAGCTGTATCTGCCGCTTGTGCAATACGCTCTAGCAAAGGGCCAATATCGGTTTGCTCTAAGCTCTGATGAAAAGGCGCTACCGCGTCACGAAACGGCTGTTTGTCCGGATAAATCACTCTGACACCGGCGGCTTCTACCGCGGCCAGCGCCTCGTCTGACGACAACTGCCAGGCTTCCCGTTGATAGCGGATCGAATCCTCTGCGGCCTGGCTCAACCATTGTTGTTGCTGAACAGTTAACCCCTGCCATACCAGGTGGCTGAGTATCAGCACGTCCGGCACTGAGGTATGTTCATCGAGTGTGTAGTACTTGCTGAGTTCATAGTGACGGGATAAATAAAAGCTTGGCGGGTTGTTTTCGGCGCCATCCACCACACCTTGCTGCAGTGCAGTGTACAACTCACCCCAGTCTATCGGCGTGGCAGCGCCGCCCATTGCTTCCACCATACGTACGGCAGTCTGACTGGCCAGTACGCGAAACTTTTTACCGCGTAAATCAGAGGGGGTATGAATTTCAGTGTTGGTAGTATAAAAACTGCGACTGCCAGCGTCATAGTACCCAAGGCCATACAGCCTAACGCCTCTAAGCTCCCGCAATAACTGGTGACCAACCTCACCGTTTAATACTCGCCATAAGTGAGCATTGTCGTTAAAGATATAAGGCACGCTAAATACGCGCATTTTCGGCACAAAGCTTTCGACCGAGCTGGCGGATACTTTAGTCATTGCCAAACTGCCGATTTGCAACAATTCGATAAGTTCACGCTCGTTACCCAGCTGGCCACCGCTGTATATCTGCAGTTGCATTGTGCCGCTGGAATACTCGAAGAGTCGCTCGCCCATTAGCACCATGGCTTTATGAACCACATGCTCCTGGTCCAGCGAATGCGCCAAACGTAAAGTTGTAACTTCCTGTTGTGGCTTGCAACCTGCCAGTAGCAAAGCACAAACTACCAGTATACATCTCACCAGCAAAATATAACTTTTCATACCTTGTCCTACCCTGTTGACGGGTTTAGCACGTCTTGCGTATGCTTTTATTTTCAGCCTGCTTATCGCAGGCATTTTTGAAAAATGTTATGAAGTAAACTACTTCATTGCACTGGCCGGGAACTTATCCATATCATGATAATCAAGGTTTTCACCGGCCATACCCCAGATAAAGGCATAGTTGCTGGTACCACATCCGCTGTGGATAGACCATGCCGGCGAGACCACGGCCTGTTCATTCGCTACCCACAAATGACGGGTTTGCTGTGGCTGGCCCATAAAATGACAAACGCGCTGATCATCAGCCAAATTAAAGTAAAAATAGGCTTCCATCCGCCGGTCATGCTGGTGCGCTGGCATGGTATTCCAGACGCTACCCGGTTTAAGAACCGTCAGCCCCATCTGCAACTGGCAGGTCTCAACCACATCATTAATCATCAACTGGTGAATAGCGCGCTCATTTGAGGTTTCCAGCGCGCCCATTTGCAGCACAGTGCACTTGTCCATCGTTAAATGTTTAGTTGGATAAGCGTGATGCGCCGGGGCCGAATTTAAATAAAACTTTGCCGGTTTACTGCTGTCGATGCTATGGAAGCTGACATCTTTGGCTCCCATGCCGACATAAAGCGCTTCAGTATTTTTTAACTCGTAGCTCGTGCCATCAACATCAACCACACCGCTGCCACCAACATTAATTAAGCCAAGCTCACGTCGCTGCAGGAAAAACTGTGCTTTAAGTGCATCCGGCGAATCCAATTTCACTGCCGCCTTTACCGGCACAGCACTGCCGACAATAACCCGCTCATAGTGGGTGTAACAAAGTACCAGTTTGTCGGCCTGCATCAGGTTGTCTACCAGAAAATGCTGGCGAAGTTCATCAGTATCATAGTGTTTAACATCATCCGGATGAGTCGGATACCGGCTTTCAAAAATTACTGTCATAAAAATCTCGAATTAAAAAGTTTGCATTATCGAGCCAGCCAGCCACCGTCAACTGCCAACACGTGACCATTTACATAGTTACTTGCCTGCGATGCCAAAAATAATGCTGCCCCGGCTAAGTCTTCCGGCTCCCCCCAGCGAGCCGCGGGTATGCGTGCAGTAATAGCCGCATTACGATCGGTATCGGCCTGCAGCGCAGCTGTGTTATCAGTGCGAAAATAGCCGGGCGCTATCGCATTAACCTGAATATTGTATTGTGCCCATTCATTTGCCAACGCTTTAGTCACGCCAGCAATCGCATGTTTACTGGCAGTATAAGCAGGCACGGTAATACCGCCGCTATACGACAACATTGATGCAATATTGATAATTTTGCCCTGTTTGCGATCTATCATTTGGGCGCCCAAACGCTGGCTTAATAAAAACGCCGCATCTAAATTAACCGCAATCACTTTATGCCATTCTTGCATCGGAAATTGGTGTGCCGGTGCGCGGAAAATCGTACCGCCACAATTCACCAGTATATCTACCGGCCCCAGTGCTAAAGCCTTATCTGCCAAAGTGGCTACTGCCACTTCGTCACTTAAATCAGCAGTAAGCTCAAGTGCATTACCGTTGGCAGCAGCTATAGCCGCTAAAGTTTCCTTACAGCCATTTTGTTGCGAACTGGCGCACAGCACCTTCGCACCAGCCGCCGCCAGCGCAATAGCGATAGCCTGACCCAGTCCCCGACTGGCGCCAGTGACTAATGCCGTTTTATTGTTTAAAGAAAATAATTCAGTCAAAACAGCCTCCCATGTCTTTTAACTAGCTGAAGTCTTCTGACGGTGCAGTGCTTCAATAGTGTGTATAACACCACGAAGCTCAGCTAATCCTTTTAATCTACCCATGTAGGAATACCCTGGCTTAACACCTGGTTGATTGATCTCATCGGCCATTAAGTGTCCATGATCAGGCCTCATAGCCATACCTGCCTCTCCAGATTTAGCCCGACGACGTTCCTCACGTAGTAACGCATCAACCAACCCGACCATGTCGTTATCACCTTTTAAATGCTCGGCTTCATAGAACGAACCATCACTTTCGCGAATAACGTTTCTTAGATGCACAAAATGGATACGTGGACCAAATTCGGTTGCCATCTCGACCAAATTGTTGTCACAGCGTGCACCATAAGAGCCAGCGCACAATGTAAGACCATTAGCTTCACTTGGGACCGTCTTTAGGATTTTTCGGGCATCTTCAGCAGTAGATACAACTCGCGGCAATCCAAAAAGTGAAAATGGAGGGTCGTCAGGATGGATACACATCTTCACGCCATACTCTTCTGCAACAGGTATCACCTCATGCAAAAAAGCAAAAAGATTTTGGCGCATTCCTTCTGTACCTAACGATATAAACTGTGCAATAGCCTGACGAATACTGTTTCGGGTGTAGGAACCCTCACCACCAGGTAAACCTGCAATAATGTTTTGCTCAAGAAGCGTTTTCTCTTCTTCGCTCATCTTTGCAAAGCGCTCAGTCGCTCGGGTCATCACTTCTTGAGAATAACTTTGCCGAGCGCCATCACGTTGTAAAATGAAAACATCATAGGCTGCAAAATCTGTCATTTCGAAACGCAGCGCTTGGCTACTGTTGGCTAAGGTATATTTAAGGTTGGTTCTGGTCCAATCAACAACTGGCATAAAGTTATAACACACCAAGCCAACACCAGCTTTACCAGCATTTTTTACTGACTCTTTATAATTTTCAATGTATTGCTTGTAATTACCACTGCGGGTTTTTATATCATTGTGCATTGGAATACTTTCAATAACACTCCAGGTCAAGCCAGCTTGTTCAATCAGCTGCTTCCTCGCTTCAATTTCTGCTAAAGGCCATGCTTCACCCGTTGGTATATGATGCAACGATGTAACAATACCAGTTGCGCCTGCTTGCATGATCTTTTCCAACGAAATGTTATCGTCAGGGCCAAACCAACGCCATGTTTCCTGCATATTGAGTTCCTGTAATCAAACGATGCAAATAAAAATACTTAACTAAGTGTTAGCAGGTAGCACCACTTTGGTACTACCTGCGTATAACCTAAAACTTATAACCCGCTTGCAGCACAAAGGTACGGCCATCGTAATGAGTGGCTCGGGGTTGATACTCTGTATCTTGATACTCTTCGTAGAGCGTATTGGTCAGGTTGTAGCCTTTCAGGCTAATTGTCAGATTGTCAGTCACTTTGTAGTAAGCTGATAAATCCAACCGCCCAGCAGCTTTGACACTTTTGTTGCCTTCACCGTTAAAGGTGCCAACGCTTTCCAGCTCATACTCTGAGCGATAGTTATATGCCAAACGAATACCTAAAGGCCCTTGCTCGTAATAACCAATAACGTTGAAAGTATCCTCTGATATACCAGGGATACGGGCTTCTAACGGAGAATCCTGTGAGGTGTTTGAATAGTTGATAATGCCGCCAAAACCGTTCCATGGATAAGACAGGAAATTAAGATTTTGTTGAATAGAGAGCTCATATCCCTGCACCTTAATTTTGGCATTGGTGTTGCGAACTTGAGAGACATTTACGTTATCGCCATTAAGAATGTAATTCGGGTCAACATTGTTGTATGCATCATTACCATCAGTGACACAGGTCCCACTGCTAGACGTGATATTTCCTAAATCGATGCCATAACTTTCCAGAATTGCTTCATCACAGCTTGCTACTGAGGTGAAGAAATCACTGACATCCTTTCTAAATAAAGCCAGCGTAATTGCGCTGCCTTCACGGTTATACCATTCTAAAGATATGTCATAAGATTTAGCTGAAAACGGGTCTACATCAGCACCCGGCAAGGTCACATTAACCTCTCCAGGACGAGCAGCATCTATACGGGTAGATGGAGTTGCAGCGCGAATATTTGGTCGTGATATTGACTCGTTGTAAGCAAAACGTACTTTGAAGTCTTCAGTGACATCTATAGCCAAATTTGTACTAGGCAGTAAATAGTCATAGTCATTACTTACTGTCTTTGCAGGTGGGTTGTTAATATCGACAGCACCAAACGGATAAAAAGGTGCAGTTGCGTCTTGTGAGGATTTAACGTAGCGAGCACCTATGTTGCCTTCTACATTCATACCTTTAACGTCAAAACCAAAATCACTCATTAGATACAAAGCTGAAGTATCCAATGTAACATCATATACCAGGCCTGCACTTTGCTGCCCTCCGCGAGCGACCAAATTCGAATAAGGCACCCTTACAGCGATTTCTCCGGTGACAGGATCTGGATTAACATTGCCGATCGTCTGAGTAAGCATCGCATTTAAACTTCTTACATCTAATGCATACCAACCTTGTCCAGCACCTGCTATCCCCGGAGCTTCTCCACCAAAAAATGCTGATTGTGAGGCATACGCTGGATCCATGCGAATTTCATTAGTCAAAATACCGGTAAGTTCAAGCCCGGTTGGAGAACTGCGGGACCGATCAGAATCTTGAGTTTCCTGAGAATAACGATAACCGAACTGCACATTTCTGAAGATCCCAAGCTCAATAGCTCGCTTGGCATTGAACTCAACAGCATTTGCATCACGCTCTATAACTTCATAACTACCAGTAATGAGCGCCTGAACTCTATTGTTGTTTACAAGACTGGTTATACCGGCAGAACTTACAGTATCTAAAACTCGCCAATTTTGATTTAGATTCAGGTTATCAAAGTTATTTAACTCAACCAAAAAGTCTTTAATATTTCCTAAACCGGTATGTAGCCTGCCCGTAATGCCATTATTGCCACTACCTGTCATTGGCTCGAATCTCGGTGCATAAAGGATTTCGTTTAACTGGTTTTTCGATTTAGAAACTGTTACGGCAGCGTCCAGATCCCAAACATCACCCATCCACTCTGAATCAAGAATAGCCGCTTGAGTTTGCTCATATAAATCAAATACCCGAGAAGTATAGCCATAACTAAGATTACTAAAACTGATATCACTAACAGAGTAAATTGGTCTGCCGCTGACATCTATACTACCTGTATCAAATGGTGCAGATGTCGGAGTAATTTTAACTCCTGAATTACGCGGCCGGATGTCAATTTCTTGTTGACCATTCTCATCCATATCTCGCTCGGTATAGACAATCTGTGCACCAAATTTTAGCTCATCTGTCGGCTTAAATTCCAAACTGCCAGAAAAGGATGTTCTTCTGCCGCTGTTAAGCTCAGAGCCTTGACGCAACTCACCAGGCATCTTAGTAACCGCATTTTCTGGAATACCACTGGTCGCTTTCCACTGTGCATAGTTTTCGCCATTAGCTCCTACAAAGTTGCTGTTGCTTGGGATATTGTCATACCGATTAATTTTGATTGTATCCCTGCGAAATGTTTGCTCAGATGTTGCTAAGGTGCCAGAGATAGCCAGTTTATTTGGTATTAGATGCTTAGAACCTGATAAAACAAATTCAGCATCAATCGTATCGGCCAACTCTTCATTACGACCGGCTACAGAAACCGCTAAAGCACCGTCTTTCTTACTGAGCGCTTTAGGTAAAATCATATTAACTGTGCCTGCAATCCCTCCCTCTTGCATAGCAGCAGTTTGCGTCTTAATTACATCAACACCGTTAAAAATGGCCGGATCAAAGGCACCAAATGGTGTTGGTGCCCCAAAGGCTTTTTCACTGCGGGTAGGATTGGAAAAAGTTTGTCCGTTAGCGGTATTTAGCACAAAACCAGATGGAAGACTGCGTAAGTTAATGCTTGACTCGCGACGCTCGCCTTCCCTGTTCAATTGCACCCCAGGAACGGCCTGCAGAGCTTCACCTAAATCAAGAGCTGGCAAGGTACCGATATCATCTGCTGAAATACCATCGACAATCGTTGCGGCACTACGCTTCACATTTAACGCACTTGTTAAATTGCGACTAAATTGGGCTTTAACCTCTATTATCTCAATTTGCTCGGCCGTCGTTAACGCTTTGTCTTTGTTAACACTAGCACTGGAATTTTCGCTATCTTGTGCAAAAGCATTTGATAAATGAAGAGCAACAAAAGTGCTTAATAACGTTCTGGTAAATTGTCGTTGTGTTGCTTTATCGCTAACTGTTTTCATATTACCCCGTCCTTCCCGTCTTAAAATATTGCTGTTTTTTATTTTGGTTTTTTTGTCATCAGATTTAGTACAGCACTAACCCAATGACTGTACGATATTGAACCAATCTTGACTGGCTGTCAAGTGGCCTTACCAATATCAAGGGATTTATGTTTGATTCTTGACCAGAACTGAGGTAAAAAACGACGTCACAAATTTGGCGCAACTGGTTTTGCAAGGTGTGCGCGGCTAAAAGCCGCGACTTTTTTGAATGACACTGACCAACCACTAAGGTTTCAATTTGAGCACTTCTATAGGGTTATTCAATTCGAGTAATACAGACTCAAGGTATTGTTTAAAATCACTTATGTTTTCAACTCCCTTTTTTTGCGCTGCCCAGCGCGCGCCAAAGTAATATTCCACTAACCTAGATGGTTTTAAAATTACTAGTTCATTATGCGTATCAGACGTAACATTAATTAAATCACGTTGGCGAAAAAAAACCGCCATCCCCAACTGATCATTTGCAAGACTTTGTTGACCATAGGTAGCTATGTAATTCCATTCATTGTTTGAGGCCAAATTATCAAGCCGCTCAACACCGTGTTTAACTATGCCTACAGCAAGGTGGGGTAATAATTTGTCAGAACTAACGATAGCATGAGTAAGGTGTGACCCTGCCGTGATACTAAAATACCTTTTAATATCAAAGCGCTCATTACCTAACTGCCACCCCCGCTGCTCCAATAATGCCGAAGACTGCAAGTTTTCGCTGAACAACTTTACAGATTGAGAACTTAAGACTGTTGGTGGAATCAAAGTATTATCTTGCCAGGCAGCAATACCCCCGAGACCTAGTGAAGATCCAACTTTTAATATATCCATCCCCCAGTCGGCAAGAGCATGATAATCACTGCCATCCAGACCAACGTCTTGTAAAACTAAATCTGTAGTCAGTTTGCCAAAAATATCGATTAGCCCACGCTCATCAAAATAAAAACGATATGCAATCTGATCAGATTCCCATCCAAATCCTTCATATTTAAATAATTTATTACCAATTACATGATCTTCAGGTTTGGTCATTTCATTCACCTGCTGGTAATGCCCACCGCTGTACACACCATCTTCACCCCGACTACCGCCAATTCTCACAGCCATTTCCGCTTGTGTCTTTTGAGTCTGAGATAAGCGTAACCGACCGTGCAATAAAGAAGTAAACTCTATAGTCTGCGAGGTATTAGCTTCGAAATCAGCAAGTAAAAGTATGGAATCGACAATACCATCATGATCATTGTCAATCTGCTGGTTTTGGATTGGTTCACCAGATATTTTAGTGAAGTAGTCTGAGGTATCTTTATAAATTGAATGACAACCTAGCTGTTTTAAAGGTATATAAATCGGAGCGCTGGCGCGATATTGCGCTAAGGTGTTTGTGACTTTAAATGACATCTTGCACTCTGTTGGCGCCACATTTTTCAATTCCTTTGCTGCTACTTGGATGCCAGCTAGTAATGTCATACATGCGATCAATGGTATGGTCTTCATTAACTCCCCCTGTGTTTCAAATAATCGTAGACTTTTTTTTAAGCAGACTATAACCTAATAAAATTGGTAATGCCACCTTGCCAGAAATCATAACTATTGTGGCAAATTTTTAAAAAAGACAAAGGAGATTTGTATGAAACAATTTCTTACTGGCTTGGCTTTGGCCAGCGTTACACTGTGCTCTAGCTGCACTTCAGAGCATAATAACGATGCGAATAATAGTGTCGCAAAGGATCAACATCCTATTGCTACCTGGTACAAACCTATTAAATACCAAAAACCTGGTACAGCCTCTCTAACTTATAGCTCTGCATTAACTTCTGAAGCAATTACACAGGTTGCTAATCAAGTTGCTGATTGGCAGCTAGCTCAATATGACATTCGTTCAAATCAAATGCGGGTTGAAGATCGAGCGAGTGCGTTGCCTCAAGGCTGGATATACGCGACTTTGCATATCGGTCTCTCAGCTTGGGCTTTAGCCTCTGAAAATGAAATATATCACCAAACCGTTCGTAATATTTCAGCGGTAAATGATTGGCAATTAGGCCCCCGAGTTTATCACGCTGATGATCACGCCATTGGCCAAGTCTACATGGACTTATATCGACAGTATAAAAACCCCAATATGATTCGGCATCTCAAAAATACGCTAGATTGGGTAGTCGCACATCCGAGCCAGAGAACACTCAATTTTGAAGCAACAGAGCATGAGAATATTGAGCTTGCTTACCGCACATATGACGACCCTTGGTGCACACAACGATGGTGCTGGGCGGACGCAATTTTTATGGCACCTCCGGTATTTGCTCAACTTTCAGAACTAACTGGCGACAACAAATACCTTGAATTTATGGATAAAGAATTCTGGTTGGCAACAGACTATTTATACCGTTCAGAACAACAACTTTATTTACGAGATAGCCGGTACTTTGAGCGTAAAGACCCACAAGGACAGCTTATTTACTGGGGAAGAGGTAATGGTTGGGTACTTGCTGGTTTGGCAAGAACACTTTCATACTTACCTGAAGACTTTACACCTCGCTCACGGTATGTGGAGCTGTTCACTAACATGAGTAACCGATTATTAGCACTTCAAAATGTTGATGGCAGTTGGCCATCATCACTCTTAGAAAACAATAGCACAGCAACACCTGAATCTAGTGGCACTGGCTTGTTAGTATTTGGTCTGGCATGGGGAGTAAATCAAGGCCTGCTAGATAAAGCAACCTTTGTACCCGCAATAGAAAAGGGTTGGCAGTCATTAGTTAACAGTGTAAACGATAATGGTAGGATTGGTTGGGTACAACAAGTTGCTTATGCGCCTGGTAGCGCCACTGAACTTGATACTCAACTTTATGGTACAGGTGCATTCCTGCTTGCGGCATCTGAAGTTATAAAGCTAGGGCGAAACGCAAACTAATAGGTGACGGTATGAATGTAATCTTTTCAACTGCACTTAGTTGCATGATGTTTTTCTTGGCATTTATTTGTCATGCTCAACAAGACGCTGAGTTACTTGCAAAAACGTATTTGAACGAACCTATCCGATTATCTGAGTCAGCGCTACAACAGACAAAGCTACGGGCAAAGCAAGGTGACATCAGAACGCTGTCAGCCATAGCTTTCTTAGATAAGGCAGCAACTGAATTATTATCTGTACCCATATTTACCATCGTAAATAAAAGCATTTTGCCAGCCAGTGGGAATAAACACGATTACTTTAGCTTTGGTCCTTATTGGTGGCCCGATCCGACTAAAGCCGACGGTAAACCATGGGTCAAAATCGATGGAAAGATTAACCCAGCGTCACGAGAACCGGAGCAAGACAAAGTTGCATTTAAGCAATTTAGTGATGCAGTAACTACCCTTGCAACCGCGTATTTTTTTACGGACAAACCCGAGTATGCGCAAAAAACAGCCACTTTAATAAAAGCTTGGTTTCTGGATGAAGCCACCTATATGAACCCTCATTTAAACTATGCTCAGGCTATACCTGGTATAACCGATGGCCGCGGTATTGGTATTATTGATATGTGGTATCTATACCGAGTAATTGACGGCATCCGATTAATTCAGTCGTCTGCGGCATTAAGCGACGTCGATAACAGAAAGTTACAACAGTGGTTTTCAACCTATCTGGATTGGCTGATTAACAGCCCTCTTGGCATTGAAGAGCGAAACACACACAACAACCACGCAACTTTTTATGCATTACAAACCGCTATAGTGGCTTTTTATGTAGGGAAACATGACATTGCTCACCAGCAAGTTAAACATGCGACTAAGCTACTTAAGCAACAAGTTGAAAAAGACGGTCAACAACCTCACGAATTAAGTCGTACCCGTCCATTTCATTACAGTGTATTTAATCTGCAGGCGTTTGTCGGTTTGGCAGCCATAGCACCCAAAGTCGGCCTTGATTTGTGGAATCACCCCCAAGCTGAGTCGCCAACAATAAAAGCTGCTATCGAATACATACTGACTCGCACAAAGAGCTCTCAAAATTGGAATGGTAAACAGGAACGGCAGATTGAGCTCTTTCGGTTAATTCCTGTGCTACCTGATCTGGCTAGAGCCTATGATATTCCAGCCTCTGAGTATCAAGATATTTTGGATGCGTACCCTACCACGAGCGCCCAATGTGCATTGTTATTTGGTTTACCCCAGCCAATCGCTGCAAGTACTTCTGAATTTAGTCTCTGTGCATATTAAAACAGAGCTGGCATTATTTGAAAAAGGTCGGAGAACTTCTGATGGTTATAGCAAGAAATTCTGATATTCCATTGTTACTTCAAAGTATCTCCGGCCGCATTATTTATGCGTTCTTAATGCTACTTTTGGCTTTTTTGAGCACGACTTCAGTTCAAGCCCATGCGAATGACGCACATATGAATCTTCGGCAAACACAGCTATTCAATAAGAACTGGCAATATCTACAACATCACACAACAGATGTTAATGTAGCTTTAGCACAAAAAAACTGGCAATCCGTTGAGCTTCCTCATAGTTGGAATACAACAGATTCAATTGATCCATTACCTGGATACAGGCGAAGTGCCAGCTGGTATCGTACAAGCCTGACTCCAGCGACTAAACAACGGCGTATTCTGCATTTTGAAGGTGCCAATATGCGTAGCAGTGTATACGTAAATGGCCATTTGGCAGGTGAGCATGTAGGCGGTTATCTCGGATTTGACATAGAGCTGACCCCCTGGTTGTTGCAAGAGAACGTTAATGAGATTTTGGTTCGGGTTGATAACAGCTATAACCCCAATCTTATTCCCTCACAAAAAGCAGATTTTGTGCTGTTCGGAGGCATCACCAGAGACGTGTGGTTGAAAACTTTGCCGGACACATTTTTACAGCAGCTTGAAGTTAGTACTTCCCAAGTTCAAACCGGAAAGCCTGGCACCGAGTTTTCCATCACGATTAATTCAACAAATCTGGAGCGTAGAACGCTAATACTTAAAAGCAAAATTCTGGCTCCAGATAATTCGGAAGTCGCATTGAACCAACAATCAATCGAATTTGAAAGCCAATTACAAACATTTCAGATCAAAATGCCAAACATCTTTAACCCAGAACTTTGGTCAGTAGACAGCCCAAAACTCTATCGATTACAAGCTGCAATATACGATAAAGAAGGTAATCTGCTTGATCAAATAGATGAGCGTTTTGGCTATCGATGGTTTGAAATGCGACCTCATCAAGGTTTTTTTCTCAACGGAAAAAAACTGTTGATCCGGGGCACCCATAGGCATGAAGAGATTGCTGGGAAAGGTTCCGCTATGAGCAATGAGCAACATCGTGCCGATATGCAGCAAATTAAAGCCATGGGCGCAAACTTCGTCCGACTGGCACATTATCCGCAAGATCCTGAGATTTACCATGCAGCTGATGAACTCGGTTTGATTTTATGGGATGAACTACCTTGGGTTCGAGGCGGTAAAGGCGGCAAAGAGTGGGAATACAATACTGAACGCTATCTCAAACAACAGATTAAACAAAATTACAATCATCCAAGCATAGCATTTTGGTCACTTGGGAATGAGATGGATTGGGAGGAAGATTTTCCTGGCGGAGGCTCCCCTGAAATAGTTACCCCGTATTTGCGAAAGTTGAACGCCCTAGTAAAGATGTTAGATAAATCTCGTCTAACGACTTTGCGAAAATATCCTCCTGGAGCTGATATTGTCGATGCCTACTCACCATCCATCTGGATGGGTTGGTATGGTGGCGCTTATGGTCAGTATGGCGACGCTTTAGCTGCCACAATGAAACAGTATCCACACTTTATTCATATGGAATACGGTGGTTCAAGCCATGTAGGCCGTCATACAGAAAGCCCAATAGGCCAAAACGGATTTAATGAAATGCAAGTCAGTGCTCAAGATGCGATGAATCAAGCTGGCACAACAAGCATTGCCAACGCTTCAGACTGGAACGAAAGTTACATCGTTGACCTTTTCGACTGGCATCTAAAACTTTCAGAGTCAACACCGGGTTTTGCGGGCAATGCACAGTGGGCATTCAGGGACTTTGCTACACCGCTTCGACCTGAAAACCCCATCCCTTACGTTAATCAAAAGGGACTATTAACACGAGACGGCAAACCCAAAGACGCCTATTACGTATTTGCCAGCTATTGGTCAGACACTCCTTTTTGCTACATTATGTCAAAAACTTGGACAAAGCGTCAGGGCTCAAAAAATGGCCGACCAGTAAGAGTTTACTGCAATACCAACACTGCAGAGCTATTTTTAAATGGCCAAAGCTTAGGTGTAAAAAAACGAGACGTAACGATCTTCCCTGCCGCAGGATTAGTTTGGGAAGTCCCATTTATTAAGGGTGCAAATGAATTGAAGGTTATCGGTAAGATTGACAATAAAGTAGTAGAAGATAATTTAAAGGTTGAATACGAACCAACACCTCACGGCAAACTAAAGCGAGTTGAACTGACTTATAGTAATCTTGAAGATGGTAGCCTACTCATAGCGGCGGAGGCTTTAGACGAAGATGGTTTAAGAGTATTGAATTTTAATGAAAGAGCCTTCTTCTCCAACCTTACAGATTCAGGCTTTTTCAGCACGCATCAGGGCACTCCAAC